>NZ_JAOWGT010000043.1:0-443104 GCF_030333005.1 Citrobacter sp. Cpo030 | reverse complement strand
TTATGGTTTCTACTAAACCAAGGTTTTGTAGAAATAATGCGACATTCGGTATATCAGCGCCGTTGCGGTCTTTCGCCAGTCGCGCATTCGCATTATCCATTACGATCTTAACTGCCGCAGGGGTGGCAGCCTGCGTTTCACTGGTGCTGTTCAACGCGCTGTTAAGTTGAACCAGCCCTCTTTGCTGTGTCGTGCCATCGAGGACACCAATGGATTCACGCGATGTTTTTTGTGCTTCTGCGCCCCGCGCTTTTATCTCTTTCAGGTTCTGGTCAATGCGCAGGAATAAGCCGTCGCCTGTTGCAACATTCAGCGTGATATTTGAAGTATCTGATACCGCCAGGCGAAACTGCATATTAACGCTGACACCACCAACCGGCTTATCGATCGATGGGCAGTTTGCCACAGCGTAAAGCTCTCCGGCGTCAGTCATTAAACCGACTTCACGAACGGTGAATCCACCAACCCCGATCGGAAGAACGATTTTCGCCATTAACTGCGTGGACTGCTCCGGGGATACCACCAGCTCAGCGATATCTCCCCGGAACGTTTCATTGATTAACCGGATTTGTGCCGGATCGGGTTTGACCTGCTTGCCATTACTGTCCCCCACCACAAAGTGAGTCAGTACAATCAGGCGACCACTGGCCAGCGCCTCCGCCTCCAGTTCCTTACCCCGGTTAGTGATAATTGAGTAGTAATCAGCCATGAGATTCCCCGGCAAAAATGTCCACATCGATATGCGCTGTTGTCGCACCCGAAATATAAAAAGCCCCGTCCATACCCACATTCGCCATCACATCGATTTTGCTCAGATAGCTGCGCAGGTTTTTGGCCCGCTCGGTAAGCTGGCGAATCTGATGATAGAGAGCGTCACTGACCCCCTCACTGCTCTGTACTTCGATCCGGAAGGTGTAAGGTTCAGCGCGCGGGGTGTCTTCCCACCACTCAACCACGGTCGTGGGCAGGTTTACTGACCCGAGAGAACGGCGTACCGCCCCGGCCGTTCCCCTGTGCTGATGAACATAAGCGGCATCTTTTATCACCTGTCGCTTCTGCGCCTCTGTCCAGCCGTCATCCCAGAAATCAACGGCATGCTCCCAGGCCAGCCAGGGGAGAAGATGCGCCGGACAGGTGTCAGGATTTTTGGACTTGCGCACCATGTTGGTATCGAGGGTGGCGATTTGCTCAGCGCTGGCCTGCTCCTGCGCCCGCTCTTCATTAAATGCGCCAGGAGGAAGCAGAGATCGAAACTTAGCCGTCATTGCTGCTTACCTCCCTGCGGGTGACATTAATGGCGGTACACCACGGCGCTTTACCCGGTTCCGCTTCCAGATCTGCTACCGGAGAAATCAGCCTTACCCGTACCACACCGGATTGCTGCAGCGCGGCATAAATGGCGGACAGCGGGATGACAGTTTTAATCCGATGGGAAAGCATGGTGTATGACCGTAAAACATCGATGGCATTATTCAGCACTGTACTGGCGTCCGGTCCTTCCGGAATTTCCAGCTCCGCCGTAACGGCATAGTTTGCAATCGTGGCACTTTTTACCGTCACATAGTCAGTTAACGGGCGGATTTCATCTGCATTCAGTGTGCTGTTAACCTTATCAAGCAGGGGCTGCCCCGCTGTCCCATCCCCCGTGCGTGACAGGACATAAACATCAACGTAGCCTGGCCGGTTATGAGTTTCCGGCCCATAGGCATCGGCATCCAGCACATCCGTATCGGCAGACTTCGCATGAAAGCGGTATGCGTTACGCGCGCCTGCTGTATTCAGTTGCGCCCATGAAAGCTGGATACGTTCGCGAAATGCTGCATCGTCTTCCAGTTCAGGCTCCACGGGCGGTATGGCAAGCGGATCGCCGGGCTTAATCATCTGCCGTTTAACGTTGAATGCGGCACCTATCTGATCAAGGTCTGCCTCTTTTGCACTCGCGAGAAATACCGCCCGCACGGCATCATTAACCCGCTGGAACGCCAGCGTCAGCTGGTAGGCATTCACCTCCCCCTGTTTAAACGTCGGATCGGATTCCACCAGCGCATCAAACTGCTTATCTAGTTCCCGCAGGCGCGCCAGCCACCGGGTGAATATTTCATTCGCATCCGGCACCACAATGGCATCCGGTACGTCCAGTTCGGACAGGTTGATCACGTCATAGCTGCTTGCCATAAATCGTTATGTCTCCCGTTCTGACAGGTAAATTGGTTTCCTTGTTGATCCCCTCGATATCCAGCACACAGCCGGACTCCCCTTCAGGAAAGGAAACAAGCACACGTGTTACCTTCAGCCGCGTCTCCCACCGGGCCAGTGCGGTCGCAGACGCAGCGATTATTTGTAGTCGGGTCAAATCATCCCGTGGGTTATCCACCAGCGAAAACAGATCACTGCCATAGTCACGGACAAGAACCCGGCTCCCGATGGGAGTGGTCAGAATGTCGCTGACGGACTGGCGCAAATGGGCGACGCCGGACAGGCGTTTTCCGGTCCGGTTGTTTACACCGTTCATGATTAAATTCCGTTGCTGAGTCGCCGGATGGCGTAAGGGTTAACCGAAGTAAGACGGGCCTTTTTTGTCCTGCTTTTCTGATTTTTTCGAAGCCGCTGCGGGTTTACGAATATCCACGACAAGGTTATAGGTGTAGCTGAATCCCGCTGACGTCAGAGACAATACCAGAGACTCAACCACCCAGGCCCGATCCTCACGGGAGCCAAAACCGGAAGTCGACACACTTGCTTCTGCTGTCAGCGGAACATGTTTAGGGCGACATGGCCCCGTGAGCGTCATTTTCTGCTCGTTACGCTTCGCCTGTGTTTTCCTGGATTTTGCCTGTTGCTCGGCGGTGTTTTTCTCCGACTGGGTATAGGGATTGGTCATCGCCGGGCCATCATGTTCAACGGAGGAGGTCTTTGTCGTGCCGTCCTCCTCGTCGTAATAACGCACACCGATTTTCTCTTTGGCTTTTCCTCCACTCCCTGTAGCTTTACCCGTCGAACTCCCTCGCTCACCTTCACTGTAGGACCAGTTTGATACTTCATCCGGTGTGATGGTGATCCCGCCAGTCTGTTTCCCTGAAGCCGTTGCCGTGGCTCCTTGTTGCAAAAAAAGCCAGTAACCTCCAGATGGTTTACTCACTGCGTTGTAGTCACGCGCAAGCCTTGCGAGCAGGTTGGCATCGGATTCCGCCACCTGATCAATATGGTTGATACGAATATCTTTCAGCGCGTCGGCCACGCGGGGAATAAGCCCATTATCGGTGGCCACTGTTTTGACAATATCGGCAAGGCGAAGGTTATCCCAGCTCCGGGTTTTCTGGCTTGTCACATCTCCGGGTTGTTTCTGGGCGTTCATCGGCGCGGCGGTCGCATAAAGCTCAATACGCCTCGGCGGGCCGCTGCTGGAGACACCACTGACAACAAACCAGCCTTTATCGATTAGTTGATCATTGAATCCCAGAGCGACCCGAAGCCGGGCGCCTTTGGTAGGTAGTGCCAGTGTTTCAGAGATGAGGCTGATTTTCAGTTCATCGGCTTTTGCTGTTGCCCCACCATAATCCGTCAGGGTCAGTTCACTCAGGCATTGTTGCAGCACCCGGGTGATATCTTTCCCTTCGGCCTGAATGCTGAAGGCCGGCGCATATTCCGGCATCGCTGTCTGATCTGCCATATCAATCCCATAAACTGAATGGCGATTCCGCTACGGGCGTCACCAGATCCGGCAGTGTGATATACAGGCCGGAAGGATACATAGCCCCCTGATCCGCCAGCCCCTGATTGGCTTCAAGAACCTGAGTCACTGAGTCTGAAAGATTTTCAGTACCGTAATGCACGGCACAAATTGCATCCAGTACATCTCCGTCACGGGTTTGATAGATCGTCGGCATAGTGTTTTAGCGTCATCGTCCAGTTTTTGTTTCGGTGACCACCACCCGGTAAAAACTTACTCGTCGTGTCTGAAAAGTCGGTCACCACCCACCACCCCAGCACATCGCCTTCTCCGCTGACAAGCTGCTGGGGTTTCGCTTGATCGGCAAGATCAAATAAATCATTCACGCCATCCACCCCTTTACGGAAAAAGGCGTGGGACTGCCCTTCAAGCCTGACAGTACGCCCCGGCTTTCCGGTGTACTGAAGAAGGTCCTGTTTGCCGATGCGTTCCTGTTCACTCCAGCGCCAGTTGGCCTCACGGGTAAGCTGATGATAAGCTGCTGTATCAATCGAAAAGGCGAAATTCCCCAGCATCATCATCACGCGGGCTTCCTGCCCACCCCGTAATGCGCCTGCACCGCGCTGGCCGGAATCTTCAAATATCGGGATAATTTCACTCACCAGACAAGTCCCCCATCCAGAAGGCTGTTATCACCATTGAAGGCAGAATTGTTTTTCGTCACCGTGGTCACTTCATCGGCAATGGCTTTCTCATCCTGTCCCGGCGCGGCATTAATTTCGAAGTGGTACTCAAATTTGCGGTTATCGGTTATCTGCCGTGATGGCGGCTGCTTATCCAGTACATCCATTTTCTGAAGCAGGCTTTCCCAGTAACCGCCCGTACTCTCGTCTTTCAGAATCACAGGCTCAGCAGGTAATCTGTCTGTTGCAGTAGCATGTCTTTCCTGCTGCCCGGCGGGAAGAAGGGAAGCGTTTGAATATTTATCCCAGACACCAGCACTGCTATCCGGCTCATCGTTAATGGTTTGCGCTGCATGCTCCTTGTTCTGCTGTAGCGCTACATTCCAGTTTAAAAGCGATTCGCCGCCTTCCGGTGACAGATATTTATCAAGCGATTTGTTAAATGTTTCATCATCAGAATCAAAGCCAAACAATCCCCGGGTGGATTCCCAGAAGTGCTTAACTTTTTGCGGCAGGTCCGGACGCTCTTTCAGTTGCTGGTCAAACCATTCCCCCTGTCCATTCTGGCTGGCCCTGAAACGCGCTCTTTCTACCCCATTTGCCGCAAGCGTTTTGAGGACGTCACGCTGGTCATTACGGTCATCCGGAAGCAGCCAGGACAGCTTTTTAGCCAGGGCATAAATAATTTTGCCGACAAAAACCACCCCCTGCCCGAACGACAGAACGCCGGGATAAAGGTCATTTCGCAGGAATGTCACAATGCGCTTGATCCCGCCACCTTTGAACCAGTCGGCAAGATCATTTGTCAGGTTACGGATATCCGGCGCCAGTTCATTTCCCAGTTGCCCGGAAATTTCTGCGACCGCAGAAGAGAAAACGGTGCGGAGATTATTGATAGCCTGATTACCCGCAACCGCCCCATCAGCCCCCTCTTTGGTCACAAGGTTGTAGCGCCGCTGTTCGTCCATCAGGTCGCGGTAGCTCCGGCCAGATTGCTTGATAAGCATCAGCAGTTTGCTCGCTTCCCCGCCAAAAAGAGAATCCAGTGCGAAGGAGGCTTTTGACTCGTCCTGAAGGCTGAGCGCCCGTTCAACAATTTTGTCGAACTGCGCCATATCGCTGAGCCCGGCAAAATCCCCCGCTTTGAACCCGAGCGTTTCAAACGCATCCTGCAGCGAGCCCTGCTTACCGTTCTGTTTATACTCCCCGGATTTGTGCAGATACTCTTCAAAGAGATCGCCAATGTTTTCCGCATTCATGTCGTACTGCTTCGCCAGAGAATCCCAGGCATTAAACGTGGCCACGTCCACGCCGTAACTTTTTGCGACATTAGTGCGGGTTGCCGTTTCAGCATTGGTGGCAGCTGGCGCTATCAGTGTGCCAAGTGCTGAAGCCACCACACCGCCACCGCCAATAGCCAGCCCGGACCCAAACATCCCGCCCACCTGCCCGGCGATCCCCAGACCGCGCCGGAACAGACCTTTACCGGTTCCTTTGAATGCCTGAATGCGCTGTGCTTTTTGCATCTGTACATTCAGTTTCTGCTGCTCCGCCTCCGTTTTGCGGATTTCCCTGGAAACATCGGTATAGCGGCGCTTCAAATCACCCAAGCTTTCACCGGCCAGTTTGGCGCGTTTGATTTCTGCTGCCAGTTTAGTCTGATCTTTTGTCAGTCGTTCGGACTGCTTTCCGACATCTTTCAGGCTTTTTTGCAGACCATCTGCAGATCGTTTCCATGAATTATCCAGGTTTCCGCCAAAGGTAATGACGGCCTTAAGGTTCTGGCTTATTCCGCCCACGGTTTATCGTCTCCAGTTCGTCGGTCAAAAAATCAGAGAAAGTGCTGAACGGCATATCGAGGTATTCCGCCATCGGAAAATGCAGTCGCCGCCCCAGAAATCTTATTGCCCGGAGGAGCCCGCCTTCGGTCGCTTCGCGGGCGGGAGCATAAAAACGTTAAAGGCATCCAGCAGCTGTGAATAATCTGCCGCCGTCATCAGCCAGAGATCCTGTTCACTGAGATTGCACAGCAACGCAATCATGCGGGCTTCTTTCTCTTCTTCGTTGCCGCGGTCTTTGGCATGAGTGATGCGATCGCGAACCAGCGGTTCACGCATGGTGACTTCATCGATCACGACCCCATTATCAAGTGATACGGGGGAATACAGTTTTATAACGCGGGTTTCACCAGGAAAGCTCATAGGATGCTCCATAAAAAAACGGCCCGCAGGCCGTTACAGTGGTGGGATAACAGTAAAATCAGAGACGCACTTTGGCAGCCAGGCCAGAAAGCACATCCACGCCATTCACCCGGCGGGCGAAACGCTCTGTGTCGATGGCGAACAGTTCGCGCCCGTCCAGTGACTGACGGTAGTAGCTGACGGCAATATCAACCGTCACGGCATTTTCGGAAAGCGTGTCCTTACTGCGCGCATCCGGCGTGACGGTCTGTACAAAACCCTCGATTTCCTCAACCGTACCGCGCGCAGTGCCGTTACCGAGATAGCCCTGATAAGCCGTAAAGCGTGAACGGCTGCCGCTGACAAAACCAAAGCTGGCCAGCATATCCGTATCTATCCCATAAAATTTAACCTGACAGGTCAGTGCTTCCATGCCGTCATCAACCGGAGTTGGCGCATCCTGTGCGCCGGTACGCAAATCCGTTTTAACAATAGCCAGAGACGGCGGCGTAAATTCATGCGCCCCCTGAATACGGATCCCCTGCCGGAAGAAGGTCCAGACGCGTAGTGTGTTTTTATCGCTCATGCTGCAAGCATCTCCTCAAGCGCATAGTTATTGTTCACCCGGACGCGCAGGCTGATAAGTTCAGTCGGCGATTTCGGACCAAAGTCATAGTTGATGTACAGGACACCCGACGCCATGGTTTCCGCGGTGTTCAGTTCTTCATCCAGCCAGGCCCGCCCACCGAATATGGCGCCAAGACCGACCAGTTGCCGCATATAGGTATTGATGGTGCCGATAATGTCATCCGCATTTTCCCGGTCCAGTGGGCGGTCAACATACTCCAGCATGGTTTCCTGAATGCTGTCCTCAATAACATCAGCAGTACGGCGGACAGATTCAAAACGCCACTGAGGATTGGTTGCACACAGACGGTTCCCCCAGTGTTTAAAACCCGCCCGGCGGATAATGGTGGACACGTTCTGCATGTTGAGCAGGTTTGCATCGCAGTTCTCATCCCCGAGGATAAATTCATCGATCTGCTCAACACCGAGGATGTTGTTGATGTCCTGGTTCGACTTGCTCCACCACCAGCCTTTTTCAAAGTCGATGCGGGCGCGTAACCCGGCAGCAAACGCAGAGTAAGGCCGATAAACCAGCTGGCCATCTGCATCGCTTGCCTGGACCCGCGGGCGTAACAGTTCAGTTCGTGCGCCATAGGACTGACGACGCTGTACCACTTCCTGCAGCGTCGCACCGGAGGCGCAGTCAACATATGCAACGGCGCGCAATTTCCCGGCCACGGTTTCCAGCCCCTTACCAACCGCATCGTCCTCACTGAATCCCGGCGCTATCACAATACGCGGCTGGTACGTGGTAACAGATTTCGCTGAAGACAGGGTGCCGATCCCCTTCAGTACTGCAGCGCGTCGTTTTGCCACATCGTTTTCATCTGCCACACGCACCACCACCGTCAGCGCATTACGCTGATCGTTAATGTCTGTCAGTACCTGTTTCAGCGTACCTTTTTCACCCAGGCGGGATAACAGCGTAGTGCCGACGACCGCCACCGGCGTATTGAGTGGAAAGGGTTCATCTTCACCCCCCGCTAATTGCAGGCTGAAGGGCTGGACAATCCCGTCACCGCGCCCGCTCGCACTGACTTTTGCGCCATCAACACCACCGACGGCCTCAGCAACGTCTCCGGGTTTAGCCGTGATAACACCGTGTTCATCACAACCCAGCGTGATTTTCAGTGTCAGCGATTCAGGATCCCAGCTTGCTGACGTCACAACCGCAGCAGGATTTTCGGCTGCAGGCTGTCCGGCCAGCGCAGCGACATTGATGACATTGCCTTCCCGCCCCTTAATGGTTGCAGTGAAGTCGATAACGTTATCGAGAATGGGTGTACCGGATGATCCCGATGCGGCTGTTCCCCCCGACGCATCAGGTGCCGTTCCCACCAGGCCGATAATGGCGGTCTGAATCGTGGTAACCGCCACCGTACCCGAGGTGAGTTCAATAGTTTCAACGCCATGTAACTGAGACATGTTTTTTCTCCAGGCATAAAAAAACCTGCCGCAGCAGGTCACATTTTCTGATTAGGTTTATCGGTGAGCCCGCCGCTGTCGCCGCGGTGATCGTGGTTGTTAAAGACTTCACGTATCTTGCTCATGCTGCCGGATTTGTCCGTTATCTCCTTTGACGCCCCGATATTCCCTGCAACCGACGTGTCAGCATTAATCTGAGTTTTGCCCTGAACTGTCAGGGTATCGGTAATTTCAACCGGACCATCCAGCGTGCCTTTACCGACAATTTTGTAAGTTCCACCATCAGCCAGCGTAATCGTCAGGGCATGCGCGTTCCTGTCATAACGGATCTCGGTCCCGTCGCTGTAACGCGTAATGTGCTCGCTGTCACTTCCTTCCGGCACCGGCAGCTTTCCTGTGTTCCAGCCGGGAAACACCCGTCCGTTGTTGAGTTCTCCGGCTTCGGACAGGACCGTAACCGCATCCCCCACGGCATAAGGATTTGAATCAGCACGGTTAGTTCCTGAAAACCCCTGGCACAACGGCAGCCAGGTCGTGATGATATCCCCCAAATCCACCCGGCATTTTGGGATGCGATCGTGCCTGACGGAATGAATAACACCGCGCCGGACAAGGTTCGCCAGTCTGCGCTGCAGGTCGCCTTCTATATCACTCATCGGGCTGAGCCTCCCAGATAAGCTGATAGTCATCCACGTGATTACGGCCCGTATCAGGTGCAGCACCCAGCCAGGCCTGCTGCAGAGGCATGCCATTGTGTGCAAAGGGGTCAGTACCAAATGCAGCCGCCTGGGTGAATGAAATACGCCAGACCAGATAATCATCCATTCGCGGATCAAACTCATCACGTTCAGCCGTGGTGAATACCGCAGGCTCAATATGGCCCAGACCAAACTGCTGCCCGTCAATCCACTGGGTAATATCGGCCGCAGCGGTTCTGACAAAAATCTCAGGCTGACTCACACCCGATCCGGCGGCATCCACCACCACGAAGAGATCACAGGTTAAATTAACGCTCAGTTGCCCCTCATTACCTCCACCCTGTTCCCAGCTGTTAATCGAGAAATACACCGCGGGCGTGGTCAGGCACGAAAAGCGGGGAACATTTCGTTCCGGATACGCACCGGCATCACGCACCCATCCGATTTTTTTTAATGCGTCAGTCACGGCATCGTGATACCGCCCCAGCAACAGTGGCTCGGCCATCGTTCGTTACCTCAGACAGAAATACGGGCTTTTACGCGCCCGCGAATGTCGGTTTCAAAGTGATGCATAAAAATCTCCATCGCTTCCGCAAATGCGTTGTCCTCGATGTAGTTCAGCATCGGTTCGTAGATATCTATTTCTGCTTCGCGTGTCCGGCGGGTCTGGGGATCGCGAATAACCACCGTCCGGCGATTATTCCGTTTTGAACGGGACACCTCCCCGTTTTCAAACGACCGTTCGCTCAGCAGATTACCTTTCGGGGAAAATCCGGCGTTTTCTGCCTGGCGGCGCGCTTTAATAAAACGCCCCGTGTTGCGGTCACGCCGGGTATGGTGCGGTCGCAGCCGCCCGTTGATTCGTCCTTTAAGGTCTTTCACCTTAATGGCATTCAGCCCGAACCAGAGCCGGAAGTTATCCAGTTGCGATCCCCTGTCCAGACGAAAAGACAGCAGACGGCGCCGGACCATATCCATACTGCGTGGGGCCAGCCCTCCTTTCAGATCCGCCATCGCTTTCTTACGCAGCGTGGCGGCAGTACGCCTGAGTGCGCGCGAGTATGCTGCACGGAACTGTTTTTGCGTCGCACCGATACTGTCCGCAATTCGCCAGATAACATTCACATCAATATCGACGGGTAAATCCCGTCGCAGTCGAGACTCCCGCGCCATATCAGCTCCATTTATCGATCTGAGGCTGTGTTTTGCCGGGTTCCCCATATGCCAGCGTGACGCGGGTCCGCCCTTCTTCATCCGCGCCGATATGTGTCACCCGGTAAGGGATGGTGTTGATCACCACACCGTCATGTTTTTCGAGACCGGAAATATCCGCAGTCATTGCACTGAACGCCGGGGATTGGTTCTGAATTTCCCCGCCACCCGGTACACCCGACAGCGCATCCGGTGATTCAAAAATCACGGTCACCAGACGCGGGCCTTCACCCGTTTGCAGGCATGCAGGCACTTCTTCGGCAAACGCCCGGTTAATCCGGGCATCTGCTTTAGCCAAACGTTCCCGGAACCGGTTCATCAGAACCCCAGGCGGACGGCAACATCAGCATCATCCGCCTCAGCTGCTCCCCAGGCGGAACCGACAACCGGATTTGGCGTTGCATCATCGCCTTTTGCCACCGTCAGCTTGCCGCCAGCCAGATACAGTTTCTGGCCTGCCGAAATTTCTTCTGCCGCTTTAGGCAGCACAAAAACACCGGCCATATGCAGAGTTCCCCACTCGCCAGCAGGAATATCGCTGTGTGCCACCCCGGCAATTCCGCCGACCGCCACCAGCGCACCGGATGAAACGGCATCAACACCCGCATTGTGATAATCCAGTGTGGTACCGTCCTGCTGATAGTTCTTCGCCATGTTTTTTCTCCATAAAAGGAAAAGGCGACCAGCGCCGCCTTCAGGGATAAAAAAACCGCCAGGCGGCGGTCATTATTTTTTGGTGACTTTAACCAGCCCGCGCCAGTCGAGCGGAGCCACCCCCGCATCAATGCGCACCTTGAATGCGGCGCCGTCCACAGTGAAGCCCTGCTGCTGTTCCAGATATGGCGTGTCGATACCGTCGAGATACGCCACTTCAATGGTGTCGCGCCCCTGCGCAGCGGTCAGGTAATAATCGGTCGGGCTACTGTCATCCAGGCGGGCCTCAGAAGCCACGGTCACAAAGTTCTGGATCGGGTTAACGATCCCGCTGTTCGCGTCTGCACCCGGTACACTGGCGGATTTAATCAGCTGGTTTGCCCGTGACTCAATTGCCACTGGCGTCAGCATGTAGGCCGGACGAATATTCAGACGGCGATCGCCGGATTTTTGCAGCAGCATTGCCTTACGCGCAGTATCCAGCCCTTCAATACTCAGATCGGCTGCAACAAGGTTGCCATGATCGGCGTGGAACAACGGCTTACCGTCCGACATTTTCGGGTTGCTGGTCAGTACAGCCCAGACCAGATCGCCGACAGTGGCTCGCGCAGCAAGCCCCATTGCCTGCGGGATACGCGTCAGCATATCCAGGTCGTCGTTGATGATAGTCTGGCGGTCAATGCTGAAAAGCTCACCATAGGTGGCCAGTGCAATCGGCTCACCGCGATCTTTAATGGTGACATATTTATATTCCGCCCCGGCGCGAACCTTACGCAGCGATGCCAGTGATTCCAGGCCAACGCGGTGCGCGGTTTTGAAATCGGTCAGTGTGCCTTTACGGGTCCACTGTTCGAATGTTTCGCTGGCCTCATCCCAGCCAAGCAATGCCGCCTTATGCGCCACATCCATCAGGATATTGCCGAAATCGCTGCTGCTATGGGTGAACGCCAGCCCAACCATCGCCTGTGCGGTACCGACACCAGAAATACCGATACCACGATCCACCAGCGAGGCGCGGGCCAGTTCGCGCAGGGTATACCCGTTGTAGGCGTTATCTTTTTCCGCCTGCGCATAGCCCGCACGGTTCATCACCGCCGCACGAATGGAATCACCAACAATATTCCCGTTACCCGCATGGATGTGAACTGCACCCGGACCGGCACTCGGGGTAGTCCCTGCCGCCAGCGCACTGAGCAATTTGGTGCGGGCCTGTTCCGCTGAGCAGGAAATATCCGTGATGCATTCCGCTTTCAGCGAACCGAAAGCAGGAAACGCATCAAACACAGCGGAAACTGCGCTGACTCGTTCAGTATTCGCTGCCTGCATCTGCTGCTGGAGCTGGGCGGCCAGCGCGGTAATGTCGATATTTCCTGCCAGCGGTTGCTGGGTGGGTTGCTGTGCCGGTGGGTTATTTGCGGCCTGCGGCGCCGGGTTTTGTGCGGGCTGCGGCTGACTGACTGGAGCTTCGGCACGCGGCCCAAAAAGGTTGTTAATCTGTTCTGGCATATTCTGGTAATCCTTCAGTTTATTTTGATTCACACAGGCCGCGGCCTGCAGTTCTGGTTCAAGCGTGTCAGCGAAACCTTTTTCCACCGCCTCCGCGCCATTAAGCCAGGTTTCAGCTTTCAGCATCGCCTCCAGTTCTTCCTGCCCCAGCCCGGTCTTGTTCATGTAGGCACTGAGCATCAGCGCTTCATTACGATCAAGCCAGGCAGCGTAATCACGCATGTCATCGGAATCCCCGGCGATCCCGCCCCACGGCTTGTGTACCATCAGCCAGGCGTTTTCCGGCATATGCACCGTGGCACCGGGCAGGCAGACAATCATTGAAGCCATACTGGCAGCCACGCCGTCCACCCAGATATCCAGCTTCGCCTTCAGACGGGACAAGGTGTTAAAGATGGCAAATCCCTGCATCACATCGCCGCCCGGGCTGTGGATATGCAGATCGACGGCGCTGGCCTCAAACACCCCGGCCTCCTTACAGTCGGAGACGAACTGCTGAGCAGTAATCCCCCAGCCGCCGATCACGTCATAGAGAAATATTTCCACACGCCCTGCAGCCAGTGCGCGAATCTCATACCAGCACTGACCGTTTGCGGCATCGATACCAGCCACACTGGCACGGGGATTAATCATCGTCCCGCGACGGGGCGGGCTTATCATTTGCTGCATCAGGGAGCACTCCTTTATCGTTGGCGGCGTCTGAGTCAAACACCAGCCCGTTTTCTCGGTTGAATTGGGTTTCCCGGAGACGCTGACGTTTCACCTCTTGCGGATTCTGACCACGTGCGCGCGTCCATTCGGCTTCTGTGCCTGCTCCTCCACGGACAATTGCCTTCCAGGCAGCAGCCTCTTTTCCCGGGTCAATCCATGGCATGACTGGCCCAAGATAGAGCGCGTTGTAAAGGGATTTTTTGTCGACATCATTGGGGATGGTAACGCCGCTGAGCAATGCCATTGCCAGCCAGTTTCGGTATACAGGACGGCTTTGCTGCCCAACAAACCACTGCTGCAGCACGTTATAACCTTCAAAACTCTCTACCAGCTCCTGCCGCTGTGAACTGTAGGTGCCGTTGTAATCCCGCGCGATGCTGGAATAACTGCCACGTGTCCCCGCCGCCACAGCGCGCATCTGACCGTTCCTGAACTCATACAGATGAACATTCGGGCGATTCGACTCCACCATCCCCAGATCCTCGCCTGGCTTTAGCTCGTCATAAATCATCCCCGGCGCAATATCGTAATGGCGCTGTCCACCTGGTGTTGAAAACTCGGTTTCTGTATCAAGAGACTGAGCATCCCCACGTTTGATATAGAAACCCAGCGCCGCCGCAATACGTGCCGCCACGCGCTCACTCTCTTCATAATCCTTAATATCGGAGAGCCGGGTGATCACGCCATGAATGAGGCTGATCCCCCTTAACTGGTGAAGCCGTTTACGCATAGCCAGGTGCAGCATGCTGTCAGCCGAAACAGTTTTTAAATCAGCATTGAGTCCGGCAAAACTGGCAGGATGGTTCTTATAAACCCTGTAGCCCGTCGGTCTCCCCCAGGCATTGACAATAATCCCCTGGCGGATCTGCTGCCCGGAGGTACTGTTCAGGTTAAACGGAACAAAATCCGCCTCCAGCAGTTCAAGAGAAAACGGTACCTGGGTTGAATGCTGCAAACCGGCTACATTTCCCCGCACCATCTGTGTAAACACTTCACCATCACGCAGTGCTGAACGTAACAAAAGCCGCTCTGCTTCCGGACGGGTAAACATCCCGGTCACTTCCGGACGAACCGACCATTCCGCCCAGAGCGCGGATAACTGACCAGCAAACTCAGAGTGAAGATTACCCTCAAGATCAAGCGGCTGCGGTTCAACGTGGATCCCGTGAGCACCGATAACCCGATCCTCCATCTTGTCAAAAAGACCAATCACCAGATCATGGTTTTCATCAAGCCAGCGGGCCTGCTCTCGTAATGAAGTACCGGCTGCAAATACAGCGGTGTCCGCTGACCGGGATTCACGTTTCCCCTTATGCAGACGAGTCGGATTTGCTGCCTCATAGGCTCTGAGTCTGAGTCGGTTTTGTGCGCGTGATGCCGCCCACCCGGGCGATATTGCTCCCAGTGCCTTTTCAAAAAATCCCATGATTTGCCTTACAGAAAGTTAGCGAGTTTGAACGAGCCGTTGCGGTTTGAGACAGCGCGCCAGCGCCTTTCCCAGTATTCAAGCTCGTCACGCAGGGCTTTGGGGTCATGGTTGGTAATTGCCCGGCCATTAACCCCCGTGAATGACACGCTTTTACCATCCAGAGAATCCCGGTAAGCCTGGCGCACAGTTACCAGCATCTGCTGAATTTCTGATTTCGTCACAGCCAGCCTCCGTTGTCACTGACACCCAGCCAGCCGCCAGAAAGTGGGCTGGGCTGTTCAGTTTCAGAAACAGGAGACGAACGTACAGGTACCGCTTTTTTCACAGCAATCTCCCTGGGGCGATCCCCGTCAATGATGTTTGAATTACTCTCCTGAGCAGCTGCCCATGCCGGGGGCTGTTCCCAGTCCCGGATTTTTTCATAACCACGCAGGACAGCGACGGCGTGGGCATAACAGAAAAGGTCAAAGGCTTCGTTATTGCCTTTTCCGGGCTTGCGCCATTTTCCGTCCGTACCGCGTTCTTCGTAGGTCAGTTCTTCGTAGAACCACTCCCCCAGCCAGTCAGGAAAATGGATATACCCGGCACCGGGTGTTTCACGCTCAAGGTTGTTACTGAGCTGATCTTTTAGCAGGTCTGTCTGCAACAGATATACCGGAACCTCACCACGCGCATCCGCCCGGCGGTCGCTTCGGCCTGTGTTGTCAGGGTGCGTTTTGGTAATGATTTTCTGGCGTCGGGTGCTGTCACCTTTTATCAGGTAAACCCGTTTACCCAGTCCGTCACGACGACACTGGCGCCAGAATTTATAGGCGTTATCCGTTACCCCATCTTCCCCGCCGCTGTCGACAGCCATTGCAAGAATGGGCATCCGTCGCGAAGGGTCTGACTGCAACGCATAGGTTTTTTCGAGGACATCCGTGATGAGCAGTTGCCAGTCTTCCGGATAGGATCCGGGATGCACCTGCTGCGCCTCACCATTTTCATCACAACGCAGGGACTGGCGGATGTTATAGCGGTCCACCAGCCAGCGTTCGCCGTTTTCACCGTACCCGATAATCTGGACGACAAAACGGCGTTTCTTCCCACCCTGCACATCCACCGACGCCAGAAGAAAACGGACTTTCGGCGGCACGAGCCGTTTGTCATAGTCTTCTGCCCGCAGCATCAGCACGTCAGCACGTCGCTGCTCACTGGCTGCACGGGGAAGATAAGGAAGCCCCCAGTCCGTATTAATTACCGTCTTGAGCGTTTCTTCGCTGCCGGTGGCCTCATAGTCCTGTTCCGCCGTCAGTAATTTGTAAACCAGTTGCGCCCATGTCTGGTATGCCGCCGCAGGTCCTTCCATCCAGAACGAGGCAATACGCGAGCGTCGTGCTTCTCCGCTAATGTTGCCTTCACGGTCGATAGTCTGTCCCTCTCTCAACCAGACACCCTTTCCGTTCAGTTCCCGCTTCCTGTCGGCGGTAATCATGCCGCTACAATGCGGACAATCAATATGCGCCGCTTCACTGGCCTTTACCGGGTCAGACGTTTCCCGGTAGCCTGTCATCGCCTCCATGGCCGGTTGAAAGTATTCCCCGCAATGTGGGCATGGCCAGTACCAGCGACGACGATCGCCGCGGTTATATAAAGAAAGAATCCCGGTCGTGGGAGGGGCTTCGTGAGGTGACTTTCTCCGCCACTTCGTATTGGTGATTTCCCTGCCCGGTGAACTCTCGACCAGCGTCATCCCCGCCGACATAAAGGTGGTGGTACGTTTTGAAGCAAGAGAAAATCCGTCCCCTTCCCCGTCGATATCTTCCGGGAAGCGATCGTAATCCGTCAGCGCCACACATTTAAAATCTGAGGACGACATGATGTTGATAGACGGCCAGCCTATCTTCAGGTAGTTCCCGGCAAGGAAAGTCCGGTCATGCACGTTGTTGTCATTGCGTGAAGGACTCAGCCGGCATGCCACCTCCGGGCTGACACGAAATGTTCGGGCCAGACGTTTTTTTGAGTGTTCGCGCGCTTTTTCTTCCGTCATCTGAATGATGAGCATGTCAGACGGATCACAGACAACGTTGTACACCACCCAGCCATCAATCAGACCAATAGTTTTACCCGTTCGGGCAGGGCCAACAAAAATGACAGCATCATATTCGCGTGATGCCAGGCAGTTCATCGGCTCCACAACATAAGGGGCAAGATTAGGATCCCACTCAACGGAGTTACCCACACCGACCGGAACACGCATATATTTATGTACGGCTTCGGCTACAGGCATTCGACGCGGTGCTCTGATGATCCCGGCAGTGTTTTTTCTTAGCTCCGCCGCCGTGGCCTGTCGCATGGCTTACTCCTCTTCTGGCGAACTGTCCTCCTGTTCCGGCGTATCTGCCTGCTCAACCTTCAGGGCTATCTGATCCCGCAGGTCATCGATGACTTTTTGCACCCGAACGACAGCTGCAGGCGTCATCGCACAATCACGTTCAAGAATATCCGGCAGCGTTTCCAGCACCTGAACGACGGCTTTTGCCAGCGATGAAAATTCTCGGGTCACTGTCGATGCCGGGATTAACTCACCTGTTTCCTGCTGGAATTTAAGCCTCTCGCGTTCGGACTGAAACCACGCCTTACGATCCGGCGGTAACATCTTATCGATATCCACCAGCTCGGGTGCCGTGGTTCGGCCCAGCAGTTCCCGGAGAATATCGACAACAGAATAAAGCTTGAGACGAGAATTACTGCCCGGAGCAGGCTCAACGTTATTCAGTCTGCTGGAAATCGTCTGACGATGAAGATCGGTCACCGCTGCCAGCTGATTGATATTGAGGCGAAGGTTTTTCAGTTCGTTATCCATGATGATGAACAATAATTAACCATTTCGACATCGTGAATAATTTCACGACTGAAATATCAACAAGTTAAGGGAATGATGATGATGCCGATAAAATGCAAAAAACCAGCCGTTTTCCGCGTGTCCTCGCCCCCTCGGTGTTCAAAATCGCCAGGAGTACCTTTTGATAATTAACATCAGCCAGTCCATTACGAAGAGACCTGACAGTCGAGATCACTCAAATAACAGATTCTTAATCTCTTAGAGAAGATAAGGATTTGTTAAGCTTCATCCTATATGGTTGATGTAATACACCGTTTAAGGCAAGAATAATGGTCAGATTCTCAAAACTTCAGATTCGCTTACACTGGTTAACCCTGATGTTAATAGCGATAACCTATGCGGCTATGGAGCTGCGCGGATGGTTTCCCAAAGGCAGCAATACCTACCTTCTTATGAAAGAAACACATTACAATGCCGGGGTATTTGTCTGGTTTTTAATGATAATACGGTTAATTATTAAACATAAGTATCATGACCCAGCTATCACTCCGCCCCCGCCAGCATGGCAGATGATGGCTGCTAAAATAATGCATATCCTGCTCTACATTTCTTTTGTGGCTCTACCATTACTAGGTATTGCAATTATGGCTTACGGTGGAAAGGACTGGAGTTTCTTAGGTTTTAACATTGCTCCTTTCGTTACTCCTGACGGAGAAATAAAGTCACTTATCAAAGATATACACGAAACACTGGCAAACATCGGGTATTTTTTAATCGCAGCACATGCTGGTGCAGCGTTATTTCATCACTACATCCAGAAAGACAATACTCTTTTGAGGATGCTCCCTGATTGTAACGAAAAGAAATAACCAGAGGCTTTAATATCGTACATCATGGCAGTTGTACAATAAACGACTGCCATAATGACTGTCCTGATTTCATCTTTTAATACCAGCTTTATTTGACTGCCTCACCGACTCGTAAATACGTTCGCACGTTATCCCGGCGGTGTACCGTTCGTCAGATCGCGCAGCATAATATCGAGCGTCTTCTGCAAGGCGTCCGAGCATGTCGGCGAGCACTGCGGCGTCGGCTCCGGCTGTTTTGCTTCTGACGGCAGCGGCAAGATCTGCGGTGTGCTTTGCGGCACCCAGGTGGGCGGCAAGCTTTGTTGCTTCGGTGCGCAACTGGTTAACAGTGGCAGACAGGCCAGCAACAGTGGCATCAGATTTAGCGGCTTGTGCTTGTGCATCTTTTATAGCCTCATCACGGGCAATAATGCGCCCTTGTTCAATCATGCGGGCGGCGGTCTGCGCGTTCGCTGTTTGCGATGATTCTGCGCTGTCACGTTCCGCCCACTTCTTTTCCCAACCGCGGCTGCTCCATACACTACCCGCGATGAATGCAACGGCCACCAGCAACGAAATAACAATGAACTGATAGCGCAGGCTCACTGGTCTATCCCCCAGCACGTCAGCGCGCTTTCCTGATCTCGTCGCTCTACCTGCCCATAGCAGCCATTTTTCTGGCCTTTGGTCAGACGACAATCGCGGCCACCGTCTTTAATCCACCAGCGAATGGCTTCACAGGCACCTTTACGGTCGCCAGCATTTATTCGCTTATAAAACGTAGACGGGAAACATTTTCCGGGGCCGATGTTATATGGGCAGAAAGACGCGATCCCGGCTTTCTGTGGTTCGGTCAGTGGTACCTTGATATTTTGCTCAACCCACGCCAGCGCCTTGTCGCGTTCTATGGCGTTTACCTGGGCACATTTCTCAGCAGAAAGCCTCATGCCCTGAACTACTGGCTTACCATCAACCATCGTGGCGCCACGGCAAATGGTCCAGATTCCGCCGCCGTCACGATACGCCGTCAGGCTGTTACCCTCTTTCTCATCCAGAAACTGATCGAGAATCACGGGTGCGGAAGCCCCGGCAAGAATTAACCCAACGACCGCTGCGCTCAGTTTATTCTTCAGCTTTGGTGACATTGCCATTAAGCCGGTCCTCCCTTTCCTTTTTCCTGTAATACCAGTTCACTGCACAAGTGATAACAGTGCATGCGATACCGACAATAATTGCCCAGTCGCTCAGGCTTAACCCTGCAATTCTGTCGGCCAACATCCAGGACACCTCTTTTGCTGTTTTAGCTGTTTCGGCATATGCCTTCGCTGATACACCGCAGCCGGTCAGCGTGGTTCCTGTTCCATATGAAAGTCTGCTGTAAATGGTGCTCATTCTGGTCATAGCCTCACCTCCGATTCTTCGGATGGCGCTGTGTGTGATTAAAGGGTCAGGCTTCACGGGCTGGATTTATCAACAAAGCACGTAGCGGATGATTCCCGTGAGCCTGAAATGAAAAAGGCCGCCATGCGGCAGCCTCGAAGTAAGTACGGTTGTTTACAATGGTGGAGAGAGAGGACCTTCTAACACCTCTGCTTCACCGTTATGGCAAATGTCATCGCCTCTGGTCAGATGCCAGACACCTGTGATTGTTTTACCCGATTCCAGATCATCAACAGTGTCATTCGTGTAGTACGCTACCTGTACAACTCCGACATGCTGAATCCAGTAATACCCTTCTTTCATAAGCTCCTCCGCGATACTCAGCAGATAGTATAGAGCGGCACAAATAATGCTGTGGTGCAGGAAGCCACAACTTAACCTTTGCTAATAAAGAAATTTCGAAAGATGACGATAATGGGTAATAAATGTAAGGCCGGAGGAACAACCATGAGCATGACAGTTAGCACTTTGGGTCAGGACATACTGCAAAGCACAGTAAAACAAGCACCTTCAAGTACTGGCAACTCTGTTTCACAACAAATTCAAAACCTGAAAAAACAAATTGGTGAGTTGACAAAAGAGCTCAGCGCCATGGGTTCAAAAATAAATGAAGTAACCTCCGAAGATGAGGCAAAACTGCTTAAACAGCAGATGGAGATGATTCAAAGGCAAATCGAGTCTATATACGCAAAAATTGCTCAATTACAAAAACAAGAAGCAGAAAAAAACCAAATGGCATCGGTAGCATTACCTACGGTAAGTGACAATTCAAGTTCGAACGTTGCAGGGAATAATACTAAAAATATTGATGTCTACGTTTAGCAGTTGCCCCTCTCTCATTTTTCCTCTGAGCTAGAAACGAAAAAGCATTGGAGCATTGTGAGAACTTGTTTTCAAGTTAACGAATTCAGGTCGGCGATATGACAGGGGTACTGGTGCAATGCACCTCGCGAATACCCCTGTCGTATCGCCGGAAAGCAAAAACCCCGCGCTGGCGGGGTTCTCGTTATATTTAAATTGTTCGCTTTTCGTCGCTGCCATCGTGGCGCAGCTCTGCCAAGCATGAATGGATTATCTAACTTTCTGGGTAGTTTTCAATACCAGACACAAAAAACAGCACAAAAAAGCAAAAACATTATTCCTCTCTTCCCAAAAGTGCTTTCGCTGACAGGTACACCTTTGCTCTGAAAATCTGTAAACACCACTTCACTCGCTCTCTGGCCTTTTCTTGTGTCAGCCATGGCGCAATCGCCTGCAGTTCCCGGGTTATGTCTGAGATTTTTTTTCGGGTGGTGTAATACTGAAGACCAACAACATAAACCGGATCGTTTATATCCAGCGCCTGCAGTACGCATTGCTCAACAAAATCGACATCATCATTATGCAGGGCTTCATCAATCACACTGACAGGTGACTGGGGCCAGAGAATGCTGTGTGCCCTGTTCATTGCCTGCTGTCCACGGAATCCCTCTTCTCTCGCCTGATTTAACGCAACGGTGAATCGCTCGAGTGCCTTATCTGACCAGTTCCGTCCCTTAAGCACATTCCAGCACGCATGTCCTCGCGGCAAACGAGGCGCTGTTTTTCCTCCCACACCTTCCCCCCAGGTAGTGAGCAGGGATTTAATCCATCCGGACTGGATTCCCGTCAGGAGGATACATTTACCCAGCCAGCTTTTACGCGGTGCAGATGCTGCTTTACCAAGTGCTTCAAAATGATTACGTCGTTGACGTGGTGTCATCCTGTTCTTCTCCTTACGCCAGAACACCGAGCCCGTAAGCCCGGTCCAGCACTCTGATAATCATTACCGGCTGAGGTACATGCTTTCGCTCAAACTTCACCGGGTCGTTATGTAGTTCTGTATGGCACTGACGACACAGGGGGATCGCGAAAATATCATGCGCCTTCGTTGCCATACCTCCCTGCCCCCAGCCAATTAAATGGTGTGGGTCATCGGATGGTTTGCCGCAGCATTCGCAGGGCTGTGTTTTAATCCATTCCAGATATCGTGGGGCCGTCCAACGGATACGCTTTGGACGTTTCATATAGGTTTGCGGGGACTCAGGATCGACCAGAACACCAACTACAGGCTTAACCACAGGCACCTGCGCTGGTGGCATGTTCACGGTTACTGTGCTGGCTTTGGCTGTAATGATGCTGGTGGCGGTTAGACCCAGTTCGATGTCGCATTCATGCATGACTGACTGATGATCTTCCGAAGGAATACGAAGCGCCCGACTGGCTACTGATTCGGGAATTGCGTCGGTAACACCCATACGCACCGACCACCAGCATAGCTCCGCCAGCGACAGTTCTCTGGAAGGATCCTGATTCAGCGCCACCATGATGCTGTTGATAATCCAGCTAATAACATTACATCTCGCCAGCTCTGCAAGTTGTTCGCTGTAGTGGTCGCGCAAATGGTTATCACAATGTCCACACAGAAGAACCGATCCGGGTTCATGACGCAGAGTGGTTAACTCGTGATAATGGTAATCGCTGTGTGGCCACTGGCAGCAGCTACCGCCATAACGCAGAAGCCAGTAATCAAGGCCACTCAAACCACCAGCAGCCTTTATAACTTTTTCATCCAGGAAGAACGGTCGCAGCGACTCGTCACACGCAAGCGGCTGGCGAACGTCAGGAACACGGCCAGCAGGCAACCGTTCCATACCTGCCGGCTGGCTTTCCACCAGCACACGTTCACAACTGAATAATGACATCAGCTCGCTGCCCGGCTTGAGCAGCACAATTCCAAGCTCACGCGCAACCACCGGCTTCAGCAGCGCCCTCATTCTGCTATCTCCCCGATAATTATTTGTCCCTTCTCTCCCCATAATTTAGTGACGCGTGAATCCCAGATGTGAGCGTCATCTTCGTAAATAGCATCCATCAGGGCTTTCATCATGTTGTCGAAATCAGGTTTAGCCTGGTGTGGTTTACCGTTGAACTCAGCCCGTTTCTTTTTGCTCCAGCTCGCTGGCATCGGCAGAATGAAGGTGACATGTGAACCGCTTTCCGGCAGCTCAACACCCCGCAGACGAACTTCATCACAGAAAGCGCGGTAACGCAGAACCTCGGGGCGTTTTTTCCATTTGTCAGCGCGCGTCATTCTGGGCTTACCCATTGGGGTGATATTGTAGACTTTCACATTCACCTCCAGATCCGTTGTTGCCAGGTTCTGTCCTGACGCGGAGGCTTAGATACTTCTGGCAAGAACGCGCTGATCGTCCAATGAACGAAGTCATTATCCAGACTACGCTCGGTCTTAATCTGCTTTGCGTGATAGCGGGCTTCCAGTTCGTCAGCCTGCTCAGTGGTGAGTTGGGTATGTTGAAACCAGCTTTTCTTCATAACGCACCTCTGGATGCGGCAAAAAGAAAATCGCTGGCGTTGGTTAACGTCAGTATGTGGGATTGCTTGAATTGTTCTTGCGCCATGGGGCTTTTCTCCTGTGGCGCAGCAGGTATAGGTTGTTCAGGCCTATGACGGGAGTGTAACAGAATTCTGGGTAACGCGATAACCAGCCCTTTCCAGCATCTGAGTAAATAACGTAGGTGTACCAATAATTTCATTATCCTGAAGAGGCATGAAAGACACCATGCTACCGCGACGGTACATCAGTGCGCGCTCACACTCAGGAAATGATTGCAGTCTGGCAACGATGACTCCATCGTGACATCTGATGACTGCGTAGCCTTTTTTGGGCAATTCTACTTTTTCTTTCACTTAAACTCCCCCATGTAAACGGGATCAAAGTAACACCCAAAATAATTAATAAAACCAGTCGTCAGCGCTTTCCCAGGTATCCTGGAGGATTGATTCAATTTTCTTTTTGTCGTCCTTGTCACCGCCAAAAACACTTAACCCATCTGAACCGGCACGGCGGATTGTGAGCCTGCAATTGTCATAGTGATCATTCAGACGCTTAAGCAATTCTTTCTCCAGTGCTGGTACCGCGCCTTTAGGAAGTTCTTTCATGCGATCAATGGTTAATTCAACTTTCATAATGGCCCCCATTGCATATACTGTGTTTTTATACAGTATACCTATGCGCGGAAATGATCAACGATTTAAGAGCACAAATTGTTAATTTCCTGTCAGTAGTAAAAAAAGAAAACCCGACGTAGTGGGTTGAATTAGCAGTGTTATATTAAGCGGCAATTTCTTTCTGCCGGCACAATCCCGAGAGATTCGCCCTCTGTATCGCATCATCAATGAGCACCTGTATGACCATGAGGCAAAGCGTTATCCAACTTGCATTCATCTTTTTCAATCAGCAAAGGAGTGGTTAGTGCTGTGAGTGGGCTTTGTTCACTTCATGGTAGATAAATCAGCTATGGATAAGTGATAAGAGGTGAAATCAATCCGAATTAACAACCTGAAGCACATGAATCGGAACACAGATATTAAAATCCTAAAGTCTAGTAACAAATAGCCGATATGAGATATTGCTTATCAGTTTAAAAATCATCTATTGAAAAAATGGGGGGGAGGCGTTGAAGCGAGTAGAGCGCGATTTTATCTGTCTGTTTAATTGTGTGTGGTATCAAGATTTCCCTGTGTTCAAAGGTGAATATATCAACCGTTCCAACTGGACCATTCATGTTGGCCTGGTCATGCGCGAGTGTGCAAAGTTAATGGGCGCAAGAACATTTTTTGAACAAGGCGGGCGTACCGATGCGGTCCTACAATATCCAGACAATCAAATTTTAACCTATGTTGAGTGGGAGTATAATCAGGCAGACAGAGATAGCGTTAACGAGTTAGACAAACTGCTTGAAAAAAACGACAAGTGCTATTTCTCCACATTCATCTCATATTGTCAGCATGAAAACATCAATATTGTTATTGAAAAAGCAAGTAGAATATGGAGTGAAGCAAGCAGGCCTTTGATTTTTTTTCTTATCACCTATGAGCCTCAAACGAAAAAACGCCGCCATTTTTTAGAACTCAGAACTTATTTTTTCTCAAACGGCAAAAGAAAACTAGTTCGCAAACAACCTGCGCTTCCATGGGATATTGAGCAACGAAAATACAATGTCGAAGAAGATGCAGGATAGAAGAGACATAAGGTTTTCACGACAGTCTCGTTTCGAGCCCTAACTAAAATATTCTGTTCGGAGCAACCAAATAGCTCTGGCTTTGCTGTGACCATGTTCGCGGTACCAACGCCTCTCCAGGTCCGCTTCTCGCTCATGGTGGACCAAAATCAAATCTAAAATGACGTGGCTAAGCGGGAGTACATAGTGAATGACATGATGCTCCGGGCAGCACCATACTAATTCAGTTCCCGTCAGAGGTAGGCGTTGCTTCATGATGGGATGAGCGCTCCCTCCAGACAATCCATGCTACAGCCGCCTCCCATGATATATATCCATTACCGCCATTTTTCGCTCTGCGGAGATTAACTGCATCACCAAACCTTTCAATGATGAATTTTTCAAATTCTATGCGTTTTTCTTCGTCGATTGTTGAATCCATACCTTCCCCAGAAGAGTCCTACGAATCGCTCTTATTGCATAAAAAATAGCATATACAATAGAGAGTGAAAAACCGACGTAGCGGGTTAACTTTATGTTACTCATGAGTCTTGTCTCGCTGCGACTTAAAAGCGGAACATTCTCGCGCAAGTTGCGTTGCTAAGGCTACGGGGTTGAATGGCTCTCCATGCCCATTTAAGAAGGCATGCGGTGTGTAGTTGAACGTTATTTAAAACACAGATAGAATCAAGAAAAATCCTAAATAAATGGAATATTGTTTATGGCTAAGAAAATCGCATTACTGGGCTTTTCTGCTCTTTTTGTTGCAAGTGTTGCTTTTGCTGAAACGACAAGTAACTGGGTTGAGGTTACTACAGCTGATGATGGCATTTTTTCAGCAAAAAAAGGCACATTTAGAAATGTAAAAGGTGATTCATCTGCCTTGTTCATGTATCAAACAAAAAATAAAAAAGTAGAGTACTACAAAGTTAGTATTAAAGATGCCGACTGTGATAGTGGATATGGGGAGATAAGATTCTTCTATATGGATGGGAAATTAGCTTTCAAAGGTGATTATGTTGCTGATGGGAACAGTGTTGGCGCAGGTATTGGTGATTTTATGTGTGGGGTCAGAATTGGACTTAACACACAAAAAAGTTAAATGAGGGACATTTGTTAAAAAACAATAGCCCCACATTAGATCAATATTGGCTCCGGCATTTCTGGATAAAAGCTTCTATGCTACGGCGCTCATAATGAACAACCTTAGCGCTGAACTTTACACGGGGCCAATGTAGACCGGTGTCGGTGTTCTGTATTCCATTTACATAATGTTTTTTGCGTAATTCCCAGCTTCTGGCATACCTCGCCCGGAGTGAGGAGATCATCAGGTTGCTCAGTCATGTTATGCCTCGCTGTTATCTGGGGTGATGATTAGCAGCTTCCAGATGGCTGAGACATACATAGCCTGATGTTTCGCATCGACTAGGGCATTATGCATGTCACCTTCAAACGGCATGTCCCGAGTTCTCCCTTTTCGCCGCTTTCGCGTCGCATATTCTCCAAACGGTATTTATCAATCATTACTGTTATCCTCGCAGTAGTAGTGCCGTCCCTCTGGGTCAGTAGATACATGTCCGCAGATATCGCATTCAATTCCAGGAAGCACCGATTCTGACTGCGCTTTGATATACAGTCGCGGTTCACCGTCTTTCGGCTCTGACCACTGGCGGTTTTTGTTAACCGCCAGCTTTTCTACCATCGCCAGGGTAATCTGCTTATCACTGATACCAGCACGACGTTGCGCATCCCATAACAGGAATTGCATGTCAGCCCATTCGCTCATCTCGTCTGGTTCAGCAGCAGCCTCGATAGCTTCTTTGGAAAGGTGCTTCAGCGGACAAACTGGACCGACATCGCCGAATGTTTCATCTGACCATGCTGCATGTTCACAGCGTACCTGCTCACGGGCTATCGACTCCAGAACCCCATCAATCACCTTCACTGCATCAGCCATTGCGTAGCCGAGATTACCGCCGTCGCTTTGTGCTGCTGCTTTGCTGAGTATTTCGCGTATCTGGTGCAAGCGATCGAGTGATACAGGACCGTGCGCCGGGTGGTTGTTAGTTGTCATGGGTTAGTCCTCTACCTTGTTTCCGCAATGCGGGCAGTAATTGAACTTATGGGCGAATCCAGGATGCGGAACGGCAAAGCGTTTGGTTTTCTCGTTCCAGTCAGCAATTACGATTTCAAAATTTACGACCGCATTAGCCCAGTCACTGGAAAGAACTGGCTGCGACCCAATCAGGCCGACAATACAGCGATTACATTTTTCCACTGACTCACACCCCCTTCACGCCAATGCCAGCAGTAAATCGCGACGGTGACCAATCGCAATATGTGTTCGACTCCGTGTGTCCAAAAATTGCTTTACAACGATGGATATGGTGGCAATTACCACATGTTATGCCAGCCGGTAATCGCATCTTGTCGGGATCGGCTGGGTCATAATTCAACGCCAGTTTTTCGGTTGTCATGCTGGCATCCTCCCCACGATATCTATAACCCGACGCATAACCGCACTTCCCCGAAAATCTGCTGGTAACTCAATCAGAGGCTTACTCGAACCGTATGAGAATCGCTGGAGATCGAAATCAATTACAGCCTTTGGGTCCCTGAACAAACCTAGACGACCGTAACGAATGAGTTCGCCGCGTTCGGCTGCTACGCGGAAATACTTCTCAGCAGTCTGACGATGCAGCGACAACATCTGTGATGCCTCGCTAACAGTTAAACGACCGCGGATTTTCACCTCTTCGATGATCACCCGGATAAGTGCCGCCTGCTCTTCTGGTGTATTTGGTCTTGGCATGCTGATCATCTCCGGGCCATACGCAGGCATTCATTACGTTGCTGCGCTATACGTGCCACTTCAGCTGAACTGCGGGCAATGTCTAACATGTCGGTATATACCTTTGCCGCGCGCCGCCAGAGTCCCCGGGACTTCAGGTCTTTCGCCATTTTCTCAGCTAATTGCGTTTCAACCGGATCGCTTTTCTCTTCCATGAATGGCAGCTTTACGTCAGGTAATTCTGCATCCGTAGCGATGTTATAAACATACTGAGTTCCGTTGTGAGTACGCAGGACTGTGCCGTTAACAGTCAGCGCGCGCAGAAACTTACCTGCGGTACCAGATGGAATATCCAGAGCTTCACACACATCACGTAATACGCAGTTCGGGGTATGGCGTACCACTATCGCTACCCGATCTTTCTGAGATAATTCTATGGTCATTGGTCAATACTCGTTTTAGTTAATTAAACCCGCCGCTTTGCGGCGTTTGTATTCTTCCATCAGTATTTGCGCTGGCGTTGGTCCCGCCGGATGGTGCGGCGCCGCCAGTTGACGTCGAATTGGTGGCACACTTAGTCCGTTACCAACATGCTTCGACCACTTCGTAAGTAACTTTTCCGCCAGTCGTTTCAGTTCCCCCTCTGTCATTTGTCGTTCAACGCCTGTTCTGCGCATTTCGATGCAGATGTGATACAGCACGGGCTGAGGCCATGGATATTTATCGCTTCCTGAATACCGATATGACTCATTTCGCCAGCGCCGGTATTCCGTCATAACCTGCTCCGATGTCAGTCCGAATGGATTCGCTCCACTCACTGAAACCAGAGAAACAAACTCAGCCAGGTCAGGCGGCCATGTATTTCCCATCGCACAGCGCTCCATGCACTGCTGACAGACCAGCCGAATTTGGGGTTCAGTCATCGAACCTATCTGGGCTATCCAGATAGGCGAAGGCTCCGCCCCGTTCTTCTGGGTCCATCGGTTCGAATACACCTCCCCCATGACCTGCCACAGTCGCCAGGCTGTTTCCGTCGCCATCAAGTCCATTCCTGCGGCGCCACTCTGCGTGTGCTGACTGAATTTGCTGAACTGCCCGGGATGCTGTTGGTTCGGATCCTGCTCCCACATGACTGTTACCTCCGGTTTCTGGTTTTACCTGCGTTCTCACCCGGGCTACATGTCGGGCAAATTTTTGTTCCCACTGGATTTGTGTAAAAACTTTCCCTTCCGACTCCCAATACGCAGTGAATTCTGCGAGTTCAGTCAGAAGGTAATCTGGTTCAGGCAGGGAGATACCCCACGATGCAGCGCGCTGTCGGAAGTCTCTGGAGGGAAGCCAGCTATCTGTCATGCTGAATTTCCCGATCGGTTCATCAACACCGTCCAGGTATCGGGGCATGGCCGGGGATGGCAGTTCATCCCCATTCGGATTTTTCATCGCGCCCGCGTTAAGAGAGGGGTTTAAGATCTGTTTACTGCTAACTGCTTTCTGGATACCTGATGGCAAAGGTTTAGCCAAAGACTTAGCCTTATCCTTAGGCAAAGCGAAAGCCTTATCAAAAGCCGTCCCCATAGCGTCAGAAACCCCGTAGCAGGCGGCTTTGAGAGCTTCATATGCTTTATCTTTCAGTGAACATTCAGGCAGTAATTCAAACGATCGTGCCCATGATTTGATCACGTTCACTGATGCTGGAGGGTTATGTTTCACCGCGTTAGGCAACCAAAAAACTCTGGCTTTAAGATCGGCTTCCACCATACCTAACGCTATGGCTTCGCTTAAGGCTAAGTCGAAGGCTTCGACATCCCAGTTTAATTCTTCAGCCATAGCCGCCCTTCCCGCCTTATACAGCCCGGGAATAATCCCTGTGAATGGACCCGTAAGCAGGTAAATAAACAGACTCTGCCCACTTGGCGGGAGTGGTGATAAGGCTCGAAACTTAGGATCATCCCACATGGTGATCTTCACCTTACGGTAAGGCTCGTTACTAGCCTTACTCTTAGGCATGGCCTTAGCCAAAGGATTAGGCATACTTCACCCCGCGAGTTGCAGTAATAATGGTCATTGGTCAAAACTCGATTAAAACAATTGCGGCGCTACGGCGCTTATACTCGCCAGTAGTGGTCCCGCCGCGTCAGCAGGTAACATGTTGAACAATGCGATTGCCGCCTCACGAATCTCCTTCTCGAGCTTTTGTAATGGCGCGCCAATTAATTTCGCATGGTGTGCCTCACTGCACTCTTTGATAGCGTTCGCCACCAGCTCTGCTTCTGTGCTCGCATTACTTAACCCGTGCTTCCTGGCAATCTGAACTGGCATAGCAGCAATGATTGAGACTGACAGCTGCATAACGTAAGCCGTATACTTTTCTGACCCCCCTTCGTTTTTCAGATACCGGAATAAATTCTGCTTATTAACAGCAATTCCGCGGCCATCTGCCTTGGCCCACTCTTCGGCCACCAGCTGAGCGATCCGTTCCTGTGCCTGTCCTGGTAATGTCGATTCCCATTCACGAACGGCAACCCAGATTTTTTTGCACTTCATCCAATCCCGGCGACAAACAGAAAACTGATTTTTTGTTTTCTGAGTTCTCACCATCGTCGGGGTATGGTTTTTAAAAGAGATGGTTTGCATGGTCACTCCTTAGGTAATCCATCCGTTGGATTTGGGTATAAGTCGGGTCTAAGTTCGTGGGGGGTAACCCCTGTAGCGCTAAAGACTTGAAGTACCCGTGACGAAGGAACAGTACCTTTTGCTTTCCACTGACTTACTGCCATTCCGCTTACACCAATCGTGCAAGCTAATTTATTGGCCGAGCCAGCTAGTCGAATTGCGTTATCAATGGCTGTCATAACTATCTCCTTTTTAAATTGGGAGTAATAAACCATAGGTTTACATCAATTGCAAACTTTAAATTTATTGTGACTATAAACCAAACATTTACAATGGGTGTATGAAAAACACTGACGATCTCAATAACCAACTGGTAGCCCGCTTAGAAGAAATTACTCAAAGAGGGATCAGCAAAGCTGATATGGCTCGCATTGCAGGAGTTACGCCTCAAGCTGTGAATGGGTGGTTTAAGAAGGGAGTTATCAGTAAGAAGTCCGCCATAGCAATTGCGGAAGCCGCCAACGTGTCCGTTACTTGGTTGTTAGGTGAGAAAGTATCAGAAGATTCAGGTCTCAAGCCTAACGAGAGCAAAATGCTTAACTTGTTTAGGCAGCTACCAGAGGCAGAGCAAGAGCGAATGATCGATACCTTTGCACTGCGGTTAAAGGAAATTGATGATTACGTTGAGAAATATCTTCGTGGTCGTTTTAAGGCTAACGATGTGAACTAAGAGTTTATTCCCATCCATTGAAACCGGCGTTTGCCGGTTTTTTTTCGCCCTTTTGTCAGAACCTCCCTCCCCTTAGTTTTTCACGACTGATAAAGCAAATGTTTGCCTCCGCATCAATTGATGATTGACACAAACATTAAACCAATGATTTAATCATTCTATCGAAAACGTCATCGAGGCAGGACGCCCACGAAGTAGCTGCCGGCGGCATACGAATCACCGGATGAGATGACAAGTATTAACACGCAGCAGGTTCAACGTTCCGCCAGCCTGGCGACAAGGGCAACGCAAGAGGATAAATCCATGATCGATTTCGCACGTAAACCAGTGCGGTGTCAGGCCGTACATCTAAACCGTATTGAAGTAATCATTCGACTGATTTGCTACATGCTCGCCCAGAAGGGCGACCCGTCTGCCGACCAACAGACTGCAGTTCGTTCATAACGAGTTTGACCAATGGCTGTTGCCAGCATCAGTAAGGAAGTGACTATGGAATTTGGAATGAAACGTGTGGTGGCATCTGTTCAGGTGGTTGCCATCCTCAACAGAATTTACAACGGCAGTCCGGTTTCCATCGCATCAATCAGCAAGGAATCAAAGCTGTCTGTGTCTTACCTCGAGCAGATTTTCTCGAAGCTACGCAGCAGTGAAATCGTCACCAGCCAGCGTGGCGCTGGTGGCGGGTATCACCTTAGCAAAGCAAACCCCAGCGTGGCTGACGTCGTTCGCGCCGTTACTCACACGCCTGATTCATTTGAGCCTGTGCTGAATGCTCTGGAGTGGGTCCCCGTCGCACAGCTAGCGCAGGGAAAATCCCCTACCCCATAAAGCACAAAACCCGCGCAAGGCGGGTTAAGTACCCGGTCAGCCGACCAAAGCTTTCCGGAACGAGTTTTGACCAATAACCACTACCTTAGGCGGCGATCATCAGCTGCCGGGTATCTTACAATCCTACGGAGCCCGAACGCAATGTTAACGTATGCGTATCTTATTAAAGCCAAAGCGAAAGCAACTGAGGCAAATAACCTGTTTTGCTGGTTCTCTGCGAAATCAGATTCCCGTGCAGAACGCGAAATCCTCAATATTCTCGAAGACAATGGTATTGCCGTCGGTCGTGGTGCCGATTATCAATTACCAGTTCGCACCAACTGGTTTGTTGTTGACGATCTTCCTGAGGAAAGCACACTCGATGACACATGGTGCGATCGTTACGAACTGGCAGAAGACCAGCAAACGTGGCAACTGAAACAGAAGCCGGATAATGAAAATCAGGAGACTTGCAGCCAGCAAAAACCTGAAACTACCAGTGCCAATGTACCCACCAGCGATGCACAAGAGTTGCTCCGCCCAATATCTCGCCTACGCCTGTCTCAGCGACTGATTGCGCACCTGGTCAATGACACTGAAGAGAAGGAAATCAGTGAAGCGCAGCACATCCAGATCGGACAAATGGAACTGGACGAAAATGATCTCTATGTACAAAACCTGTTACTGGCCGTTGCGAATGTGCCGTCGGTGAAAGAGCTTTCTGCTCATGTTGAGTGGAAGCTGGCAAATGCAATAAAAGAAGTCTTTGACCGTGAGCAGGTCTATACCGTTGCTTCATTTGAGCAATTTATTACCGAATGGATTGAAGAACCAGAAAAGCGAGCTCTTACCGTTCAGGAGTGGGTTAATCAAAAGAAAGCAGGAGTTGCGGGTGATGAACATGCCACTCCACCTGTAACGCCAGCGCTTATTACCGTTGCGACTCTGCCGCTACGCCAGCGCCTCTTAGCTCAGTTTATTTCTGAAGAATATGCTTACCATATTGATACTGAGCAGAAGAAAACCATTCAGGAACTCGAGCTGGATGTGGATAACAGCTATGTGCAGAACCTGCTGCTTGCCGCCGAGAATGTAGAACCATTCAGGAAAGCGCCAGAGATCGATATCTGGAAGATTGTCAGCGCGCTGAAAACCGTTTTTCCGGTTGATGGAAAACGAGTTGATCTGGTCACCGTCATTCAGTTCTTTAAGGCCTGGTTCAACACTGAACACATTGACCGTGGGCTGCTGGTTAAAGAGTGGTGTAAGGGCAATCGTGTGTCGCAGATTCAGCGCACTGACTCCGGAACCAACGCTGGTGGAGGCAATAAGACCGATCGCAACCCGCAACTTGTCCACACGCTGGATACTCTGGACATTGATATTGCGCTGGCCACACTTCCAATGGATTTCAACATCTACGATATTCCTGGTGGCGTTTTCCGTCGTGCAAAAGAAATCATTTCTAAAAACGAAAGCCCGTTCAAAGAGTGGTCCGCCGCCCTGCGCAAACGCGCTGGCATCCTGGATTATTCCCGCGCCGCTATTTTCGCGCTTATTCGTAGTGCAGAAGAAAACACTCACCATTTCCCGGAACTGCTGAGCCGTTACATCAAAAAAAACCTGACTGAAACCGACCACCAGCACCCAACTGAAGAAATCCTGGCGGCAGCCGGTCACGTACCAGAAAAAAGCTGGGAAAACGAGATTAAAGAGAAGTCCACAGCTGAACAGAAGGCAATAACCGAGCAACCAGAAATCGCCAACATGGGCAACGGTGTTTTCTCCATTGATGGCCTGATGGGTAACCAGCCGGCGCCGGCGCTTTCTGTCGTAGACCAGGTACGCCAGCGCGCCGTCGAAGAAAAATTACATCAAGCCAATACCGAGGAAACCACCAGCGATGTGCAGATGGAAAAAACTGACAACAGCGAAATCAAAGCCAATCCTGATGTGCCTCAGGGCGAAGCAGCAGCTTTGCCAGTTAAAAGCGCTGATGCAACTGGTGACGCGTCAGCTTCCCTGAATAATGAACCCGTTCACCATATTGAAACGGCTCCCCTGAACGCTTTCTATACTCACCTAATGGTTGATATGGAAACCATGGGCAACGGTCCTGATGCCCCAATAGTCTCTATCGGCGCTGTATTTTTTGATCCTTCAACTGGTAACACTGGCGCCGAGTTTTACCAGGTTGTCAATCTGGAGTCATCGATGTCGTTTGGCATGAAACCAGATGCGTCGACAATTCAGTGGTGGTTAAAACAATCATCTGAAGCCCGCTCTGCCATTCTTGTTGATGAAGCTATGGGGCTGCGTGAATCCCTTGAACTTCTGGCTGACTTTATTGCTGAAAATGCTGCTAACGGTAGCCACACTGTTCAATTATGGGGTAATGGATGTTCGTTTGATAACGTCATTCTTCGCCGCGCATACGCGTTAACAGATACCCCCTTCGCTGTTCCGTTCTGGAATGACAGGGACGTAAGGACCATGGTCGAACTGGGTAAATCTGTCGGTATCAACCCGCGCTTCGATATCCCGTTTGAAGGCGACATGCACAATGCGCTTTCTGACGCCCGACACCAGGTCAAATACGTCTCTGCAATCTGGCAACGCCTGACCGCAAACTGATTTTCTAATTTCACAATTTACGGATCCTGCCTGGTATGTTTCTACAGGCAGGTCATCAGAGAGATGAGCTATGCACGAACTAACACTGTCTCCTCAGGAAATTGCAGAAATTACTGGCTATCAGCGCTACACCCACCAGCAGCGACAGCTGCGGTGTCACGGCATACCGTTCACCACTGATGGGCGGAACCGCCCAATTGTATTGCGCAGAAGTATTGATCCCGGAGTTTCTGAATTACCTAAGGTCGATGAATATGTTGCACTTGAGCCAAATTACGACGCAATCAATGGGCAGACCAAGAAAAGATCCTAAAGACAAGCACCTCCCGCCACGCGTAACTAAAAACCGTTATAGCTATGTGTGGAAGCCAAAAGGAACAAAACAAAGCGTAACTCTTGCACCTATTACCGGGACGAGTATGTCCCGGCTATGGGCGCGTTATGAAGAAGAAAAAGCCAAGCGTTCAGACGTAATGACATTTTCTAAATTATGGAAGTTATTCACCAGTAGCCCAGCTTTTGCTGAACTGGCTCCGCGGACACAGACTGATTACAGGTCGTATGAAAAAAACCTGGTCCCAGTGTTCGGGAATATGCGAGCAGATGACATAAAAATTGAGATGGTCAGGATCTATATGGATAAACGTGGCCAACGCAGTATTAACCAGGCAAACCAGGAACTCGGCGGGATGTCGCGTGTTTTCTCATGGGGATATGAAAGAGGGTACGTGAAAGGAAATCCATGTAAAGGAGTGCGCAAGTTCTCTTTAAAAGCCCGTGACGTGTACGTGACAGATGAAGAATATCAGGCAATTTATGAAGAGGCGGCACCAGCTCTCCGGGTTGGCATGGAGATATCTTACTTATGTGCGGCTCGCGTTTCGGATGTTCTTTCTCTCAAATGGTCGCAAGTAAGCGAGGAAGGCATTTTTATCCAGCAGGGAAAGACCGGCACTAAACAAATAAAAGTCTGGACTGAACGGCTTCATAACGCCATCGAACTTGCAAAAACCCTGGGTGGGCGGGAAACGGTTATATGTAGCAGCAAAAAAACTAAATATTCGAAAAGTGGATTTAACGATCTGTGGGAAACCGCAAGGGAAGCAGCAGGAAAAAAACTAGATAGAAAACTGCCGTGTACATTTCATGATCTCAAAGCCAAGGGAATATCTGATTACGAAGGCTCGAGTAAGGACAAACAACTATTCTCAGGTCACAAAACTGAAAGCCAAGTTGTGGTTTATGACAGAAAAGTGAAAGTCACACCAACTCTTGATTTACCTGCAATAAAAAACCCGCCTGAGCGGGTTAAATTGGACTAAAGATCACGCAGCTTTCTTTTCAGAACAGTTGCATAGAGGAATAGGAAAAGGTTTTCCTTTTTTTGCGTGCCTAACAACTCCATCTACACATACGGTGTAGCGGAAGATGACTTCGCAAGTATTCCCGCATTTAGTACAGGTCGTAGTAGCCATTAGCTATCTTTCCCTGCAGACCTGTAAACCCATACAGGTTGCGTATTGTCAGGAGAGCAGCTAAACTCCGTTTGTCAACATAAGTGTAGCGGCTGGGTTACCTCCATACACACCGGAAAGTTTCTCAGACTTTCCGCCCCCTAAGCCCTGTTCTCAGCAGGGCTTAATCTTTATTCTTCTACAGCAACCAATGGAACTGACCATGGAAGCTTGATGGTTCGCATTGGAGTACGTTCTAATATTGACTCAAATGCCAGCTTCAGTGTGATGGACGTGAAATTTTCGAAGAACCATAAGTTTGACTCATAAAATTCTTCCTCAATTGGCTTATCTCCGTCAATATCATAGAAAACGTCAATTTTCAGATTAACTTCGAAAGCCAAACCTTCTTCGTCAGGTTCGTCCGGATCGATTAATGCATCGTCGTCATATCCCTTGATCGAGGCTTCTATTGCCAGTTGTGCCCAGCATTTTTTTTGTTCCTCGTCATATCCAGAAGCAAACTCACTGTCGCTGACAAGCAGTTTAAAGCGCCCACCTTCACTATCCTTGTGCTCAATAAATTGAGACGCAGAGATTGTAAAACCCTGGTATTTGATTTTTTCCAACATCAGTGGCGAGTCCCTTTTTCAATATCTCCTCTCCACTTGGTTTCACGCTCTGACCTTGAGACGTATTCATGAGTGAAAACTTCTGTTCTTTCGCGTTTTTCGAAGTGGAAATGGAATTCTTTTTTACCAGCGACTTTCTCTTCGATCGCCGTTTTTACATAATCATTAAGGCTCTTACCTTCAGCACAAGCTGCTAAATAGACCTTTTTATGGAGTTCTGAGCCGATACGGACATTAAAAGTACCGCTCATTGGTTTTTCTGGCTCTTTGTTCAAGGCCTTGCATGTATCCAAATAATCATCAACAGCTTCTTCAAAAGCAAGTTGTAGGCCATCTAGATTCTCAGCTTCGTAAGTAACAAGGTCATTGACGCATTGAATTTTTCCATGAAGAACTCTATCTTCTAAAGAAAACTCAACACTTCCAAAATAACCTTTATATTTCAGCATATTACTCATAATTATCTAGCTCATCTAAAAGAGTTTTTACTTCCTTGAGTATGTACCCTTTCACTATATTGCCGGGGTGTGGGCAATGAAATGACACTAACCTACCGTGATCATTAGCAAACTTTCTCTTTGAACCAGAACCGTTTAAAACTTTAAAACCATACTGACCAAGAAGTGTAACAAGCTCTTCCCAGGTAAAATCCTTTGGCAGCGCTCCAAGCCGCTCCCTTAGTTTCTTGCTTTTACTCATCAAGTATATCCATCAAGAGCATGTTTGCAACTAAAATTCAGTTGCAAGTGATTGTATAGGAAAATCCCCTTATGAGTCATCACATTTTATGTATTGAATAAATGCGATCACCAAATGCAACAAACACAACGCAGGTTTTAGAATCAAGATGGTTAAGTTGTCCCTTCACACCACAGCATAAGCATCAGAACGGATACAGGCTTAAGCTAGTTGCGTTTAGATCATTGGGACATTCTAAACGAAGAACATTGTATCAAGAAATTTACTCTTGCGGGAAATGTGGGTATGAAAGATGAGTATTGAATTCAAAAAGCTAAAGGAATATACCAAGAAAGTATACCAACACTATACCAAGTGTGACATGAGTCGTTGAAAGGAATTGAGCTAAGTGTTTGAATAGTGGCGGAGAGAGGGGGATTTGAACCCCCGGTAGAGTTGCCCCTACTCCGGTTTTCGAGACCGGTCCATTCAGCCGCTCTGGCATCTCTCCGTTTTGGCGGTTGCCATGATGCCAGGTAATTTGGCATTTTAACAGACCCCGTTCCGTCAATTTCGTTCAAGTGACGAGTTTGCGAGCAAAACGATGATTAAGTGGCCCTGGAAAGAGCAAGAAACAACCCGGAGTGACGACTGGCCGTGGGACGACGCCCTGGCTATTCCTCTTCTGGTGAATCTCACCGAGCAAGAACAAGCCAGGCTTATCGCCCTGGCCGAGCGCTTTTTACAGCAAAAAAGACTGGTAGCGCTTCAGGGGTTTGAACTTGACCCACTGAAAAGCGCGCGCATTGCGCTGCTTTTCTGTTTACCTGTTCTGGAATTAGGGATCGAGTGGCTCGACGGGTTTCATGAAGTTCTCATCTACCCTGCCCCGTTTGTCGTAGACGATGAATGGGAGGACGATATTGGGCTGGTGCATAATCAACGCGTTGTACAGTCCGGGCAGAGCTGGCAACAAGGTCCGATAATCCTTAACTGGCTCGACATTCAGGATTCTTTTGATGCCTCCGGCTTTAATCTGATCATCCATGAAGTGGCACATAAGCTTGATATGCGTAATGGCGACCGTGCCAGCGGTGTTCCGGCAATCCCCCTGCGCGATATCGCCAGTTGGGAGCACGACCTGCATGCCGCAATGAATAACATTCAGGATGAAATTGATCTGGTCGGTGAAACCGCGTGCAGTATAGATGCCTACGCAGCGACCGATCCTGCCGAATGCTTTGCCGTTCTATCGGAGTATTTCTTCAGTGCCCCTGAATTATTTGCACCACGTTTTCCGGCCTTATGGCAACGTTTCATTCAATTTTACCGCCAGAACCCCATGGAGCGGTTACGCGATACCCGCTAAGGTGGCCATTGTCGCTCACCAAATGTGCATTAACGCTGAATTTGAAGATTAATTAACCAATTGAAATGACGTGCTAATTTTACTGTTGACACCTCATGGTGAGGTCAGTAATATGCGCCTCGTTCACACGATTCCTCTGTAGTTCAGTCGGTAGAACGGCGGACTGTTAATCCGTATGTCACTGGTTCGAGTCCAGTCAGAGGAGCCATATTTAAGAAGCCTGCTTAGGAAACTAAGCAGGCTTTTTGCTTTTCCGGTCGCTATAAAAAACACTCTAATAAGCCCCCTGCCTGCTCTGCACCGCTGTTACATGCCACATCACAACGTTGATTAAAGTTATGTAAATGTAAATCGTTTAAACTTTGCAATTATTGTAAGTGCTAGTGATTATCATTTATTGTACGCGAGCCAAAGGAACGAGCCCCCGCTCGGTTCACTGTACGTTCCAATTACTCTGGGATATAAACGATGAATTCTCTGCCTCGCGCCGGACTGCGCCGTATCACACTTGCCTCTGCCCTGGTCTTCTCTGTTAGCCTACCGGCTTTCGCTCAGGAAACGTTAACGCTCTATACCACCCGTGAACCGGGTCTGATCCAGCCTTTGCTTGATAGCTGGACCAAAACCAGCGGCATCAAAGTCAGTACGGTCTATATCAAGGACGGTATGCTTGAGCGCGTTAAAGCTGAAGGTAAAAATTCACCTGCCGACCTGCTGATGACCGTCGATGCCGGTAATCTCATTGATTTAGTGGAAGCGGGTGTAACTCAGCCAGTAGAGTCAGAAGCACTGAAAACCGCTATTCCGGCTAATCTGCGCGGCGCAGATAATCAGTGGTTTGCGCTGTCGATGCGTGCCCGCGTGCTGTATGCCGAGAAGTCACTGCCAATCGATAACTGGCATTACGAGCAACTCGCCAGCCCTGAGTACAAAGGTAAAGTCTGTATTCGTTCCGGACAGCATCCTTATAACACGGCGCTGATCGCCGCAATGATCGCTCACCACGGCGAAGCAAAGACCGAAGAATGGCTGCGCGGTGTGAAAGCTAACCTGGCGCGTAAAGCTACCGGTGGCGACCGCGATGTTGCTCGCGATATTCTCGGCGGAATTTGCGATATTGGTCTCGCCAACTCCTATTACGTCGGCCATATGAAAAACGCCAAAGAAGGCAGTGATGCACGTCAGTGGGGCGATGCGATTAAAGTCGTTAAACCCACCTTTGAAAATGGCGGTACACACGTCAACATCAGTGGCGCAGCTGTAGCCCGCTATGCGCCAAATAAAGCCGATGCCGTTAAGCTGATGGAATATCTGGTTTCCGCACCTGCCCAGCAGCAGTATGCGAAAGCGAACTTCGAATACCCGGTACTGAAAGGCGTGACGCTTGATCCGGTTATCAGTGCAACTATTGGTGAAATCGACGTCGATAAAACGCCGTTAACCGAAATCGTTAAATATCGTAAACAAGCTAGTCTGCTGGTAGATAAAGTTGGATTCGATCAATAAACCTCTGCAGTTTCCGACGTTACGCGGCCTGGTTTCCGGGCCGCAGTCATTATTAACGCCGCTACATCTTGGCGCACTGTGCGTAGCGCTTGGCGTTCTGACACCGATCATTGCGCTAATTTGGCAGGCTACCCAGGCCGATTTATCTCACTGGGATAATCTCCTGACGTATGTACTGCCTGCCGCACTAAAAAATACCGTGCTGTTATTAGCCGGTGTCGCGGTGATGGTCGGTGTGATTGGCGTAGGCAGCGCATGGGCGGTAACGGCATGGGATTTTCCTGGACGTAAAATTCTTAGCTGGGCGTTACTGTTGCCGCTGGCAATGCCAACCTACATTGTGGCCTTTGCGTGGCTCGATCTGCTGCATCCGATTGGCCCCCTGCAAACCTTTATCCGTTTTTTACTGGGCTTTGACAGCCCAAGACAGTTCCGGCTGCCAGATTTACGCTCACTTTCCGGCGCAATCATCCTGCTCGGATTAGTGCTTTACCCATACGTGTATCTGACAACCCGCGCTATGTTTATCAGCCAGCCCGCCCATTTACTGGAAGCCGCACGCACGCTGGGATGCAGCGCAACCGGAACCTTTTTTCGTGTTGCTTTGCCCATGGCCCGTCCGGCACTGGCCGTTGGGATCAGCCTGGCACTGCTGGAAACGCTCAACGATATTGGCGCATCGGAGTTTCTCGGGGTACAGACGTTAACCGTTACCGTGTACACCACATGGATCTCGCGTTCTGATTTATCTGCTGCGGCGCAAATTGCCTGCATGATGCTGATGTTTATATTCCTGATTCTGACACTGGAATTTTATGGTCGCAGAAAACAAGGATTCAGCAGCCGCAGCCTGCGGGAAATTCAACCTTCGCGCGTGCAGGGCTGGCGCGGTTGGCTACTCGGTGGCGTTATTTCACTGCCGGTTGTACTGGGTTTTCTGGCACCGGTACTGTTTTTAATGTGGGAAAGCGCCAAACGCATAGGCGATGAGAACCCCCTTTCCTCTTCGTTACTGTCAGCATTGCAAAATACGCTATCGCTGGCAGCGGGAACCACGCTGGTGGTGGTTTGTGTCAGTATGCTGGTGGCCTGGAGCGCCCGCCATAGCGCCGCAGACAACGCCATGCCGGGATTTCGTCGCGGCGTGATGCGTCTGGCCTCTTTAGGCTATGCGGTTCCCGGCACAATTCTGGCGATTGGTTTTTTACCCCCCGCCATGGCTGTCGACCGCTGGCTGGCCGATTTACTGGATGTTCGCGGTCTGCCGCTGATGTCCGCAGGGATCCTGCTGGTAATTTGTTGTGCCATGCGATTCCAGGCGATTGCCATTGGCGCGCTGGATTCTGGTCTGGGCCGCATTCCACCTTCGCTGGAACAGGCGTCTCGTCTGTTAGGCGAGAATGGTGCGGGGACGTTTGCACGAGTCCATTTTCCCCTGCTGCGCCCGGCATTAGTCAGCAGTGCCCTGCTGGTTTTTGCTGATGCCATGAAAGAGCTGCCAACAACGTTGCTTTTGCGCCCGGTCAATTTTGAAACGCTGGCAACGTTACTGTATGCGGAAGCCGCACGTGGAACCTATGAAGAAGGTGCTATCGCCGCGCTAATGATTGTTTTAGCTGGCACGCTACCGGTTATTTTGTTGGTGCGTCACCAAATGACTCGCCGTGGTTAAGAGAGCAACAATGTCAGAAATTGCATTACGACTCGAGGATGTACACGTTGCTTATGGCAACAGCCAGCAATCGGTACTGAGCGGATTTTCAATGTCGGTACGTAAAGGTGAAATTGCCTGTCTGCTGGGTGCTTCAGGCTGCGGAAAAACCACGGTACTACGCGCAGTTGCCGGATTTGAACGCCTGCAAAACGGAGAGATCTATGTGTCACAGCGACGTGTTGCCGGTCCCGGCGTTCATCTGCCACCGGAAAAACGTCATGTCGGCATGGTCTTCCAGGAATATGCGTTATTCCCCCATCTGACCGCGCAGCAAAATGTGGCCTTTGGATTGCGTCGCATGCCGCGTGAGGAACAACAGGCCAGAGTGACTGAGCTGTTGAAAATGGTGGAGTTACACAGCCATGCCAACCGCTATCCGCATGAGCTTTCCGGCGGGCAACAACAGCGTATCGCACTTGCGCGCGCGTTGGCGCCACATCCGGAAATCCTGTTGCTGGATGAACCCTTCTCCAGCCTGGACAAGCGCACACGTGAGCGTCTTGGCAACGAGGTACGGGATATTTTGCGCGCCGCCGGGCAAACAGCGCTGTTGGTTACCCACAGTGAACACGAAGCCCAACTAATGGCTGACCATATTGGCGTGGTAAAAATGGGGCAGTATCAAATTAAAAAAGCGACCCATCCGACCTGAAGGTCAACAAAGTCGCCCTGAAAATTAATAATGCTTCTGTACCAGGCTGATGTTCACCGGCATACCGGAGCGCCTTTCCAGTGCCTGACTTCCGCGGCTCACATCCACGTCATTCCCGCTGATAAAGGTGCGCAAAGCGGGAGTGACTGACAAAGGCACCTTTCTGTCAGACTCGTATTCCGAACGGTTTCGTGACAGCGGCTCATGTACTTCCACCCAGCGACTACCGTCCGGCTCTTCGCTGTATTTCACCGGTCGGTCAATTAATTGTACACGCGTCCCTACAGGCACCGTATCAAACAGGTACTTGATGTCATCATTCCGCAAACGGATGCACCCCTGACTTACCCGCAAACCAATACCGAAATTGGCATTTGTCCCGTGAATGGCATAAAGCCTGCCAATATAAATTGCATACAGGCCCATCGGATTTTCTGGCCCGGCAGGAACAAAAGCCGGCAAGCTTTCACCGCGAGCGGCGTATTCACGTCGGGTATTTGGCGTCGGCGTCCAGCTTGGTGCTTCCTGCTTACGTTCGACCGCCGTCACCCAGTTACGCGGCGTTTCTCTACCCGCCTGACCAATGCCAATGGGTAAAACCTCAACCGTATTGCTGCCAGCAGGATAATAGTAAAGCCGCATCTCGGCGACGTTGATGACAATCCCCTCGCGCACGGTATCCGGAAGTATCAGTTGCTGCGGCACAACCAGCGTTGAACCCGATTTAGGCAGAAAAACATCGACGCCCGGATTGGCTTCAAGCATATTGCTCAACCCCTGCCCGTACTGAGCGGCAAATGCCTCCAGCGGCTTGGTGTTTCCTGGTGGAACCGTAATAGTCAAAGGACTACCCACCAGGCGACTCCCCTCTGGCGGCAGCGGATAACTCACCGCCAGTGCGCCCTGACTCGCAAGCAGCATAATGAGTGAACAAAGCAGTTTTACACGACGCATCTTTTTCCTTTCCTTCGTCGCAACAGATATCCGTTAAGTATAGCTTTTATTATCTGTTTTAGTGGGTTACGACATATCTGCGCATAAAAAAACCTCGCCATCAGGCGAGGTTCAGGTTGAGCGGTAACTACGCTTCCTTACCATCTGGAAGCACAATATTGCTGGCGGCTAACTGCCCCATATTTTTGTACATAGCGCAGGCAGCTTCAATAATCGGCATCGCCAGCGCGGCCCCGCTACCTTCACCTAAACGCATCCCCATATTCAGATAAGGATCTAATTCAAGATGCGCCAGCGCGGTGCGGGCACCCTTCTCAGCGGAGAAGTGTGACGGGATTAGGTAGGGTTTAATCTGCGGTGCAATCTGGCTGGCCGCCAGAGCAGCAGAATACGAAAGAAAACCATCCAGCACGACCGGCAGGCCACAGGAGGCCGCACCAAGCATCACCCCCGCCATACCGACAAGATCAAACCCGCCAACCTTAGCCAGCACATCGACACCGTCAAGGCGATCCGGTTGATTGACGGCAATTGCCCGGCGCACAACGTCTACCTTATTCCCCAGCCGAGAAAGAGGAAGGTTAGCGCCAATACCCACGACTTCCTCAGCATCACTGCCGGTCAGCACACTGACAATGGCCGCCGCAGGTGTGGTATTTGCCATACCAAGCTCACCGACACCAAACAGCGTTACGCCGTCTTTTGCCAGTTCATGGGTATAGCGGATGACTTCCAGCAACAGCTCTTCTGCCTGCGAACGGCTCATTGCCGGACCTTCGGCTATATTGCCGCAGCCGCGTGCCACACGCATATTCACCACACCGGGAATAGGTTCAGCATCAATCCCAACATCTATCACATGGACCTTCGCCCCCGCCTGAGCGGCCAGGACGCAGACGCCGGTCGTTCCACGCGTCATATTGGCAGCCTGAATAGCCGTGACAACTTTAGGCGAAACGGCAACCCCTTCATCCCACACACCGTGATCGGCGCACATCACCAGCATCGCTTTGCCATTCACATGCGGCACACCCTTCAGGCCAGGCATCCCGGCCAATTGTACGGCGAGAGATTCGAGTCGCCCCAAACTTCCCGGCGGCTTAAGCAAGCCGTCGATATGCTGCTGTGCACGCAGCATCGCGGCACTGTCGGGTGATGGGATCGTGCGGAGTAAAGAGGTTAAAGTCTGCATAAGGGTTCCAGTATGTGGGCTGACTCAGAGCAGAGCCAGCAAGAAAATCAACTCGCCAAGTTCAATGGCAGCGCCCAGCGTATCGCCGGTTTGCCCACCCAACGTGCGTTTTAATAACTGCCCAAGAATAAAAATCGCCACTATTGTGACAACTAGCGCTGCCACGCCGCGCATGCCGGGAAGTAGCACGGCGGCAAGGATCGCCGCTAATCCCAACGTAACGCAGGTTTGACGCCCGGTGACTTTGCCAATAAAAACGTTGCCCAGCCCTTCTTCGCGGGCATAGCGATGCCGATACATCAGCAACACCGCCGTTCCTCGCCCGGCGACACATGCAGCTGCCAGCGCGGCCAGCATCGGCGTGCCACGCAAAGCCAGTTCACTCACCACCAGCACCTTCGCCAGTAAAACGAAAATTAACGCCAGTCCACCGTGGGTGCCCAGACGACTGTCGCGCATGATTTCCAGCATCCGCTCGCGTCGGCGCGCCGAAAAAATGCCGTCACAGGTATCCGCCAGACCATCCAGATGAAATCCCCCGGTCAGCAACGCCAGCGTCAGCACCGCAAAAAGGGCCGCCAACGGAATACCGCACCAGGGCTGGAGCGCCATAAAGACCAGCCCCGTCAGCCCTCCCAACACGACGCCAATCAGGGGAAACATCACAATACCGCGGGAATAATGCTCGAAATCCAGTCCTTGCGACCAGCGAGCAGGAACGGGCAAGCGACTGATAAAAGAGAGCATTGCCCAGAACAACTTACTCATTTAATTTTGACTCCAATTCCTGATACCACCAGCCAGACCTCATCCGCTGCCGCCGCCAGTCGCTGGTTCACGCGTCCTGCAATATCACGAAAATGCCGCGCCAGACGGTTCTCCGGCACAATCCCCATTCCCACTTCGTTTGTGACCAACACGATCTTTGCCGGGCAGCGCTGACAGGCTGCGATCAGCGAACGGATTTCACCTTCGATAGACTGCTCCATCGCCGCGTAATCCCAGCTGTCCGGATCGCTTTCACCGCCCAGCGCAAACAGCAAGTTGGTCACCATCGTGGTGATGCATTCCAGCAGAATAGCTTCCTGAGGATCGTTCATGTCCGTGATCAGTTCATCAAGATGTTGCCAACGTTCGGCTGTCCGCCAGTGCGCAGGACGTCCATCGCGATGATGCTGAATTCGCGCAGCCATCTCCTCATCAAAAATCTGCGAAGTCGCAATATACAAAACGTTTGGGGAATCAGCGATCAGCGCTTCCGCATGCCGACTCTTACCGCTTCGCGCGCCGCCAGTAACCAGAATCATCATACTGGCTCCCGGTGTTGCTGCATGATGGTATAAATTTTCTCAATATCGATGTGTTGCCGCATCGCATCCGCCAGCAGATCAAACTGCTGCGATTTATATTGCGCGTAATGGAAGGTGGAATCCAGCGGAGCTAACCCTTTACGTTCTCGCAGGCCATTGATCAACGCTCGGGTGAAATCATCGCTGTCGAAAAGACCGTGAAGATAGGTGCCGAACGCCAGGCCATCCGGAGTGACCGCGCCGTCAGCAACGTTGCCGCCGTCTTTGTGCAACGTCATCACCGACCGGCATTCATCGGTTAATGCTGTTTCGCCCATATGAATTTCATAACCGCGAACGGATAACCCCGCCGTGCCCGCCAACCAGTCAGGCAGCGATGAGGACATTTTTCCCTCAACCAGGGTCGTGGTTTTGTGCTGGGCAAAATGGGTGACTGTATTGAGCAAGCCCAGCCCCGGCAGCGTACCGAGTCCCGACTCTACTTCATCAATGATGGTGTCACCGAGCATTTGATAGCCGCCGCAAATCCCCACCACCGGTACGTTATTACGATGTAATTGCACGACGCCATGTGCCATCCCGCTTTCACGCAGCCACACCAGATCGCCAAGGGTATTTTTACTCCCCGGCAAAATCACCAGATCGGCCCCCGCCAACTCTTCAGGCTGACGAACATAGCGCACGCGCACATCCGGCTGCGCAGCAAGCGCATTGAAATCAGTAAAGTTAGAAATGTGCGGTATTTGAACAACGGCGATGTCGATGTCGCGTTTGTCAGTGCGCAAATACTTGCCCTTTTGCAGCGCAACGCCGTCTTCATCTTCCAGATCAACATCCAGCCATGGCATCACGCCCAGTACAGGAACGCCGGTCAGCGCTTCAATTTGCTCGATACCGGAGTGCAGCAGCGTCACATCACCGCGAAACTTGTTGATGATCACCCCTTTTACCCGCGCGCGCTCGTGATCGTGCAACAGCGCCAGCGTGCCGTAAATGGAGGCGAACACCCCGCCACGATCGATATCCGCCACCAAAACGACAGGGCACTGCGCCATCTCTGCCATACCCATATTGACGATATCGCGATCGCGCAGATTAATCTCTGCCGGGCTCCCCGCACCTTCCAGCACCAGCACATCAAACTCCTGCGCCAGGCTGTTATAAACTGACAGGATCTGTTCCCGCAGACGTGGCTTGTACTCGTGGTAACTCACCGCGTCCATATCGGTCGCCACTTTGCCCATCAGCACCACCTGCGCTTTTCGATCGCTGGTCGGTTTAAGCAGCACCGGGTTCATACGCACATCTGGCGTAATACCTGCGGCTTCAGCCTGAAAAATTTGCGCGCGGCCCATTTCTTTTCCCTCTGGCGTAATGCCAGAGTTCAGCGCCATGTTCTGCGATTTGAACGGCGCGGTATGCAGTCCATCCTGATAAAAAATACGACACAGCCCGGCGACCAATACGCTTTTACCCACATCAGATGCCGTTCCCTGCAACATTATTGCCTGCGTCATGACGCCTCCTTCAGTGCGTTCTCTCGCATACAGCTAAAAAATTCAGCCTCTGTTTTACACAGCGGGAAGCCCAGCTCGGTATGCAGCTTCACCAGCCAGGGCTGAGTTAATCCCGCTTGTTCAATAAGATCCGTACGGGCGAAAACGTCGCCAGGCGCGCCGTGCGTGAGCACTTCGCCCCGGCGTAAAACGTACACCGCATCGCTGACTTCATAGATAAGATCGATATCATGGCTGGAAATTACGACGTGATTTCCTTGCGCTACGATGCGTTTGATAATCTCAATCATCTGCGTGCGGCCTGATGGGTCAAGGCCAGCAGTAGGTTCATCCAGCAGCAGATACTGCGCCTGCAACACCAACGCCCCGGCAATCGCTACGCGTTTTTTTTGCCCATGGCTTAAACACTGAATGGGCTGATGGCGAAAATGCTGGGCGTCGACCAGCGTAAGCGCATCTTCCACGCGGCGAGCGATTTCAGCTTCATCCACCCCAAGATTGCGCAGGCTAAAGGCGATATCGCTGTCGATATCGGTATAAAAGATTTGTTGATCGGGGTCCTGAAATACCGTTGCCACCTGTTGACGCAGCGCCAGCAGGCCGCGCTTGCTGTAATCCAGCGGTTTGCCCTGCCACATCACCGCCCCTTGCTGTGGGCGCAATAAGCCACTCAGGTTCATAAACAGCGTGGATTTCCCGCAACCATTAGCGCCTACCAGCCCGGTGACGGCATGCGTAGAAAAATCCAGCGTTAGCCCTTTGAGGATCGGGTCATCCTGATAGCGAAACCAAAGCGCTGAGGTGGCAAGCATACTTTTCCTTACAGGTGAAAATCACCCTGATACAGTTTGATATCCAGTGTGGTGGTCATTTGCTGGTAGCGGATCAACACGCGGGTAAACAGCAATCCCACCAGCATTGCCAGAGAGCGGTAGCCCAACGGCAAGCTACGATAACCAAAACGCAGCGTTTGTGCGCGATGAATAGCCAGCGCCTCGTCTAACAGGATAAAAATAAACCGCCAGGTCAGCAGGATCTGCTCAGTTAGCAGGCGAGGAACATGCGCGCGTTTGAGTAAGATAATTAATTGCGGAAACGGCAGATTCAGCACCAGCCAGAAAGTTGCCGCCAGCGCGGCAAGGCTGCGCCAGAAGGTTTCATTGGCGGTTACCAGACCTGGTGCGCTGATCCCCAACCAGTAACTTCCCACAGGTATGCTGGCCAACAGCGTCTGTGGATCGCGGCTGATGCTAAACAAAATGGTCACCACGCCAACCGTGAGAAAACCAAACGGTAATGCCATCCAACGGCACCAGCGCCAGAAGGAAATACGCAGCAGCCAGCAGCTCAGCGCGGCAATAAGTAAAAGCTCAATACCCTGCCCCAATGGGGGCAGAGTAAACGCCAGAATCATCATCACCAGCCAGAGCAGAAATTTCCGCACCGGCGAGACATGAACCCAACGGCTTTGATAGCTAAGCCTGTCAAGCCCGGTCATCACGGCGTTGCCTACCCTTGGTGTAACCCAGGATGTAGAAAATCACGGCTGCGCCCAGCGATCCCTGGAGCGTAAACAGCAGACTTTCAATTTCACCGCTTGCAGGTTCATACAACGGCTGGAACCAGGGTTCATAATGCGGGGCAATAGCCTGAATCTGACTTTCCGCCTCACCGTCTGAACCGCCGTACTCCCCACCGTGGTTGATAAAGAATGGCAGGATCACCAGCGCCACTACCATGCCCAATATAATCAGCGTCTTTTTCATCGTTAATGCCCTTGTGCGGTTATCAACTGGCGTTTGGTTAGCTGATCGTAAATCAGCACGGTGAGTAACCCTTCCGCAATCGCAATTGGGATCTGCGTCAGACAGAAAATCCCCATGAACTTAATGATTGAACCGGTAGCGCCAGCAGAGGGATCCGGGAACGCAACGCCCAGCTGTACCGAGGTCACGAAATAGGTGACGAGATCCGCCAGCATCGCACACAGAAAGACGCAGACATCACGACGCAGCCCTGCGCGGCAGGCCATTTTCCACACCATGTAACCCACTACCGGGCCAATTACCGCCATCGACATGCCGTTCGCGCCGAGCGTCGTTAAACCACCGTGTGCCAGCAGCAGAGCCTGGAACAGCAGGACAATCGCCCCAAGGATGGCAACCACGCCCGGTCCAAACAGGATAACCGCCAGGCCTACACCGGTAGGATGTGAGCAGCTTCCTGTAACGGAAGGAATTTTCAGCGCCGACAGCACAAAAATAAAAGCGCCACACAGGGCCAGCAAAACCTTCTGGTGGTTATCCTCCTGCACAATTTGGCGCAGACGTACCAGCCCGTACCACAGGCAGGGTAAAAACAGCAGCCACCAGGCCAGCGCCCACATCGGCGGCAAGAAACCTTCCATAATGTGCATGGCGAACGCTTGTTCAGGAACAATCATCAGTAATAGCGCCGCAGCCAACCCGCTGAAAGACAGCTGTTTTAGCTGTTGTTCAAGCTTCATTGTGCATACTCCCACTGTTTATTGACCAGAATGGTCGAGAAATAAGGCAGCGGCTGATCGTCGCTCACCTCATCGAGATGACGCCAGCACTGTTCACCTGGCAGCGTGGCTTCAGACATCATTAATGCACAGTCCAACAAACCCTCTTGTTGTAGCAGCGCTTTAATACGCGCAAAACGACCGTACACTTTCATCAACACCAGACTGTCATGCTGTTTTAACGCTTGCTGGATTTCCGCTTCCGGTGCGGTACAGGAGACCACTGCCAATGACTGTTGCTCCATGGCGAGCGGCGTTTTGGAACGCGCGGCAATCGCCGCGAAAGAGGTCACGCCAGGGACGATTTCCAGCCAGTCAGGACAACCAATACGCTGAAGTAAAAAGACCCAGGTGCTGAACAGCATCGCATCGCCGAGAGTAATAAACCCCACCTGCTTACCGGCCTCGACTTCCTGAACCAGCGCAGCAGCAACTTCATCCCAGACGGCCTCTTTTTCAGCGCTGTCGGCACTCATGGGAAAATGGCAGCAGCGGACTTCGGTCTGCTCGCCGATGTACTCACGTACAATCGACAATGCCAGACTGTCGCCGCCTTTACGCCCGGCAGGCGCATAGAGAATATCCAGCGTGCCCAGCGTGCGTGCGGCACGCACGGTAATCAAGTCGGAAGCACCTGGCCCGGTGCTTAATGCGTACAGTTTTCCGCTCATGCTGCTTCCTCCAGCGCCACATTAAGCGCCTGCTGTAAATGTGCCACGAACATGGCGCGAACCGCCGGGTTCTCACCCAGACCACTGAGCCACGGCGTAGCCGGTATCCCGGCCGCATTGAACAACGTTTTCCACGAATCATCTTCGTCGGAGGCCATGTCGTTGATGGCATGGTCGCCAGCAACTAACATCAGCGGCATCAGATGCACCGCAGTCACCCCTTCCTGAGATAAACTTTCAATCAGCACATCCACTTCCGGGTAGCTTTCCACCGCTCCAACCCGCGCCGGAAAGCGCTGCGCCGTCATCATGTGGTCGAGACAGGCATAGGCGGCAAATGCATGGTGGCTGGCGCCGTGTCCCATAAACACCACTTTTTCATTTTCGCCAAGCGTCGGCATCTGCTGTTGCAGCGCCAGCATCAGCTGGGCGTAATCTTCATGGCTGCTGAGCAGCGGTACACCCAGCGTCAGGCGTGAAAACAGCGGACGCATACTTTGCACTTCGCGGACAATTTTTTCGTATTCGTCGCCATTGATAATGTGCAGCGACTGAATAGCCACATCCTGATACCCCTGCTCCGCCAGCTTTTGCAGAGCCTGCAGCGGCGTGTCGATTTCAATGCCGTCGCGCTGCTTGAGCTTGCGGATAATCATCCCGGAGGTAAACGCCCGGAACAGGTCGCGGTCGGGGCAACTGGCTGCGAGATCGCGCTCACAGGCCACAATATTTTTCTCGCAGGTGTCGTGATAGCTGGTGCCAAAGCTGACCACCAGAAGCGCCTTTTTCATCTCTAACTCCTTAAGCAGCGGCCAGCCAGCGCGTTAAACGCGCCCCAAAGGCGGCCTGACTTTCCAGTAACTCTTCTCCCGTCACCAACGGTGCCGGACGTGTAATCACGATGCAGGGGATACCGGCATCCAGACAGGGTTGAACCTTTTCCTGATAACCACCTTCAGCGCCTGAAGCCTTAGTGATCACCACATCAGCCTGACACTGGCGATAAAACGCGGCGTTGAACTCGGCGCTAAACGGCCCGCACAGTGCGAAGATTTCACCGACGCCAAATCCCAGATCCGCGCATTGCTGAATGACCTCAGGTACAGGCAGAACGCGCGCCAGCAGCGTTTTTTCAGGCAACCCTTCGCGCCAGATGGCCAGATCTTTACTGCCGGTCGTCAGCAGCACGCGATCGCCAAAGCGTCGCGCCACCTCACAGGCTTGCGGAATACTTTGTACGGTATACAGGTGCGGGTGAGTTAATCCGCTCAACTGCTCAGGGCGCTGGTAGCGGCTCAGCAGTACGCCCGCCGCTTCGCAGGCGCTCATGATGTTGCGGCTCACTACCTCGGCGTACGGATGCGAGGCATCGATCACCCAGCGCGTCCGGTTTTCCTGTAGCCAGGCAATCATTTGTTCACGTTCCAGACGCCCACAGCGCACCTGGCCTTTGATGTCTCCCGCCAGCTGTTTCCCCGTTGGGGTGGCAACTGACAGGGTGTAGGCCACGTTTGCCGCATCCAGTTGCTGGCACAGCATGCGCGCATCGCTGGTGCCGCCCATGACCAGCACATCACCGTAATTCACAGCACATAACCTCGTGGCGTGATCATCAGGCCGTCCTGAACATAGGTTGTTTTGTTACCCACGATCACAAGGCTGGTCATATCAACCGGTTCAAAGTCCATTTCACCGAGCGTGGTTAACCATTTTTCCTGCTTTTTACGTCCGGCAGACTTCACAATACCGACCGGCGTTTGTGCGCTCTTGCTGGCAGATAACAGCTCAAATGCGCGCGCCAGATGACCTTCGCGACCCCGGCTGCGCGGGTTGTAGAAACAGATAACAAAATCTGCCTCACCGGCGGCAACGATACGTTTTTCGATAACCGGCCACGGCGTTAACAGATCGCTTAAGCTGATGTGGCAGAAGTCGTGCATCAGCGGTGCGCCCAGCAAAGAGGCGGCGGCAATACTGGCGGTCATGCCAGGGATTAACCTGACCTCCACATCCAGCTTTTGCTTGCTGACCAGCTCGAGCACCAGCCCGGCCATACCGTAAATCCCTGCGTCACCGCTGCTGATCAGCGCCACGTTGTGCCCCGCCTGCGCCAGTTCGATCGCCGCCTGGCAGCGTTCAATCTCTTTGCACATCCCGGTTTTGATCACCTGCTTGTCGCCAGTGAACGCTTTTACCAGATGGGTGTAGGTTTTATAGCCAACGATGATTTCCGCTGCCTGCAGTGCTTCAACGGCTTCCATGGTCATCATTGCCTGCGAGCCAGGGCCAATTCCAATTACGCTTAACATCAGTGTGATACTCCCAAAGTGATAGTGACGCCCTGTTCTCGCAGGGTCTCGCCTAACAGTTTTCCGTGGCTCAACAGCCAGGCTGCAGGACCGGAAACGCTTCCTGTACCCACCGTTTTGCGCACAAACGATGAGGCCGGAAAACGGTGCTCATGCTCACGCAGCGCGTCAGCAGTAAAGGTTTCGAAAGGAACACGACAGCACGAAGCCAGTTGGATAAGTCCCTGTTCATTTTTTTTCAGCGTGATGCTGCCAATCGCTTTTAGCGCCAACGGATCGAGCTGTTGGGCTTCAAGTTGCCGGGCAAGCAGCGCAGCCAGCAGCGGGAACGGCGTATCACGGCGACAGCCAATTCCGGCTACAACCCGCTGTGGCACCAGTTTCCAGTGCGGAACAGGCAGGTCAGGTAAATTGGTGCGTAAGGTGATGCACACCAACGCATCCAGTTCGGGGAGCTGGTTGAGATCGGTGACCGTAATAAATCCGCGCCGGTCGCAATGGCTGACATCCTGAGTCAGTTCGTCATCCCACCACAGACCAACCCGTTTATTGCTGACCAGCATCTGATTCACGATCTTCACCGCCGAACGGAAATCACTCATCCGGGCGTTGAGTTGAAATGCCAGCGTATCCAGCGCCGCCATATCGTTCACATCCGTCGCAGTGGTGATAACCGGGTCGGCGCCCAACATGCCCGCCAGATAACGCGCCAACGCATTAGCACCGCCCGCGTGGCCGGAGAGCAGGCTGATGACGTGCTGAGCACGTTCATCAATAACCACCACCGCCGGATCGCAAAACTTGTCGTTGACCAGTGGAGCCAGCACGCGCACCGCAATGCCGGTCGCCCCGATAAAAATCAGCGCCGAGTAATTCGTAAACGCTTCGCGGGCGGTATTCGCAAAGCCGTTTTCGAAGGGAATAAACCCCTCCTCCAGCAGCTTTTCACTGGTAAAACAGGTAACCGGCAGCATGGCAGCCAGACGTTTCGCCAGCACAACGCCGCCAGGAGTCAGGCAAAAAAGCGCAATTGACTCAGGCTTTACGGTATTCATGGCTAAAGTCCGCCGCATAGAGTTTGGAGTAGTGATACTCCGAGCCCAGGAAATTACCGACCAGAATAAGGGCCGTTTTACGGATGCCCGCATCGCGAACCTTGTCGCCAATATCCGCCAGGGTCCCGCGCACGGTCTGGCTTTCCGGCCAGGTTGCTTTATAGATCACCGCCACAGGTGTGGTCGCCGGATAGCCGCCTTCAATCAGACGCTCAGCCACCCGATGAATGCGCTGGACGGAAAGATAAATCGCCATAGATGTCTGGTGACTGGCAAAAGACTCCAACTGTTCACGTTCCGGTACCGGGGTGCGGCCTTCCAGGCGCGTAATGATCAGACTCTGTGAAACTTCAGGTACGGTGTACTCAACACCCAGCTCCGCCGCCGCGCCGAGGAACGCGCTGACGCCAGGCACCACCTGCCAGTCAATCCCACGTTTGGTCAGCTCCTCACCCTGCTCGCGTACGGAACCGTACAACGAGACATCGCCGGTTTGCAGGCGCACAACGGTCTTGCCCGCTTTCACTCCAGCTTCCATCAGATCAAGGATCTGCTCCAGATGCAGTTCAGCGCTGTCGTGACATTCAGCACCGGCAGGGCAATACTCCAGCAGTTCAGTGTTAATCAGCGATCCGGCGTAGATAACAACCTGCGCCTGCTGCAGCAACCGGTAACCTTTGAGGGTAATCAGCTCGCGATCGCCAGGACCTGCGCCAACAAACCACACGCTACGGGGATCAAAAATCTCAGACATGGTTTCCTTCCTTCTGACAGGCGATAACAAATACGGGGTTATTCGGTTTGAAATAGTGACCACTGCCAAGCGTGGCAAGCGAGGAAACCTGTAACTGCAGGCAATCCACTCCCTGTACGCCAAGATGGTCCAGATGTGCCAGCGCGGTGTTGAGGTTTTCCTGGAGGATAAACGTCATCACCAAACGCCCTGCGGGATGCAATTGGCGCATCGACCAGTCAATCAGTTCGGTCAGATGGCCGCCGCTGCCGCCCATGAAGATGGCATCAGCCTTTTCCGTGATGGTCATGGGTGCAACACCGGGAAAAATATCGATATTTGCGCAGGCAAAATGCTGGCGGTTTTCATCCAGCAACCTAAGCGCCGCCGGGTTACGTTCGATGGCCGTTACACGTAATCCGGGATATTGCAACGCGGCTTCTATCGACACGCTGCCGGTTCCGGCGCCAATATCAATCAGGTGACTGGCGCGGTGTAATTCAAGTTTTGAGAGGGCAAGTGCGCGTACCGCTTCTTTGGTCATCGGCACTTTCTCTCCACGCAGAAACAGCTCATCTTTCATCAAGGATCACCACTGTATTCATCTCATAGTCAGCGTTAACTTCACGCACAGGCAGGAAATGGATCTGTTCGTTTTCCATCGCCAGGTTTTCGCCAATCACCATCCAGCGATGCCCCTTGCCTCGGGCAATGAGCTGCTGTGCGATTTCACGCGGGCCACACAGCGCATCAGTCACCATCGCCACCTTGTTATGCCGCGCCAGCTCGTCGAAACAGACGCTGCGGCCATGGCTACTGGTCAGCCACATATCGTTCATATCAATACCGGACTGCGCGCACAGGTACTGCACCGCGCTAATACCGGGAATTATCCGCACATTCTCAATGCCAAAATGCGCCACCATGCGCGTCCCAATGCCGTAGAACAGCGGATCGCCAGACGCCAGCACGACGACGTGCTTATCCTGGTGCGCAGTTACCCAGCTCAGGAGTTCCGCGATATTGGCGCCAAGAGCAAACCGTTCACCGGTAAAATCCGGGAATTGCTGCAAATGCCGCTTTCCACCGACCAGCACATCCGCCGTCGCGACCGCTTCACGCGCCGCAGGCGTCATCAAATGCAAACCGGCTGGCCCCATCCCTACAACGGTTAACATTGCATCTCCTCAGCAATCTCTGCGACCGGGCGATTACTGCCAAGCACCTGATTATCAAAAGAAAACATGATGGCGTCGCAGGTCGGGGGATTTTTGGTAAAGCGCAGCGTTTGCAGGACACGCATACAGATGCGCTGAGCCAGATGGTTATAAATGTGCTGAAAACCGTATGCGTCGATGTGTTCCATCGCCGCCTCGGTGGTATCGCAGTCGCTGACCAGCGTCAGCAGTTCCAGCGGCGCGCCAAGTAATGCGAGGTGGGCCACCAGCGTTTCCATGCGGGCATCGGCAATATGGCTGTGGGTGTGGAAGATCCCCGCCGCGATTTTGACGAGCTTACCGGGGTGCCCCACCAGCACGATTTGCCGGAACCCCAGACGTACGGCTTCTTCAATCATGTAACCGACAAAGTTGCTCATGGTGACCACAACCTGGGTGTCGATACCCATCTGCTCGCGAACAAAACGCTCGCCGTGGTTTCCAGGCACCAGTACGACACGCTCCAGCCCCGCCGCCCGCTTAATTTCCAGCTCCAGCGACAGTGAACGCTTCCAGCTCTCTTCCGACATCGGCGTGACAATACCCGTGGTGCCAATAATCGAAATGCCGCCCAAAATGCCAAGGCGCGAGTTGTAGGTTTTTTGCGCCCGTTCTTCGCCTTCTGGCGCGAAGATTTCAATCTGCGCCCCACGATTTGGGCCAATCGCTTCGCGGACGGCAGATTCAATGGTCTGGCGAGGTGTACGGTTAATCGCCGAACTGCCCACCGGCAGGCCAATCCCTTTGCGGGTTACCGTACCGACCCCTTCACCGCCCTGTAAGGCAATCACGCCACTATCGTCTAACGTCACGCGGGCAAAAATCAGCATGCCGTGGGTGGCGTCCACATCATCTCCACCGTCTTTGCGGATGGCCGCTATTGCCTGCTGCCCTTCGATATGCGGTGACTCCACGCTCAGGCACAGCGTCACCCCGGAAGGCGTCACGATGGAAACCTGATGGATGAGGTGTTGGCGCAATACCATCAACGCGGCAACTTTTGCCGCAGCCGTGGCGCACGATCCCGTGGTATATCCTTTACGCAGCGCTTTACCGTTGTGCCACACCGGCGTATCGAAGGCCTCGCTCATCGCGCCCCCTGCATGTGATAAAGCATGGCGTTGACGATAGCGGCGGCGACATTGCTTCCCCCTTTGCGGCCTAACGCTGCAATGGCGGGCAAATTGCTTTGGGTCAGGGCATCTTTCGACTCTTCAGCACCAACAAACCCGACCGGTACACCCACCACACCGCTGACGGCAACATCATGCTCAAGCAGGCGGAACAGCGCAGTCGGCGCGTTGCCAAAGACAAACAGCTTTTCCCCCTCTTCCTTCACCGCAATGTCGACAGCAGCCATGGACCGGGTAATACCCTGCTCTTTTGCCGTACGCACAACCCGCGGGTCGCTGATGTAGCAGCGGCATTCACCGCCGAATTTTGCCAGCAGCGTTTTATTGATCCCGGAAAGCGCCATCGTGGTGTCGGTATAAATCACGCTCGAACGGCTAAGCGCAGCACAAAACTGCTCCAGCACATCACGGGAAAACCACAGAATGTCCAGCCAGTCAAAATCTGCCGTCGTGTGAATAACACGCTTGATAATGGCTTCATGTAACGGACTGGCAAACTGATAGTCCGGACGCGTTTCACGGATGATCTCGCCAATAATGTCGAAACTTTTGGCTTCAATCGCCTGGGGTTGCTGGATATATTGCATTATGTTGTCCTCAGGCTACACCGACCCACAGCCACCGCAGCGCAATAAACAGCGCCAGTGCCAGCGTCGATGTCACCCACATCAGTCGAATCGTATGGGAAATGTCGTCTACCGAAATGTCGCGTTGAGCATCACCGATCCATGGTTTCTCAACGCGCTCGCCAAAGTAGTCATTAGGACCACCCAGACGAATGCCTAATGCCCCGGCTACGGATGCCTCTGACCACGCACAGTTTGGGCTGCTGTGGTTGTAGCGATCGCGCCAGCCAATCTGTAAAGCTCGCGAGCCGTCTTTACGGCATAAAAATGCCGCCACGCCCAGCAACAGCCAGCTCAGTCTTGCAGGAATAAAGTTCGCAACATCGTCCAGACGCGCGCTGACCATACCAATAGCGCGGTATTTTTCATGTTTGTAGCCCACCATGGAGTCAAGGGTGTTTACCGCTTTGTAGGCCATCGCCAGGGGCGCACCGCCGAGGAGGAGAAAGAACAACGGCGCGATAATGCCGTCTACGGTGTTTTCAGCCACGGTTTCCACCACCGCGCGATTGATCTGCTGCGGTTGCAGTTGTGAGGTATCACGCCCCACAATCCATGACAATTTTTCCCGACTCTGAGCAAGGTCACCGGCCCGCAGCGGACGTTCGACATCCTGCGCGGCCTTTGCCAGGCAGCGCCCGGCCAGCACGGTAAAGATCATCCATACCTCTACCACCCAACCCAACCAGGGATGAACAGATTCTGCCAGTGCCAGCACGCCCCAGGACACAGCCCAGGTCAGACCAACCACCACAATCCACATCACCGCACCGCCAATGCGCAGCGCACGGTCGCTATGACAGTAACGCCGAACAATTCGCTGCACGGCAGAAATCAGATTGCCAATCCAGCGCACCGGATGCGGCCAGTTCTGCGGATCGCCGATGATAAAATCAAGCAGCCAGGCAACACACCACGCAAGGATCGTCATAGCGCACTCCTCGCGGCTGCCAGCCAATGGTTAAGCATCTGCGGACGTTGAGCAAAATGAACGTGTAGATAGCTGGCGAAGGTGTTTCCGACCTGCCAGCCGCCGGACCAGGCTTGCAGCGTTTTACCATCGCGCACTTTGCGACAGTTCATCACCGCTGGCGTTTCAGGAGTAAAATCGGAGTAGTGGAATTCATGTCCGCGCAGCACTTCACCTTCTGCAGCTAACAATGTTTGCTGCGCGGCCTGCGCTTCGCAGTAGCCAAATCGGGTCAGACGTTTCCCCATTTTGCTGTGGCCGGGAATGATATCCGCCATCAGCCAGGTATCGCCGTTGCTGTCCTCAAGCGAACTGCCGAGATACATCAGCCCCCCGCACTCTGCATAAATCGCGACGCCACGTTGATGTGCCTCTCGCAGTTGATTCAGCATCGAGACATTGCGAGCCAGCGCCGCAGCGTGTAGCTCAGGATATCCGCCACCTAACCAGATCATCTGACAGTCCGGCAAACAGGTGTCGTGCAACGGGCTAAAACGAACAATATTTAGCCCCGTACGTTCCAGCAGCGTAATGTTATCCGGGTAGTAGAAGTTGAAGGCTTCGTCATCGGCAATTGCAACCGTTAGCCCTGCTCCGGCGTCTGCGGCGGGCAGCGTTGGCCATTCGCCAGCAGGAAGATTGGTTGACTGGCTTAATGTCAGCAGCGCGTCAATATCAAGGGTTTGCTCCAGTGTCGCGGCAAAAGCCTGCCACGGTAGCTGATTGATAACCGACTCACGTGCGGTTACTAAACCCAGATGACGTTCGGGAAGGGCAACGCCCTCCATACGGGGTACGTAGCCCAAGACGGGTACATCGCAGTAACGTTCAATTGCGACTTTCAGTAACTGGTAATGCGTTTCGCTGTTAACCCGATTAACAATAACCCCGGCGATGTTCAGGGTGGGATCAAAATGCTGAAACCCCATTACCGTTGCGGCGATTGAAGTGGAAACGGCTTTACCATCAACCAGTAAGATGATCGGACAGCCTAACTGTTTAGCCATCGCGGCGGTGCTGCAGTAGTTTGGGTCGGTACCATAGCCGTCATACAGCCCCATCACACCTTCAATAACGGCGATATCCGCATGTTGCATCTGCTCGTTGAATAGAGCGTTCAGCGTGGGGACGGGAAGCATGAAGCTATCAAGATTGCGGGAAGCGGTACCGCATACCGCTGTATGCCAGCCGGTATCAAGGTAATCAGGACCTACTTTGCAAGGCTGGACGCGCAAACCGCGTTTTTTCAACAAGCTCAACAAGCCCAGCGTCACCGTGGTTTTACCACAGCCGCTTCCGGTACCTGCAAGAACAAATGCGTGAAAATTGGCCGCCATACCCTGATCCTGTTCAGGGTGGTAGGGGTGTAGAGATACCCAGTCTCTCGACTGTATGCATCTGAACCACCCACTTCCCACCGAAGTTGTTGGTAGTCACTGACAGGCAGGTCTTCTGGCTTAGCGTCATCCTCACCCGTCCTTCCCAATCTTGCGATCAGTGGTCCATACGGGGTCGTCAGCATCACAGCAGCGGGGGCTGCGGGGGATTCTCACCCCCTTCCCTACCACAAATGTGGCAAACCTGTCAGTTCAAGAGCCTGGTTAATTAAGCTCTCTGTTATGAGGTAATTTCACAACCTCATGACAATAATTCAATTTAATATCTTTCCGAGTTCATTCAGCCAATTTTCTGGCCTTAACCCACTTATTCATACGTTCACTTTTTGAATGAAAGTATCAGCTAAGAATAAAGAAAGTCATTCGCACAGACACTGTATCTCATCACAAAAATAAAAACTGGTGCAGTTTATCCCTCTAATACCATTATTTTGTTGCGCTATGACAATTTATTGACTGCTGTTGTCACATTTCATTTTATAATGACTGACATAGCACCCGATATCAAAAATCGGCAATAGCAAAATATTGCTATTTAAGCGGATTCACCGCGTGAAATGACATTTATTTGCTGGCGAAATGCCTGTGGCGTAACCTGATAGGTCTGGCGGAAAACTTTGCAAAAATAACTTGTTTGCGAAAAGCCTAAATTACGCGCAATGCTGGCTATGCTCCAGTCACTGTGACAAAGCAGCTCTTTGGCACTGGCCATTCTTTGCTGGTTTACCCATGCGTTAAAACCAATACCCTGATATTTTTTGAACAATTTGCTGAAATAGTACGGGCTAAGGAAAACATGAGAGGCAACATCTTCCAGACGCAGATCGTCTGATAAATGTGCATCAATATAGCGCAGGGCTTTTTTCATTTTACTGTCATGAGGGTTGGTACTACGGTTAGCGCGTACCGGCTCTGACTGCTGCGGGTTATCTTTGATAACAACAAAATTAAGTTGTTTCTTAAGGCAATTTTCGACGATGAGCTTGAGTAAATCCGCTGAAGCAATGACTCGAGAATAGTCCATTTCAGGTACATTACGGAATTCGTTTACCAGTTCGGGATCGGCTTGCCAGCGGTCATCGACGTTCAGAATATCAACGAGGCCTACATCGTTACTTAAGCGTACTTGTCCACAAAGCACGAACCCTACCAGGTGTCCCGCGATGACCAGCGGAATTGAGAAATCGGTAAGCCCGGCATGGCAGCGATAAATGCAGGGTTGATCGGATTTAGAGGCTTCCAACCCTCCACAGCGGTCGCTCATACGACAACGCGTACTATGCTGAGGATGCTGGCGCATCAACTGGCAAAAAGGAGTGAAATTAAAAAGCTCAGAAATTTCATCACCGTGAATATTGACAACCACAACAGCCAGACTGGTGGCCTGTGCAAAATCCTGTGCGATTTTATTAATGAGTTCTGAGTTCAGGGCACTCGCAGAAATCATGATAAAACCTCTCAGTTAATTTATTGTTATAAATAAAACATATTATTCACACATTCATTTTCATCTCGCGATCCGGCGCGCTGATGAAAGTCAGCATTGAACATAACAAAAGTCTCCCATTGTTGGGAGACTTTTTAAGTCGTTCAGGAAACCGGATCACGAAAACAGTTTTTACCTTTCAATAATAAACATCTTTCGTGAAGCTAGCTCTCGTTTTCCTCCAACTTACACGAATTACACGGTAAATTTTTGCCAATAAAATAACGATAAATTGCTGCGCCCGCACAGGCGCCGATGATGGGTGCCACAATCGGCACGATGAAATAAGGGATATCACGCCCACCTGTCATCGCAACATCACCCCACCCGGCCATCCAGGCAAACAATTTAGGACCAAAATCACGTGCCGGGTTCATCGCAAAGCCGGTAAGTGGACCGGTTGATGCGCCGATAACAGCAACCAGAATACCAATCAGCAGTGGTGCTAACGGGCCTTTGGGAACACCGTTACCGTCGTCCGTTAGCGCCATAATCATCCCCATCAGAATGGAGGTAATCACCACTTCGACCAGTGCGGCCTGCCAGACACTCAGTGCGGCGGCAGGATACGTACTAAAAATGCTGGCAAGTTGCAGGCTTTCCAGACTGCCGCGTACCATTTGGTGGGCTGATTCATACTCAATAAATAAGCTGCCGTACAACAAATAGGCCAGCATAGCGCCACCAAAGGCACCCGCTATCTGAGCGACAGAATAAGGCAGTACTTTACGCCCCGGAAAACAGGCAAACAACCAAAGTGCGATGGTAATAGCGGGGTTGAGATGGGCCCCAGAAATCCCGGCTGTCAGGTAAACTGCAAGCGAGATCCCCAAGCCCCATATGATGCAGATCTCCCACAATCCCAAACTGGCACCCGCGACCTTCAGGGCGCTCAGGCACCCAATACCAAAAAACAAAAATAGTCCGGTACCCAAAAACTCAGCAATACATTGCGCTCTTAGTGAATCGTTCATTGTGACACCTTCTAAGCAGAGTTCGTGTCTTTACCAGCGGACTCCTTGCTGGCAGGAAGATTACTTCAAGGCTTACTATAAAAATCTGTATCGGCAAATTGTTGGCAATCTGCAAGCCACATGCCCTTAAAAATCGTGTTGTGATAGCAAATTCTTGCCATCACCTTTAATAAAGCAGGCGGTAAAACGAGGATTTACCCTATTAAAAGTACATTTTCAAAATAATAAAATATTGCGAACAGCAGAATTCCATTTTCAAACGATCATCACAATTTCATTTTTCTCGCATAGCAAATGATATTTAAACTGTCACTCGGAAAAGTGTAAATATGGAATTAACATAACCAAATAGTCACATTGTTAAAACTAGAAATAACCAATAAAAACAAATTGTTATAATTGTGCATAGCAATTTTATCTCACCATAACCCCACTATTTTTTCACTCTTACTTTCAACTCAGCCATTCTTTTTCCTCGCTTCTTTTTATAGTCATGAAAATCGGGACAACCCAGGCGAGGTCTTTATGCAACAAGAAGCGTTAGGAATGGTAGAAACCAAAGGCTTAACTGCAGCCATAGAGGCCGCAGATGCAATGGTGAAGTCAGCCAATGTAATGCTGGTCGGCTACGAAAAAATTGGTTCGGGGCTGGTAACAGTCATTGTTCGTGGCGATGTCGGCGCAGTCAAAGCAGCAACAGATGCAGGTGCCGCCGCAGCCCGTAATGTGGGAGAAGTGAAAGCCGTACACGTCATCCCACGCCCGCATACCGATGTAGAAAAAATCTTACCGAAGGGAATTAGCTAATGAGCAGCAATGAGCTGGTTGAACAGATCATGGCGCAGGTGATTGCTCGCGTGGCAACGCCGGAACAGCAGGCAATCCCTGAAAATAATCCTCCAACACGAGAAACGGCTATGGCAGAGAAAAGCTGCAGTTTAACGGAGTTTGTCGGTACCGCGATTGGCGACACCGTCGGTCTGGTAATCGCCAACGTAGACAGCGCCCTACTGGACGCGATGAAACTTGAAAAACGGTATCGCTCCATTGGCATCCTTGGCGCCCGTACTGGCGCAGGCCCGCACATCATGGCCGCCGATGAAGCGGTAAAAGCCACCAATACTGAAGTCGTCAGTATTGAGTTACCACGTGATACCAAAGGCGGCGCAGGTCATGGTTCGCTGATTATTCTTGGCGGCAACGATGTTTCCGACGTGAAACGCGGCATTGAAGTCGCACTGAAAGAACTGGATCGCACCTTTGGCGATGTTTATGCCAACGAAGCCGGTCACATCGAAATGCAGTACACCGCACGCGCCAGCTACGCGCTGGAAAAAGCCTTTGGCGCACCGATTGGCCGTGCCTGTGGCGTTATCGTCGGCGCGCCGGCATCCGTTGGTGTCCTGATGGCCGATACGGCCCTGAAATCCGCCAACGTGGAAGTTGTGGCCTACAGCTCCCCTGCCCATGGCACCAGCTTCAGTAACGAAGCCATTCTGGTTATTTCGGGTGACTCTGGCGCTGTTCGTCAGGCCGTTATCTCCGCCCGTGAAATCGGTAAAACCGTACTCGGGACCCTCGGCTCAGAGCCGAAAAACGATCGTCCGTCCTACATCTGATATCAGTGAGGCTGATTCATGAGATCGAAAAGATTTGAAGCACTGGCGAAGCGCCCTGTGAATCAGGATGGTTTCGTTAAGGAGTGGATCGAAGAAGGCTTCATTGCGATGGAAAGCCCGAACGACCCCAAACCGTCGATTAAAATCGTCAACGGTACAGTCACTGAACTGGACGGTAAATCCGCCAGTGAATTTGACTTAATCGACCATTTCATTGCCCGCTACGGCATTAACCTGGCGCGCGCTGAAGAAGTCATGGCGATGGATTCGGTCAAACTGGCCAATATGCTTTGCGACCCTAACGTGAAGCGCAAAGACATAGTGCCGCTGACCACCGCAATGACGCCGGCAAAAATTGTCGAAGTGGTGTCCCATATGAACGTCGTTGAGATGATGATGGCGATGCAGAAAATGCGTGCTCGTCGTACACCCTCTCAACAAGCGCACGTCACTAACGTCAAAGATAACCCGGTGCAGATTGCCGCTGATGCCGCTGAAGGCGCATGGCGCGGGTTTGACGAACAGGAAACAACCGTTGCCGTTGCACGTTATGCGCCATTTAACGCCATTGCGCTGTTAGTCGGCTCGCAGGTTGGACGCCCTGGCGTATTAACCCAGTGCTCGCTGGAAGAAGCTACCGAACTTAAACTCGGCATGCTAGGCCACACCTGCTACGCGGAAACCATCTCCGTCTATGGTACTGAACCCGTCTTTACCGACGGCGATGACACGCCATGGTCGAAAGGCTTCCTCGCCTCGTCCTATGCTTCCCGTGGTCTGAAAATGCGCTTTACCTCCGGCTCTGGCTCAGAAGTTCAGATGGGTTACGCCGAAGGCAAATCAATGCTTTATCTGGAAGCCCGCTGCATTTACATCACCAAAGCTGCGGGCGTACAGGGCCTGCAAAACGGTTCAGTAAGCTGCATCGGTGTCCCTTCCGCCGTGCCGTCAGGCATTCGTGCAGTGTTGGCTGAAAACCTGATTTGTTCTTCTCTGGATCTGGAATGCGCCTCCAGCAACGACCAAACCTTTACCCACTCTGATATGCGTCGTACTGCGCGTCTGCTGATGCAGTTCCTGCCGGGTACTGACTTCATTTCTTCTGGTTATTCCGCGGTGCCGAACTACGACAACATGTTTGCGGGTTCGAACGAGGATGCTGAAGATTTTGACGACTACAACGTTCTTCAGCGCGACCTGAAAGTAGACGGTGGTCTGCGTCCGGTTCGTGAAGAAGATGTTATCGCCATTCGTAACAAAGCGGCACGTGCGCTGCAGGCCGTCTTTGCCGGGATGGGATTACCACCAATCACTGATGAAGAAGTGGAAGCTGCGACCTACGCCCACGGTTCGAAAGATATGCCGGAACGTAACATCGTTGAAGACATCAAGTTTGCACAAGAGATCATCAATAAGAACCGTAACGGTCTGGAAGTGGTGAAAGCCCTTGCTCAGGGCGGATTTACCGATGTCGCTCAGGACATGCTCAACATCCAGAAAGCCAAGTTAACCGGGGATTACCTGCATACCTCCGCCATTATCGTTGGCGACGGACAGGTGCTATCCGCTGTCAATGATGTTAACGACTATGCCGGTCCGGCAACAGGTTATCGCCTGCAGGGCGAACGCTGGGAAGAGATCAAAAACATCCCTGGCGCACTTGATCCCAACGAGCTTGGCTAAGGGGTGAAAAATGGAAATTAATGAAAAACTGCTGCGCCAGATAATTGAAGATGTGTTGTCTGAAATGCAGACCAGCGACAAACCCGTCTCTTTCCGCGCATCTACAGCGGCAAGCGCACCTCAGGCTGCGGCGACACAGGGAGACAGCTTTCTGACCGAGATTGGTGAAGCCAAACAAGGCCAGCAACAGGACGAAGTGATTATTGCCGTAGGGCCGGCGTTCGGGCTCTCGCAAACCGTCAATATCGTAGGGATCCCGCATAAGAATATCTTGCGCGAAGTGATTGCCGGTATTGAAGAAGAAGGCATTAAAGCGCGCGTTATCCGCTGCTTTAAATCCTCCGATGTGGCGTTTGTCGCCGTTGAGGGGAACCGTCTGAGCGGTTCCGGGATCTCTATCGGCATCCAGTCAAAAGGTACCACGGTTATCCACCAGCAGGGGTTACCGCCGCTTTCAAACCTGGAGCTGTTCCCTCAGGCACCGCTTCTGACGCTGGAAACCTATCGTCAGATCGGTAAAAACGCCGCGCGTTATGCCAAGCGTGAATCTCCGCAACCGGTCCCTACTTTGAATGACCAGATGGCCCGTCCTAAGTACCAGGCGAAATCAGCCATTCTGCACATTAAAGAGACCAAATACGTTGTGACAGGCAAAAACCCGCAGGAACTGCGCGTGGCGCTTTGATAAAGGATACCTCCATGAATACCGACGCAATTGAATCGATGGTTCGGGATGTGTTGAGCCGGATGAACAGCCTGCAAGGCGAGTCCGCGACTCCGCCCGCGGTGAGTTCATCAGCACATACCGCGAAAGTCACGGATTACCCTCTCGCGAATAAACATCCTGAGTGGGTAAAAACTGCGACCAACAAAACGCTGGACGACTTCACGCTTGAAAATGTTCTGAGCAACAAAGTGACCGCGCAGGACATGCGCATCACCCCTGAAACACTGCGCCTGCAGGCGGAAATCGCCAAAGATGCCGGACGTGACAGGCTGGCGATGAACTTCGAGCGCGCAGCCGAGCTAACCGCTGTTCCTGACGATCGCATTCTTGAGATCTACAACGCGCTGCGCCCGTACCGCTCAACAAAAGATGAGCTGATGGCTATCGCCGACGATCTCGAAAATCGTTATCAGGCAAAAATCTGTGCAGCTTTCGTTCGTGAAGCGGCAGCGCTGTACGTTGAGCGTAAAAAACTCAAAGGCGACGACTAACTCAGGGAAAGGATCATGCGATATATAGCTGGCATTGACATAGGCAACTCATCAACGGAAGTCGCTCTGGCTACTCTCGATGAGTCTGGCGTGCTGAGCATCACCGGCAGCGCGCTGGCAGAAACCACCGGAATTAAGGGCACATTACGTAATGTGTTTGGCATTCAGGAGGCCCTGACGCTGGCGGCAAAAAACGCCGGTATCAATGTCAGTGATATTTCGCTCATCCGCATTAACGAAGCCACTCCGGTCATTGGCGATGTGGCGATGGAAACAATAACCGAAACCATCATCACTGAATCCACCATGATCGGCCATAACCCTAAAACACCGGGCGGTGTCGGGTTAGGCGTGGGCGTCACTATTACGCCGGAAGACCTTCTCAGTCGCCCGGCGGATACGCCCTATATTCTGGTGGTGTCATCGGCATTTGATTTCGCCGATGTCGCTACGATGATTAATGCCTCCGTCCGTGCTGGATACCAGTTGACTGGTGTTATTTTACAACAGGACGATGGCGTGTTGGTCAGCAATCGTCTGACTCACCCCCTGCCCATCGTCGATGAAGTCCTTCATATCGACCGTATCCCGTTGGGGATGCTGGCTGCCATTGAGGTCGCTGTACCAGGAAAGGTCATTGAAACCCTTTCTAACCCCTACGGCATTGCAACTGTCTTTGGCCTCAATGCCGATGAGACTAAAAACATTGTTCCGATGGCACGGGCGCTGATCGGCAACCGTTCAGCCGTGGTGGTGAAAACGCCGTCAGGTGATGTGAAAGCGCGAGCGATTCCTGCCGGAAATCTGGAGCTACAGTCTCAAGGTCGTACCGTACGGGTCGACGTTGCCGCGGGCGCCGAAGTGATTATGAAAGCGGTTGGTGAATGCCCAAAACTGGATAACGTTACCGGAGAAGCTGGCACCAATATTGGCGGCATGCTGGAGCATGTGCGCCAGACGATGGCTGAATTAACCAACAAACCCAGTCATGAAATTTTTATTCAGGATCTGCTGGCGGTCGATACCTCGGTTCCCGTCAGCGTGACGGGTGGACTTGCAGGTGAGTTCTCACTGGAACAGGCTGTCGGCATAGCCTCCATGGTGAAATCAGACCGCCTGCAAATGGCGATGATTGCACAAGAGATCACGCAAAAGCTCAACATTGACGTCCAGGTTGGCGGGGCCGAAGCCGAAGCTGCCATTCTGGGAGCCTTAACAACTCCGGGCACAACACGACCACTGGCTATTCTGGATCTCGGCGCGGGTTCAACCGACGCTTCTATCATCAATCCTAAGGGCGAAATTATTGCCACGCACCTGGCAGGCGCAGGCGATATGGTCACGATGATCATTGCCCGTGAACTGGGTCTGGATGACCGTTATCTCGCTGAAGAGATTAAAAAGTATCCGTTGGCGAAAGTTGAGAGCTTGTTCCACCTTCGCCACGAAGACGGCAGCGTTCAGTTCTTCCCTACGCCTCTCCCACCAACGGTTTTTGCGCGCGTGTGCGTAGTGAAACCCGATGAACTGGTGCCACTGCCTGGTGAACTGGCGCTGGAGAAAGTACGGGCCATTCGTCGAAGCGCCAAGGAGCGCGTTTTCGTTACTAACGCACTCAGAGCGCTACGTCAGGTCAGTCCGACCGGGAACATTCGGGATATTCCCTTTGTGGTGCTGGTTGGCGGCTCATCTCTGGATTTTGAAGTTCCACAGCTGGTCACCGATGCTCTGGCGCATTATCGACTGGTTGCCGGGCGCGGCAACATTCGTGGTACCGAAGGTCCGCGCAATGCGGTTGCGACAGGACTGATTCTCTCCTGGCATAAGGCATTCGCTCATGGAAAGTAATCTCACCACACCAGCCATCGTTATCTTCACCAGTGCTGACTGTGCTGACTGTGCTGACGTCTGGAATGACGTACTGCTGGGTATTGAAGAAGAAGGGATTCCCTTTGTGATTCAGGAGAGTGGCTCAGCTGACGTTATCCACAACGCATGGTTGGCCGCCTGCCAGTCTCCATTGCTGGTCGGTATTGGCTGTAGCCGCGAAAAACTGGTCGTGCACTACAAAAACTTACCCACGTCAGCACCACTTTTTACGCTGACGTATCAACAAAATAGCCACGATCGCCGCAGCATTGGTAACAACGCTGCGCGGCTGGTTAAAGGCATTCCGTTCCGGGAATGCCACTCATAACCCATAGGAGAAAAGCAGTATGAATAACGCACTGGGACTGGTTGAAACAAAAGGGCTTGTCGGCGCTATTGAAGCCGCTGATGCCATGGTGAAATCCGCAAACGTGCAGTTGGTTGGTTACGAAAAAATCGGCTCTGGCCTTATCACCGTTATGGTTCGCGGTGATGTCGGCGCGGTGAAAGCAGCCGTAGATGCTGGAAGCGCAGCCGCAAGCGCCGTTGGTGAGGTGAAATCCTGCCACGTTATCCCGCGTCCGCACAGCGACGTTGAAGCCATTTTACCTAAATCCGCATAAGTCGTTGCAACCAAGGAGCACAGCGTGAAGCAATCACTGGGATTACTTGAAGTTAGTGGTCTGGCATTAGCCATCAGTTGCGCGGACGTCATGGCGAAAGCCGCCTCCATCACGCTGGTGGGCCTCGAAAAAACCAACGGCTCAGGCTGGACGGTGATCAAGATAATCGGGGATGTGGCCTCCGTCCAGGCGGCCATTTCCACCGGCGTCAGTTTCGCTGACCAGCGAGATGGACTGGTGGCTCACAAAGTCATTTCCAGACCCGGGGACGGGATCCTGTCGCATAGCGTTGCCCTGGATCCTGAGCCAACGCCAGAACCCATACCAGCCGTACCGCATGAAGAGATATTTGTAGACCATGATGTACCCGAAGCCCCGCAAGATGCAGAGTTGATTAGCTGCAATTTGTGTCTTGATCCTGCCTGCCCTCGCCAAAAAGGCGAGCCGCGCACGCTTTGTCTTCACTCTGGCAAACGAGGTGAAGCGTAATGGATAAACAGCAACTGGAGACCACTGTCGCTAAGGTTCTGGATGAAATGCGCGAGCGCCCGATTCCGCTGGGGATCTCTAATCGTCATATTCATCTGTGCGCTGAAGATTACGGTCGCTTGTTTCCCAATCACCCCATTAGTGAGAAAAAAGGGCTGTTGCAGCCAGGGCAATATGCAGCAGAGCAGACTGTCACGCTGGTGGGGCCAAAAGGTCAGTTAAAAAATGTGCGTTTACTCGGCCCGCTGCGCAGTACCAGCCAGGTCGAAATTTCTCGTACCGACGCCCGCACGTTGGGAATTGCTGCTCCGCTGCGGATGTCGGGCAATATTCAGGGCACACCCGGTGTTCGTCTCGTCAGCCCATTTGCTGAACTGGACTTAGCATCCGGGGTGATCGTCGCCCAACGGCATATCCATATGTCGCCGCTCGATGCTCTGATTCTGCGGGTTTCCCATGGTGATAGAGTCTCGGTCGCCATTAATGGCGATGAACGTCGACTGATTTTCGATAACGTCGCCGTACGCGTTTCGCCGGATATGCGCCTCGAAATGCATATCGATACAGACGAAGCCAATGCTGCAGGCGCTGATAATCCCCAGGCATTCGCCACACTGGTGACCTCACGATGAACAACGAACTGCTGCAACGCATTATCGAGGAGGTTGTTTCCCGATTAAAAAAACGCGCGGAAAGCACGCTCACTCTTAGCGTCGCGCAGTTACGGGAAATCGATTCACGGACAGTATGCTGCCAGTACTCGTCGCTCCATCTCCAGCAAGTGGATCTGCCATTACTGGAGCGAATTGCCGAAGGCTGCCCAGCCAACATGTCGGTGGGAAAGATTCACGACGCGTTGGCATGCGGAGTCCGCGTGAAAATTTCACTACAACACCGATTATTACCCGCAATCCCCGTGAAAAAACTCGCACGTCTGCCGCTGGAGTTCAATGACGAACGGGGACGAATCATCTTTTTGCATCCTGAGAAGCTTCTCAGCTATGCCGACGTCGCCCAATTAAGGGATGGCGTACTGGTGTTGCGCCGTCGGTGTGTCGTGACGGCTCTGGCTCAGGAAGCAGTCAGTCTGCGAAATGTCCAACTAATTAAGCAGGAGTGAGCTATGCATCTGGCACGGGTTACAGGCGTTGTGGTTTCCACGCAAAAATCCCCATCACTGGTGGGAAAAAAACTGTTGCTGGTACGTCGGGTAAGTGCTGACGGAGAGCTTCCTGCGTCCCCTGCGAGTGGAGATGAAGTCGCTGTTGATTCTGTCGGCGCGGGAACTGGCGAACTGGTATTACTCAGCAGCGGCTCCAGCGCCAGGCACGTTTTTTCTGGCCCTAATGAGGCCATCGATCTGGCTATCGTCGGCATTGTCGACACGCTTTCTCGTTAGGAGGAACTATGGCGATTTATACCCGCACTGGTGATGCCGGAACAACAGCCCTCTTTACCGGACAGCGCGTGAGCAAAACGCATCCACGCGTGGAAGCCTACGGTACGCTGGACGAACTGAATGCGGCGCTAAGTCTGTGCATTTGTGCAGCGAAAAACCCGCAGCACCGGCAGTTACTTGAAAATATCCAGCTGCAGCTTTTTTGGTTCAGCGCCGAACTGGCAAGCGAAAGCGAAGAACCAACGCCAGAGCAGCGCTATATCAGCTCGGAAGAAATTGCGGCACTGGAAGCGGCCATCGATACCGCAATGGGAAGAGTTCCGCCCCTGCGCAGCTTTATTCTACCTGGCCGCAGCGAAGCCGCCAGCCGACTGCACTTTGCCCGTACGCTGGCACGCCGTGCAGAGAGACGAATGGTCGAGCTCTCCACCGAGATATCCGTCAGACACGTGCTGATGCGTTATATCAATCGCCTGTCCGACTGCTTATATGCGCTTGCACGAGCAGAAGATCATGACGCCCATCAAAACGACATCATTCAGAAAGTGGCTGAGCGCTATCTCGCTGCCGTTCAAGCACCAGCCATAAAGGAGCCGACTATGTCTCTGTCTTTTCAGGAGCTCCACCAACTCACTCGCGCTGCGGTGACGAGAGCAGAAGAACTTCAGGTTCCGATCGTCATTAGCATTGTTGATGCGAACGGGACCCAAATGGTGACCTGGCGCATGCCTGACGCATTACTCGTGAGTAGCGAACTGGCACCCAAAAAAGCCTGGACTGCCGTGGCGATGAAAACCGCCACACATAAGCTGACATCAGCAGTTCAACCCGGTGCTGCGCTTTACGGTCTGGAAAGCCATATGCAGGGAAAAGTCGTCACCTTCGGTGGCGGGTACGCATTATGGCGTGAGGGTTTACTCCTCGGGGGTCTTGGCATCAGCGGAGGAAGCGTTGAACAGGATATGGACATTGCAGAAACGGCCATTGCGGCGATTAACGTGAGAACACATCAATGAATACTTCAGAACTTGAAACCCTTATTCGTAACATTTTGAGTGAACAACTCGCCCCGGCAAAAGCAGAAGTTCAGGGTAACGGTATTTTTCCGTCCGTTGACGAAGCTATCGATGCAGCGCATCAGGCTTTTCTGCGTTACCAGCAATGTCCATTGAAAACCCGCAGCGCCATCATAAACGCCCTACGCGAAGAACTGACGCCTCATCTTGCTTCACTGGCCGCTGAGAGCGCTGCCGAAACGGGGATGGGCAACAAAGAGGATAAGTTCCTTAAAAATAAAGCCGCGCTGGACAACACTCCAGGTATCGAAGATCTCACCACCACGGCGTTAACCGGCGACGGCGGCATGGTGTTATTCGAGTATTCACCGTTTGGCGTGATTGGCTCTGTCGCCCCCAGTACTAACCCGACAGAGACCATTATTAACAACAGCATCAGCATGCTGGCGGCAGGGAATAGCGTTTATTTCAGTCCGCATCCGGGTGCTAAAAAGGTTTCACTCAAGCTGATTGCCATGATTGAAGATATTGCTTTCCGTTGCTGCGGAATTCGTAATCTTGTCGTCACGGTCACAGAACCCACTTTTGAGGCTACCCAGCAGATGATGGCGCACCCTAAAATCGCAGTTCTGGCGATTACCGGTGGCCCAGGCATTGTTGCTATGGGCATGAAAAGCGGGAAAAAAGTCATCGGCGCAGGCGCAGGAAATCCACCCTGCATTGTTGATGAAACGGCCGACCTGGTTAAGGCGGCGGAAGATATCATCAATGGCGCATCCTTTGATTACAACCTCCCCTGCATTGCTGAGAAGAGCCTGATTGTTGTTGATGCCGTTGCCGAACGACTGGTTCAACAGATGCAGTCTTTTGGTGCGATGCTTCTCAATAGCGAAGAGGTAGACAAACTGCGCGCTGTCTGTCTACCAGAAGGCATAGCCAATAAAAAACTGGTGGGTAAAAGCCCGGCAACCTTACTGGAAGCAGCAGGAATACCGGTTCCGGTAAAAGCACCTCGATTACTGATAGGCATCGTCAAGGCTGACGACCCGTGGGTTACCAGCGAGCAATTAATGCCAATGCTCCCCGTCGTAACAGTGAGCGATTTTGACAGTGCATTAACGTTGGCCCTGGAGGTTGAAGAGGGATTGCATCACACCGCCATTATGCATTCGCAAAATGTGTCACGTTTGAACCTTGCCGCGCGCACGCTTCAGACCTCCATCTTTGTGAAAAATGGCCCCTCTTACGCCGGGATTGGCGTTGGTGGTGAAGGCTTTACCACCTTCACTATTGCGACGCCAACCGGTGAAGGAACAACATCTGCGCGCACTTTCGCACGCTCTCGTCGTTGCGTGCTGACAAACGGTTTTTCTATTCGCTAATGGGGCCGTTATGAATAGCTTTTCACTGCAAACTCGATTGTACAGCGGCCAGGGAAGTCTGGATGTGCTCAAGCGTTTCACGAATAAGCATATCTGGATTATTTGCGATGCTTTTCTCGCGCGTTCTCTCCTGATTGAAAAGCTGCGCAACGCTCTGCCAGCGGATAACCGCATCAGCATTTTCAGCGATATCACCCCCGATCCCACCATCGGTACGGTAGTTCAAGGGATTGCACAAATGCAGTCCCTGCGACCGGACGTCGTGATGGGTTTTGGTGGCGGCTCAGCACTGGACGCCGCAAAAGCCATCGTCTGGTTCAGCCGACAGTTCGGTATTGAAATTGAAACCTGTGTCGCAATTCCCACCACCAGTGGCACAGGCTCTGAAGTAACCAGCGCCTGCGTGATTAGCGATCCGGATAAAGGCATTAAATACCCATTGTTCAATAACGCACTTTACCCGGACATGGCCATTCTTGATCCAACGTTGGTCGTCAGCGTACCACCTGCCATCACCGCGAATACCGGCATGGACGTGTTAACGCATGCACTGGAGGCTTACGTATCCACGAAGGCCAGTGACTTCACCGATGCACTGGCTGAAAAAGCGGCTCAAATCGTCTTCCAGTACCTGCCTGTCGCCGTCAGCAAAGGCGACTGTCTGGCAACCAGGGGGAAAATGCACAATGCGTCAACGCTCGCGGGAATGGCATTTAGTCAGGCTGGACTGGGGATCAATCATGCGATTGCCCATCAGTTGGGTGGTCAGTTTCATCTGCCGCATGGACTTGCCAATGCGCTGCTGCTGACCCATGTCATTCATTTTAATGCCCGCGACCCGCGGGCTGCGAAGCGCTATGCCCGTTTCGCTAAAGCCTGCCATTTATGCCCGGATAACGCGAACGATACAGCGGCATTGAATGCGCTCATCCATCACATCGAGCTACTCAAAAAACAGTGTGCGTTGCCTTCTTTTGTTGACGCGCTTAAAGACGGAAAGCAAGCCTGGTCACAACGTATCCCGTCGATGGTTCAGGCCGCGCTGGCTGACGTCACGCTGCAAACCAATCCTCGTGTTGCCGATGCCAGTGCCATGCAGGAACTGCTTGAGGAATTATTATGAAGACAGCCATGACGGCAGAGTCCACGCTTTATGATGCACAGACCATTCGCGAACGCGTTCGCGCAGCGGGTGTTGTCGGCGCCGGAGGCGCAGGCTTTCCTGCTCACGTAAAATTACAGGCGCAGGTCGATACCTTTCTGGTCAATGCGGCTGAATGTGAGCCAATGCTGAAAGTTGACCAGCAGTTGATGGCCGTCCAGGCTGAGCGACTTATCCGCGGTGTTCAATATGCCATGACGGCTACCGGAGCCAGTGCCGGAATTATTGCACTCAAAGAGAAATACCAGAAGGCTATCAATGCATTAACGCCCCTTCTGCCTACCGGGATCCGCTTACATATTTTGCCTGATGTCTACCCGGCTGGTGACGAGGTTCTGACCATCTGGATGGCAACAGGTCGGAGAGTTCCGCCTGCCGCGCTGCCGGTCAGCGTCGGCGTGGTGGTCAATAACGTCCAGACCGTGCTCAACATCGCCAGAGCAGTTGAGCAGCAGTACCCCGTTACGCGTCGTACCCTGACCGTTAACGGCGCAGTCGCCAGTCCTATCACACTCACAGTCCCTATCGGAATGTCTTTACGTGACGTTCTGGCGCTGGCCGGGGGTGCAACCGTTGACGATCCCGGCTTTATTAACGGTGGTCCGATGATGGGCGGCCTGATTACTTCACTGGATACCCCTGTCAGCAAGACCACCGGGGGCCTGCTGGTTTTGCCTAAGTCTCATGCGTTGATTCAGCGGCGGATGCAGGATGAACGCACCGTGCTTTCTGTAGCAAAGACCGTTTGCGAGCAGTGCCGTTTGTGTACGGATTTGTGCCCGAGGCATTTGATCGGTCATGAATTATCCCCGCATCTGCTGGTTCGTGCGGTTAATTATCAGCAGGCGGCCACACCGCAACTGCTGCTCACGGCCCTGACCTGCTCAGAATGCAATGTGTGTGAAAGCGTAGCCTGTCCGGTTGGGATTTCACCGATGCGCATCAACCGTATGCTTAAACGTGAATTGCGGGCGCTCAACCATCGTTATGAAGGGCCGCTAAATCCTGAGGATGAAATGGCGAAGTACCGGCTGATCCCAGTTAAACGCCTTATTACCAAACTGGGTCTTAGCGACTGGTATCACGATGCGCCACTGGCTGAAACTGATTATTCCACAGATAAAACGACGCTGTTGTTACGCCAGCATATAGGTGCCAGCGCCATCCCATGTGTAGAACAAGGCGAACGCGTTGTTCGCGGTCAATGTGTTGCCGATGTGCCCTCCGGTGCATTAGGCGCGCCTGTTCACGCCAGTATTGACGGTATTGTCAGCGAAATCACTGAGCAATCCATCACGGTAATTAGAGGTTAATCATGTCTCAGGCTATAGGGATTTTAGAACTCACCAGCATTGCCAAAGGAATGGAAGCTGGCGATGCCATGTTAAAAAGCGCGAATGTGAATTTACTGGTCAGCAAGACCATCTGCCCGGGAAAATTTCTACTCATGCTCGGTGGTGACGTAGGTGCCGTACAACAGGCGATTGCCACTGGAACATCTCTTGCTGGCGATATGCTCGTTGACAGTCTGGTACTCCCCAACATTCATGCCAGCGTACTCCCCGCAATCAGCGGACTAAACAGCGTGGATAAGCGTCAGGCTATTGGTATTGTCGAAACATGGAGCGTTGCTGCCTGCATCTGCGCCGCCGACCGGGCGGTTAAAGCCTCCAACGTCACGCTGGTACGCGTCCATATGGCATTTGGTATTGGCGGCAAGTGCTACATGGTCGTTGCTGGCGATGTATCCGATGTGAATAACGCGGTGACGGTGGCCAGTGAAAGTGCGGGTGAAAAAGGCCTGCTGGTTTACCGCTCGGTCATACCCCGCCCGCATGAAAGCATGTGGCGACAAATGGTGGAGGGATAATGGAAAGACAACCCACCACGGATCGAATGATTCAGGAATATGTACCTGGCAAACAGGTCACGCTGGCGCATCTTATTGCTAATCCAGGTAAAGATTTGTTCAAGAAACTGGGATTACCCGATTCGCTTTCCGCAATCGGTATTCTGACCATTACCCCCAGCGAAGCCTCAATCATCGCCTGTGATATCGCCACGAAATCCGGGGCGGTAGAGATTGGTTTTCTCGACCGGTTTACCGGCGCGGTGGTACTGACGGGTGATGTTTCTGCCGTTGAGTACGCACTGAAACAGGTAACCCGAACGCTGGGCGAAATGATGCGTTTTACCGCGTGTCCCATCACCCGGACGTAATCTCATGAAACGTATCATGCTAATTGGCCCCAGCCAGTGCGGTAAAACGTCGCTCACGCAGTGCATGCGGGGAGAGGCACTTCACTATCAGAAGACCCAGGCCATAGTCTGGTCTCCTACGACAATAGACACGCCGGGTGAATATCTTGAGAACCGCTGCCTGTACAGTGCGCTGCTGGCCAGCGCCTGTGAAGCAGACATTATTGCGCTGGTACTAAATGCTGACGCGCCGTGGTCACCATTTTCTCCCGGTTTTACCGGACCAATGAACCGACCCGTTATTGGCCTCGTTACCAAAGCCGATTTAGCCAACCCGCAGCGTATTTCTCTTACGGAGAGTTGGTTAGTTCAGGCTGGTGCGCAAAAAGTATTTGTCACCAGCGCGCTGGAGAATACCGGGGTCGATGAGATGTTCATTTTTCTGAATGCAAAGGAACCTTCATGTCTCACAAAATAATGGCCATTAATGCAGGTAGTTCCTCGCTTAAATTTCAACTACTGGCGATGCCGCAGGGTGAAATGATCTGTCAGGGGTTGATTGAACGTATCGGTTTGTCTGATGCGCAAGTCACCCTAAAAACGCCAGCGCAGAAATGGCAGGAGACTTTGCCCGTAGCCGATCACCGTGAAGCCGTAACGTTGCTCCTGGAAAAACTGCTCAACCACCACATTATCAGCAGTCTGGATGAGATCGACGGCGTGGGCCATCGCGTCGCGCACGGCGGGGAATCCTTTAAAGACTCAGCGCTGGTAACTGATGAAACGCTGGCAGAAATCGAGCGCCTCGCGGAACTGGCTCCTCTGCATAACCCGGTCAATGCGCTGGGGATCGCGGTATTCCGCCAGCTATTGCCCAAAACGCCAGCCGTTGCGGTGTTCGACACCGCCTTTCATCAAACGCTTGATGAGCCTTCTTTCATCTATCCCCTGCCCTGGCGTTACTATGCAGAGTTGGGTATTCGTCGCTATGGTTTTCATGGTACCAGCCACAAATACGTTAGCTCACAGCTTGCTGAAAAACTGGGTGTACCACTCAGCGCCCTGCGCGTTGTTTGTTGTCATCTGGGCAACGGCAGCAGCATCTGCGCCATCAAAGGCGGACAATCGGTGAATACGTCAATGGGCTTTACGCCGCAGTCTGGCGTGATGATGGGCACGCGAAGTGGCGATATCGATCCGTCCATTTTACCGTGGATTGCCCTGCGAGAAGGCAAAACACCGCAGCAGCTCAACCAATTGCTCAACAATGAGTCCGGATTGCTCGGTGTTTCTGGTATCTCACCTGACTACCGCGACGTTGAACATGCCGCAGATACGGGCAATCACCAGGCTGCGCTGGCGTTGACGCTTTTTGCTGAGCGCATTCGTGCCACCATTGGTAGCTATATTATGCAGATGGGCGGTCTGGATGCCCTGGTGTTTACCGGTGGTATTGGCGAAAACTCCGCACGGGCGCGCGCTGCGATCTGTCGTAATCTGAATTTCCTGGGTCTGGCCGTTGATGAGGAAAAAAATCAGCGTAATGCCACCTTCATTCAGACGGAAAATGCGATGGTCAAAGTAGCAGTGATTAATACCAATGAAGAGCTAATGATTGCGCAAGACGTTATGCGTTTAGCGATATCTGAAACTGTGACATTGGGCATTCCTGCATAATACTGCCGCACCGCAAATTGCGGCAAATCATGGTAATAGCGCGATCGCCATGACACTATGCGCCGAGGATTGCTGATCACATAGGTGAAGACGTGGCTGTTGCGCAATGTCCCGCATCGTGCGGAGAACTTATCCAGGGCTGGATTCTGGGCAGTGAGAAATTGGTCTCCTGCCCGGTTGAATGGTATAGCACCGTTGAGGTCACTTCAGGTTCACCGCTGACAGATGAACGTCCACTTTCGCGGGCGATGGTTGAGAGGTTATTGCTGCACTGGCAATACCCGGCACAAATGAGTCAGGATATTCGAATTGATGTCCAGTCAACCATTCCTGTCGCTAAAGGGATGGCCAGCAGCACAGCGGATATCGCCGCCACGGCAATCGCCACGGCGCAGTATCTGGGGCATCAGCTAGACGAATCCACTCTGGCGCAGCTTTGCGTTTCGCTGGAACCTACCGACAGCACCGTTTTCCGCCAGCTTACGCTGTTCGATCATAACGACGCCTCCACGCAAATTGCCTGTGAAGCCCAGCCTCAACTCGATCTGCTGGTTCTCGAAAGTCCGGAAACCTTGCTTACTGCTGATTATCACCGTACTCCACGCCAGTCAGGATTACTGGCAGGCGCTCCAGCGCTGAAACGCGCATGGGAAAAGGTACAGGAAGCCTGTATCAGTCAAAATCCCTATCGGATGGGTGAAGCCGCCACGCTGAGCGCGATCGCCAGCCAGTTGCTGTTACCTAAACCAAATTTTGATTCACTTTTAGCGCTGGTAGAGGAATGTGATTTATACGGTGTCAACGTTGCGCACAGTGGCAGCGTAGTCGGTCTGATGCTCGACAGAAAGCGTCATGATGTGGACTACATTAAATGGATGCTGACGCAGAAAAAATTGACGGAGCACTGGCCGGAACAGCATTTGTTGCGGATGGTAACTGGCGGGGTCGAACTGCAATAAGGGCCGCCGCTAAGCAGCGACCCGAACAAGCATAAAATCGTTACTCGGCTTTCGCTTCGCCGTTTTTCACTTCGCCCATCGCTTTCAGCTTTTTAGAGATGTCGCGGCGCTCTTTAGAGATCTCAGCGTTTTTGATGATGTAATCATCAACACGATCTTCATAATCGCTTTTCATGCTGGCGATAATGCCCTGAATCGCTTCCACGCTCATTCCTGGCTTGATGTAGTCACTCAGGTTGTCCAGCAGCAGAACACGTTTCTGGTTGTCACGGATCTTTTTCTCAACGTCCTGGATTTCACGTTGCAGTTTGTTTTTACGACGGAACAGACGAACAAATTCCAGCACGTCCTGGAAAGAAGGCTTGGTAGTTTCCATTTTTACACCCCTGATAATGTGAGATTCGGATTCGTTAAAACAACGGCTAAAGTGGGTCAACATTACTTTCATGCCCGCCATACTTCAAGTTGCATCTGCATCGACCATGCATGGTTGAAACCTGAATTATCGAGGGTAAAGCCATTGCAGTTACCAATGGTTTTAGCCTTTTTCAGTATCATACCTCTATTCGTTGCTGAATCGAAGCAGCAGTAGAACCAATCCCCTCATCTGCTCTTTATTTGCGCAGCGCGCGACAGATCAAATGAGAGAGCAACTCCAGCTGTCGCGCCATTTCCATATTTAGCCAAACGTAGCCGTGAATGGGCGTTTCAGCGACATTATCGCCCTTATGCTCAGCAATAAGCTGACGTAACTCCACCACGGTGTCATTGAGTTTTTCCGTATTGGCAAGCACCGGTTGTGGATTACCTTCATACAATGCGTGGGTTATCGTCAGTAGCGCCTGTTGTGTCCTGAGCTGTGTTTCACGCAAAGTATGCGCATTCAACATGACAAAGTGGCTGGTACGGCTGGCCCATAGCGCATTGATTTGCAGCTCAAGCATGCAGACCAGGTTGCGATTAACCGTCTGAATAGCTTCAAAGATGGATTTTTGAATGCGGGTTTCTTTGCTGGCAGGAACGATGAGCCCACGCATTTTGACAACATCGCTTAAAAGCTGTTGTAAATGCTTTTCCAGTCGCGGTTGCTCCAGCAGGTTGGGAGATAGCGCAGCCTGATACACCCGATTGTACCCCGTTACGCAATGCGCCAGCTGAATTCGCCAGTGTATAAATGCCCGCTGCGGCCAGATGCCGGTAAACAGCATTGCCAGTAATGAACCCAGAATAACATCGCCGCCACGCCATAACGCTGTGGCCATATCTCCAGCGGGGGCACCCACAACGACCGCAAGCGTTATACCAATCAGCAACGCCTGATACGGCTTTTTACCCAGTGCCAGCCAGCCGCAGAGAAACATCGCTACCGCGCACCATATCAGCATTAGCGGAAGTGAAAAGAGTTCCAGACGCAGGGCCACCAGCCCAAGTACCGAACCCAGAATTGTCCCGCCAATACGCTCAAACGCTCTGGGGACAACGTTCCCCCAAAAGGAAATAGGCCCCATGATTACCACCAGCGTAATCAGAGGCCATGTACCTTCAGGAATGTTCAACAGGCGAACCAACAGAAAAGTAAAAAGAAACGCCAGCGCAATGCGAACACCATGCACCACACGATAATGACGATACAAACGAATTTCAAAAGGACTCAGTGACTTATCTGCACGCACTCATGCACTCCGTCAGGGAATTGCAAAGAACAGAATTGTACCTGTTTTTTGAGTGAAAACATCACCCTGATGACCAGGACATTCATCCTGATTTACACCAAAAACAGTTACTTCGACTGTACCGGCACGTACATTTCAATGTCCCAGTAACCGTCCTCCATGCCATTGTTCATATAAACTTCAAAGCAAGGTTTAGCGGCTATCGCATACGTCGAATCCTGCAGCAGGCGCTCAAAGAACTGATACCACGGCGTCGCGAAGTCATGATTTTCAACGCGCGCAACGGCGATAGCATAGTCGCCCCCCGCCAGTTCGGTCTGGATCACCCCTTCGCTGTTTTCTGGGATCTCAAAACCTTCAGGCACAGACACCACGGTATCACAACGCAGTTTTTCCGACGGAACAACGTCAGGATTGTCGTAATAAACAGCTATCCATTCCAGCGGTACGATCTGCTTACCGTCGACCCACATCATTAACTGTTCGAAACCCTGCTTTACCGTTTGTTCCCACGGTCCAACCATATGGAAACCGGCAATTATGCGTTTCTCAACCTGCTTTATCTCGTACTCCATATAACCTCCGTTATTACACTGTATTTATATACAGTGTAATTTTTAGGTATGACGGCCACAAGGAATCAGTGATTATTATGTGAGCAGATTCGCACTCTTGCCAGTCAGGCACATCAGGAAAAACTACGCCTTGTGGTGGAAGTAATCGCTCAAACGCGAGAAGACGCCGCCTTCGTTGACAGACTCCAGCGTAACCAGAGGCCAGTGCGCCACCAGTTTATCCCGATCGTAGAGTTCAATTTCCCCCACACGTTGATGGGCAGCAATGGGGGCAACCAGTTCTTTCTTATCAAGAACATATTTTGCCTTGATATTAGCGACTTCGGCTTTAGGCAGGGCCATCCAGAAATCCTGCTCTGTGCCAAGGATAATTTTTTCTTTATCGCCATACCAGATCTGTTCAATACCAACTTGCTTACCGCTACGTAAAACCTGCACGGTATCGAAGTTCTGTTGTCCCCATTGCAGCAGTTTTCGCGCCTGGTCTTCACGCCCTTTCGCACTCTCCGCCCCCATCACAACCGCAATCAGGCGGCGCTGCCCATCAACGGCAGAAGCAATCAGGTTGAATCCAGCGCCGGAGGTATGTCCTGTCTTCAGACCATCGACGTTCATGGTTTTATCCCACAACAAACCGTTACGGTTTTGCTGCGTAATTCCGTTCCAGGTAAGGCTTTTTTCACTGTACATATGGTAGAAATCCGGCTCTCCATGGATGATAGCTCTCGACAGCACAGCCAGATCGTAAGCTGAGCTATGCTGACCTGGCGCATCCAGACCATGTACCGTTTCAAAATGCGTGTCCCGCAGGTTCAGCTTTTGCACATAGTTGTTCATCATCGCGACAAACTGCGGCTGCCCTCCGGCGATGTAATCCGCCAGCGCCACACAGGCATCATTACCGGAATCAACAATTAACCCGCGACTCAGATCGCGCACAGAAACGCGATCCCCTTCTTTCAGGAACATTAAGGATGAACCGACGAATACCGGATTATCTTTCGCCCAGGCATCTCGTCCTACAGTGACAATATCTGTCGGACTAATACGCTTACTGTCGATTGCGCGATCGACAACATAGCCGGTCATCAGCTTGGTCAGGCTGGCAGGGTTGCGCTGCTGGTGTTCATTTCCGGCTGTCAGGATTTGGCCCGTGGTGTAATCCATTAATACCCACGCCCCGGCATTAATTGCTGGAGGCTGTGGAGCGAAACTGGCGACGTCGGTCGCATACGCGGGCGAAAAAATCATCGCAAATAGTGAAGCGGCAATAAACAAACGGCGTTTCAACAGCATGTCCTCAGGAAATGGAGAAATAGCCGTTCTTTTTACGGAAGTTCTGGCGAACAAACATGGATAAATTGCAAGAAAATGTGACATAAGGCACATTTTCTTGCTGTAAGGATAGGATTTCAGATATCAACCACGTCTGGCGTTACCCTTTGCGCGGTGCTGTCTCTGCGTGATGGCTGCGATGACGATGATAGCCATCTATCATGCTGCGGAAAATCTGCCCCGGAGTGTCACCCAGCGTGCACAGGTAAATATGTGCACAGATGAACAGTAAGCCGACAATCGCCAACACCATATGCAGCACCAGCATCACAGGCCCAGCCCCTACCACCTGCGGGTAGAGGCATAACAACCCGGTGATGATTAGCAGCGGAACCAGCGCATACATGATGGCCAGATAAGCCAGCTGTTGTAGCGGGTTAAATTTACTCTCTGCCGTTGCGGCAAACGGGTGCGGCTCACCTTTCATGATGCCATACAGATAAAAGCGCGTTTGCAACAAGCAGCGTGATATCAACCCGTTAAACTTCACCCGGTAATGACAACCGTTGCCGCTGGTTGCGTTGATTAGCACAAAACCAACCCAGAAGGCCAACAAGGCGAAACCGCACCAGGTATGTATCTGCACCATCAATGCCACCGGTCCGAGAGAGAAGTGACCAAACAGGCCGCTCAGCAGAAGCAGGATAAAAAGCAGCGCATTACCCCAGTGCCAGCGGCGAACTGCCAGAGAATAAAGGTAATCCCGGTGCTCTTCTCCGGTTGCCGTTTTGGGTGCCAGCATCCGACGTAACAGCGCGTGCATAACCAGGCCCGCAATCATCAGCACAATAACTACGCCTGCATAAATGAGCCACAGCGGCCAGTAGTCCGGCGCATAGTTAAGCTCTGCTCCCCAGATAGAATTCATGCTTTACCCTCCTGATGGATCTCTTTACGCCGATAAACACTTACCGGGCCGCTACGCGTATCCTGCTGGCGATAAACCTCTTTTTGATTTATCCAGTGCTGAATTTCCGGATCGTCACGACGACCAAATTTCAGCGCATCCGTCGGACAAACGGAAACACAGGCGGGCGATTGTCCTGCCTCCAGTCGGGTATCTACGCAGAAGTTACATTTGTCGGCAATTCCCGTTTGCGGATTGAGATAACGGACATGGAATGGACAAGCGGCAACGCAGTAGTCGCAGCCAATACAGCGAGACCTATCCACTTGCACAATGCCATTTTCGTCGCGAAATGACGCCCCGGTCGGACAAACGCTGACACACGGCGCATCTTCACAATGCTGACAGGAAACGCGAACAAACTGGAAGTGGGACAGCACCTCGGGTTCATGTTCGGGTGAACGGATCTGCACCTGTAAGCGGCTAAATCCCTCTGGCACATCATTCAAAACTTTGCAGGCAACCGTACATGCCTGACAGCCGATACAGCGTTTCTCGTCATGCAGCATGACATAAGGGTTTGTAGATTGATTCATGATGTTCTCCTTTCTCATGCCCGACGAAGCGTAACGCCAGCGGTGTGGACCACCGTACCGGAAACCGGACTGGTGACATGCGGAAGCAAATTACCGCAATGGATACCGTGCGTTGTCGCTGCGGTTTTGGCTCCCGCCTTGGCGCCAAATCCCATATAAACAAACAGCGTATCGGGCCGAATTCCGGCGGTGACCAGCGCTTTGCCTTTTTCCTTGCCCGTTGCATTTTCTAGCCAGATGTCATCGCCGCTTTTGATGCCTTTTTCACGGGCCGTTTGCGGGTGGATCCACACCGCGTTATCCCACATCAACTCGCTAAGCAGTGGCACATATTGCGTCGCACCGTTGGTATGAACCGCCACTTTTCCCTGGATAAAATAGAGTTCGCTGTCGCCTTTAAGCGCAAAATTGCGTGCGCGCGGAATACCGTAGCCAGGCAGGAGCGTTTCCAGCTCTTCGGAATAGAGTTCGATTTTTCCTGACGGAGATTTAAAGCGCAGTTGCTCGCCATAGGTACCGTCGCTGTCAACCGCCACCGCGCCCGGATAGCGTTCCACAAACTGACGCACCGCTTCAGGTTCACGCAGCAGTAACGGAACACCCCACTCCCGATACCCTTTCTGACGCAACTCAGCCGATAGCGCATGATCGCCATTAAGCTGGTATAACTGACGCGTTTGCATATCCTGCCATGGGTAGAATTGGCCAAGGCCTAACTGCATGGCCAGCTCTTTCCAGATTTGCCAGCTCGGACGCGCATCCCCAATAGGTTCTACTACCTGCTGACGCAGGGCATAGGCGGGATTCAGGCCCGACATGTCTGAAACTTCTTCATCGCGCTCAAGGTAAGTACATTCAGGCAAAAGGTAGTCGGCATACGCCGCGCTTTCGCTTAAATAGACATCACAACTGACCACAAGGTCGAGCTGTTCAACGGTTTTGACCAGATCTGGTCGACAGGTTACGGTTTGGAAAGGGTTGTGTCGGGACATAATCCATCCCTTCACCGGATAAGGCGTCTGGTTTAACACAGCATCAATGATGCTTTGCACCACACCACCGCCCGCCGCGATGTACTTAAACTGCGGGGCTACCAGATCGATACGCTGCGCCGTTGGCTTGGGTAATTTGACATCGGGTTTTGCCAGCACCGGAGCGACCTTCTCTCCAGCCAGCTTATTGTAAGTTGCCGCCGCTTTTTTCTGATACAAACCGCCTTCACGCTCAATATTGCCAAGCAGCACATTGAGGGTAAAAATCATGCGCCGCATATCAATTTCTTCTTGCGAAAACGTCGCTCGATGGCCCGGACTGACGATGGCATGAGGCGCGCAGGCGGCCATTTCGCGGGTGACCCGAACAATGACATCAGCAGGCACATCCGCGAGCTGCTGCGCCCATTCCGGCGTGGTCTCTTGTACCGCTTCTGCCAGTTGCTCAAACCCCGTGGTGTAGCGCGCCACAAAGTCTGCGTCATACAGATTTTCATTGATCATGACGTGACACATGGCCATCAGCACCGGTAAATCGCCGCCCGGTTTGAGCGCATGCCATTCATCCGCCTTGCTGGAGAATACGGACAAACGGGGATCGAAGCTGACCATCTTCGCCCCCTTCTCCTGCGCGGTCATCAGCTCATGCGTATCAGCAACCTCGATCCCTTCATAGAGGTTATGGCCAAAAGAGACCATATAACGGGTATTGGCGATATCCATGGCTAAATCACCACCCATCATAACTTTAGCGGCAATGGCTTTACCGGCAGGACACGTTGATACGTGAGTAAAGGTATTCGGTGACCCGAAAGCCGTCGCGAGGTGGAATAAATGGCCAGACAGCGAGCCGGATTTAGACGAGAAGACGACTCCCTGGGGACCATATTGCGTTTTTATTGCCGTCATTTTTTCGGCGATTTCTTTATACGCCTGTTCCCAGCTAATAACCTGCCAGTCACCGCTCCCGCGAGGCCCTGTGCGTTTCATAGGTTTAACAATGCGATGAGGGTCGTTGACCAGGCTAACACCGCTGCCGCCGCGAGCGCAGACACGTGTCCCCTGCTGTGGCGCATTAGGGTTCCCCTGAATAAAAACCGTTTTATTATTAATCACCTGAGCCTGAATTGGGCAGCGAAAAGAACACATCTCGCACAAACTTGGCGTCAGGGATGTTTTCCCTTTGATACTCTCCGGAGAATTTCGTGCCAGTGCCCCGGGCGGGAAACTGCCTATCGCACAGGCTGAACAGCCTATACCCACTCCTCGCAAAAAATTACGCCGACTAATGCTCATATAACCTCCTGTTATTAGATATATCCAATAATTATATGGCGTTTAGAATATTTATTTTTTACATCAATCACATTTCATTACAATGAATGGCAGCGAACCGACATAAATAAAAACCATTGTTTATAAAAGACTTTTAAAGTTTCCAGAACACAACAAAGAAAAGGAAAATAACAATAATGGTTATCAATTAGATTATTTACAAATCCGCAACTTCAAGATATTTTATTTCCGTAATTTATTTTAACAGTGCGAAATTTATTAATTAATTCCATTAATGCCCTGTTTATCTCAATTTTATTGCGTACACAATCCAGCTTCGATAATGCCATAGCTGATTATCTCGCTATTTTTTGGTATTCTTGGATGAGCGCTAAATTGATCCCGGACATAACTGAACAATGAATGACGGCAAGCAGCAACCTGGTTTTCTCTTCCACGATTACGAGACCTTTGGTACCCATCCGGCGCTGGACAGACCCGCGCAATTTGCGGCTATCCGCACAGATAATGATTTCAACATCATCGGCGAGCCAGAGGTCTTTTATTGCAAACCCGCAGACGACTATCTGCCGCAGCCAGAGGCGGTGTTGATTACGGGTATCACACCGCAGGAAGCACGTGAAAAGGGAGAGAATGAAGCCGCTTTTGCTGCACGCATCCACGCCCTGTTCACCGTGCCGAAAACTTGTATCCTGGGCTATAACAACGTGCGCTTCGATGATGAGGTGACGCGCAACATCCTGTATCGCAATTTCTACGATCCCTATGCCTGGAGCTGGCAGAACGATAATTCGCGCTGGGATCTTCTGGATGTGATGCGCGCCTGCTATGCCCTGCGCCCTGAAGGCATTAACTGGCCGGAAAACGACGACGGCTTACCCAGCTTCCGCCTGGAGCATTTGACCAAAGCCAACGGTATTGAGCATACCAATGCTCACGATGCGATGGCGGACGTATACGCCACAATTGCAATGGCGCAATTAGTGAAGTCGCGCCAGCCGCGTCTGTTTGATTATCTCTACAGCCATCGTAATAAGCACAAGCTGGCCGCGTTGATTGATGTCCCGCAAATGAAGCCGCTGGTCCATGTCTCTGGTATGTTCGGCGCATGGCGCGGCAACACCAGCTGGGTATCGCCATTGGCGTGGCATCCGGAGAATCGCAACGCGGTTATTATGGTCGACTTAGCCGGTGATATTTCGCCGCTGCTCGAACTCGACAGTGACGCCCTGCGCGAGAGGCTTTACACGTCTAAAGCGGATCTGGGTGATAACCCGGCCGTACCGGTTAAACTGGTGCACATCAACAAATGCCCGGTACTGGCACAGGCGAATACCCTGCGTCCGGAAGATGCCGACCGTCTTGGCATTAACCGCCAGCACTGTCTGGATAATCTCAAAGTTCTGCGCGAAAATCCGCACATACGCGACAAAGTGGTTGCGATCTTTGCAGATGCAGAACCCTTTACACCATCAGATAACGTGGATGCCCAACTGTACAACGGCTTTTTCAGCGATGCTGACCGTGCGGCGATGAAAATCGTTCTGGAAACCGAACCGCGCAATTTACCGGCGCTGGATATCTCCTTCGTCGATAAGCGCATTGAAAAGCTGCTGTTTAATTACCGTGCACGTAACTTCCCGGGAACGCTGGACGAAGCAGAACAGCAACGCTGGCTGGACCATCGCCGCCAGGTATTCACACCGGAGTTTTTGCAAAATTACGCCAATGAACTGCAGTTATTGAGCCAGCAGTATGCGGATAACAAAGAAAAGTTGATGCTGCTGAAATCACTCTGGCAGTATGCCGAAGAGATTGTATAAGTCCCACGCATAAAAAAACGGAGAACATGTCTCCGTTTTTTTTTAGTTAAATGCCGTTATTACGCGACATCTTCATCGTACTGCGGCACCGGGTTGCGGAAGCTTTTGGTCACACAAGCCAGGTAAATCAGACCAATACCGGCCCAAATCAGACCCAGAACCATTGAGCTCTCTTCCAGGTTAACCCACAGCGCACCAACTGTCAGCGCACCGCACATCGGCAGGAACAGATACTGGAAGTGGTCTTTCAGCGTCTTGTTACGCTTCTCACGGATCCAGAACTGGGAGATCACTGACAGGTTAACGAAGGTAAACGCCACCAGCGCACCAAAGTTAATCAGCGCCGTCGCCATCACCAGGTCGAAGTTGATTGCCAGCAGAGCAATCGCACCAACCAGAATGATGTTCATAGACGGAGTACGCCATTTCGGGTGTACATAACCGAAGAAACTTTTCGGGAACACGCCGTCACGCCCCATCACGTACATTAAACGCGCTACGCCAGCATGCGCCGCCATACCGGACGCCAGTACGGTAATGGTAGAGAAAATCAGCGCGCCAACCTGGAAGAACTTACCAGCGACGTACAGCATGATTTCCGGCTGTGAAGCGTCTGGATCTTTGAAGCGCGAGATATCCGGGAAGTACAGCTGCAACAGATAGGTGGAGACGATAAAGATCAGGCCACCAATCAGCGCAGTCAGGAAAATCGCACGCGGAATCACACGCTCAGCGTCTTTGGTTTCTTCTGACAGGTTGCTGATACCGTCAAAACCGGTGAACGAGAAGCACAGGATGGTCGCGCCCGTGATCATCGGGATCACGTGTGCATCACCTGACCAGAACGGACGGCTGCTCGCCAGCGTACCGGCACCTTCCCCTTCGAACACGCCATAAACGACCATGCCGAGGATCACTGCAATCAGCACCACCTGCAACAACACGATTACGGTGTTGAAATTCGCAACGGATTTAAGGCTGCGCAGGTTAAAGGCGGTCATAAAGGCCACCAGCGCCACCACGAATATCCATGACGGTATCGACGGCACCAGGGCTTCAAAATAAATTTTTGCCAACAGAATGTTGATCATCGGAGCGAACAGGTAGTCCAGCAGTGATGACCAACCCACCATAAAGCCAACGGTCGGGCTAATGGATTTCTGGGCGTAAGTGTAGGCAGAGCCTGCAGACGGATAGCGACGCACCAGTTTACCGTAGCTCAGTGCGGTAAAGAGGATGGCGATCAGTGCAAAGGCGTAAGCTGTCGGGACGTGACCATCGGTCATTCCTGATACGATACCGAATGTATCGAACAGCGTCATCGGCTGCATATAGGCAAGGCCCATCATGACAACCGGAACCAGCGTAAGCGTTTTACGTAATTCCACGCGAGAGGTGTTTGGAGTAGCGTTATGCGACATGGTTATCCCCCATTACGGCGAAAACCGTCGCGTAAGCAAAAAATTGCCCCATTTTTTGTTAATCCTCAGCGACAACAACTGTCGATTTTTAAGTAAGTATCTATCCGGTACGAAGCCCGGCCTCTTTTATGAATGATTGGTTTGATGCAAAAAAATAACCGACGCGTATTAAAACGTCGGTTAATGTCATTTTTTGCAAGCGGCGTATTTTGCACTAAATTGGGGAGAAATAACAAGAGATTGAAGTAGCCACAAAAGAATATTTTTTCTTAACTGATTGATTTATCAGCAGCCGTTTTCACATACACCCCTGCAATAGCACTATTTGCTAAAATTTCATCCCGCCACCAGGCACTGGCCAACCCGGCGGTCTGTTCATTCCAGCCTATCCACACGGGTTCAAAGACAATTTGTGCGACCACTTTTTTCTCAATCAGTGCGCCGCTCTCCAGAAATCGCTGCGCCAGGTAGCGCGGAATATAACCACATCCCAGACCGCTGATTTGCAATTCCAGCTTGGTTTTGAAGTCAAAAACGGTAATAGCTTCCTGATCGTCAAGCACCTGGGAACCTGAGACGTTGGCATGCTGCGCATTGTCGCCCACCACAATGGCGCGAAAACGGCGAATGGTACGACGATTTAACGGTTCCTGTTCCTGCGCCAGCGGGTGATGCGGCGCAACCACAAACACCTGTTCCAAAACTCCCAGCCGTGCAAAACCAAATTCGCTCGCTGCTGGGGGTTCATGCATGGCGCCAACGATAATATCCGCCCGGCCCTGAATGAGGGCATCCCAGGAGCCGCCCAGCACGCCATTGATAAATTTCAGGCGCGTCACGCTGTGGTGTTGATAGAAAGACTCGATGAGTGGGGCCAGCAGTGAAAAGGGAAACGTATCATCTACGCCAATAACCAGTTCATTCTCCCAGCCTTCGTGAAGTTTAATCGCCTGTTTTTCGAGTTCACGGACGGTGTGCAGCACCTCCCGCCCCTTTTCCAGCAGCATCTGTCCGGTGCGGGTGAACTTAGCCCGGTGTCCGCTGCGATCGAGTAGCTGAATATTAAGATCGCTTTCCAGCTTATGGACGGTGTAGCTAAGCGCAGACGGCGTCTTAAACAATTTTGCCGACGCCGCCGCGAAACTGCCCTCTTTTTCTAATGCATCGAGGATGATAAGAACGTCCAGCAGTGGTTTCATACTCGCCCCCTGGCGGTATACAGCGGCACTCTGCTGGATTGTCACTCCATTGGCATCACCAGCGGGTCGGGATACTGGTACTCAAACCCAAGCTCATTACAAATACGGTTGCCATCAATGACTTTACCTTTACCGTTATCCGTACCGCCGCGAAATTCCGGCGGCTCCATCCCCAACTGGCGGGCCATCTGCGGATAGAACACGTTACGCGCCGGATGCATAGGCGCACATATATTATAGATGTGTCCCCCTTTAGGCGCTTGCAGCAGTAACGTGATGGCAGAAACTACATCGTCCAGATGCACTAGATTGACGCCATGATGTCCGTCAGGTGCTGTCTTGCCAGCGAAGAAGCGACCAGGATGTCTTCCCGGGCCGACCAACCCGGCCAGACGCAAAATATCCACCGACGTACCTGGCAAATTGTGCAACCAGTCTTCAAGTTCTTTCAGAACACGACCACTTGCCGTGACCGGATTACGCGCCGTCCCCTCTTTCACTGTGCCTTGAACGTCACCATAGACTGACGTCGAACTGGTAAAAATAATTCGTGGGATGCGGTACGCCAGCGCGCTGTCGACCAGTTCCTGCATTGCCTGCAGGTAAAATTCTTCCCCAGGACCGCTGCGGCGTGCAGGCAGCGTAATAACCAGCGCATCGGCGTCCATCAGTGCATCGAGATCGTCAGCCTCACAGACCAGTTCAGGTTCCAGGCGCAGCGAGTAGCTCTCGATACCGCTCATGCGGGCCGCTTCCACCCCATCCAATGTGGTTTTGCTGCCGGTAACCTGCCAGCCTCTCGCCGCCAGCGACATGGCTAACGGCATACCTAACCAACCTAACCCGACAATTGCGACCTTTTTCATGCCTTCTCTCCTGACTTTTGGCCTATAACGCAAGGCTACGCCAGCCCACGGTGGCTGACAATTCATAGTATCAATATGAAATGAATTAATGATCAAAAAAAGCCCTTGCTTTCCGTAGCTAAAGTGGTTTAGGTTAAAAGACATCAAATGAATAAACATTCATCGAGAAAATTTATGACACGCGCTCAATTCAAACACCATCATCACCATCATCCTGACTAGTCTTTCAGGCGATGTGTGCTGGGAGACATTTAAATCTTCCAGCGGTGCATGAGCGTATGAGAAAGCCCCCGGAAGATTTCTTCCGGGGGCTTTTTTTTGTGCGTGACCCAAACTGATTCAGACAGGATAACGAGGAATAAAGAATGTTAGACAACACCCGTTTACGCATAGCTATGCAGAAATCAGGCCGCTTAAGCGATGATTCACGCGAATTACTGGCCCGTTGCGGCATTAAAATTAATCTTCACACCCAGCGCCTGATTGCGATGGCGGAGAACATGCCGATCGATATTCTGCGCGTGCGTGATGACGATATCCCAGGTCTGGTGATGGACGGCGTCGTTGACCTCGGCATCATCGGGGAAAATGTTCTGGAAGAGGAACTGCTCAACCGCCGGGCCCAGGGTGAAGACCCTCGCTATTTTACCCTGCGCCGTCTGGACTTCGGCGGCTGCCGTCTTTCGCTGGCAACCCCGGTTGATGAAGCCTGGGATGGCCCGGCAGCGCTGAACGGTAAACGTATCGCGACCTCTTACCCACACCTGCTCAAACGTTATCTCGATCAGAAAGGAGTTTCGTTTAAATCTTGTCTGTTAAACGGCTCAGTAGAAGTCGCTCCCCGTGCGGGTCTGGCTGATGCGATTTGCGATCTGGTGTCCACCGGCGCAACGCTTGAAGCCAACGGTCTGCGCGAAGTAGAAGTGATCTACCGCTCTAAAGCCTGTCTGATTCAGCGCGACGGCGAAATGGCCGAAGCCAAGCAACAACTGATCGACAAACTGCTGACCCGTATCCAGGGGGTTATTCAGGCCCGCGAATCCAAATACATCATGATGCACGCGCCGAGCGAGCGTCTGGACGAGGTCATCGCCCTGCTGCCCGGCGCAGAGCGCCCTACCATTCTGCCGCTGGCAGGCGACCAGCAGCGCGTTGCCATGCACATGGTCAGCAGCGAAACCCTGTTCTGGGAAACAATGGAAAAACTGAAAGCGCTCGGTGCCAGCTCAATTCTGGTGTTGCCGATTGAGAAGATGATGGAGTGATCTGTTGCCTGATAGCGCTTCGCTTATCAGGCCTACAAGAATTGTCACAATTATTGATATTACGGGTCTTGTAGGCCGGATAAGGCAGCGCCGCCATCCGGCAACACCCGATGATGGAGTAACGACCATGAGCTTCAATACCCCGATTGACTGGAATAGCTGTAGCCCTGAGCAGCAGCGCGAACTGCTGATGCGCCCGGCAATTTCCGCCTCTGAAAGCATCAGCCGTACGGTGGCCGAGATCCTTGAGAACGTCAAAAATAACGGCGACCGGGCGCTGCGTGAATACAGCGCAAAGTTCGATAAAACCGAGGTTGGCGCGCTGCGCGTGACCGAGGAAGAAATCCAGCAAGCCAGCAGTCGCCTGAGCAACGAGCTAAAACAAGCGATGCAGGCGGCGGTGAGAAATATTGATACTTTCCACACCGCGCAGATCCTGCCGCCGGTGGATATCGAAACCCAGCCAGGCGTGCGTTGCCAGCAGGTTACCCGCCCTATCGCTTCCGTGGGCCTGTATATTCCTGGAGGTTCGGCGCCGCTGTTTTCTACCGTATTAATGCTGGCGACCCCGGCGCGCATCGCCGGCTGCAAAAAAGTGGTGCTGTGCTCACCGCCGCCGATTGCCGATGAAATCCTCTACGCCGCGCAGCTGTGTGGCGTAAAAGAGGTGTTTAATGTGGGCGGCGCGCAGGCCATTGCCGCGCTGGCGCTGGGCACCGAATCTATTCCTAAGGTCGATAAAATCTTCGGGCCAGGCAATGCATATGTGACCGAAGCCAAACGCCAGGTCAGCCAGCGTCTTGACGGCGCGGCCATCGACATGCCTGCTGGCCCGTCCGAAGTGCTGGTTATCGCCGATAGCGGCGCGACGCCGGACTTTGTTGCCTCTGACCTGCTTTCTCAGGCAGAACACGGCCCCGACTCGCAGGTTATTCTACTGACGCCAGACGCTACGCTTGCCGAAGGCGTTGCCAAAGCCGTTGAACGCCAGCTCGCTGAGCTTTCCCGCGCTGAGACCGCACGTCAGGCACTCTCCGCCAGCCGCTTAATCGTGGCGAAAGATCTGGCGCAGTGCGTTGAAATCTCCAACGCCTACGGTCCGGAGCACCTAATTATTCAGACCCGCAACGCACGTGAACTGGTTGATGAGATCACCAGCGCCGGTTCGGTGTTCCTCGGCGACTGGTCGCCGGAATCCGCAGGCGACTATGCTTCTGGCACCAACCACGTTCTCCCGACCTACGGCTATACCGCGACCTGCTCAAGCCTTGGGCTGGCTGATTTCCAGAAACGGATGACCGTACAGGAATTAACCCCACAAGGTTTCTCTGCCCTGGCCTCAACCATTGAAATACTGGCCGCTGCTGAACGACTGACTGCCCACAAAAATGCCGTCACCCTGCGCGTTAACGCCCTGAAGGAGCAAGCATGAGCACTGACAACTTTCTCAGCGTCACTGATTTAGCCCGTAAGAATGTTCGCGAATTAACGCCCTATCAGTCTGCCCGTCGTCTCGGCGGTAACGGCGATGTCTGGCTAAACGCGAATGAGTATCCAACCGCCGTTGAGTTCCAGCTCACTCAGCAGACGCTGAACCGCTACCCGGAGTGTCAGCCGAAAGCGGTGATTGAGAATTACGCGCAGTATGCTGGCGTCAAACCGGAGCAGGTGCTGGTCAGCCGCGGCGCAGATGAAGGGATCGAACTGCTGGTGCGCGCGTTTTGTGAACCCGGTAAAGATGCCATTCTCTACTGCCCGCCGACTTACGGCATGTACAGCGTCAGTGCCGAAACGATTGGCGTTGAGTGCCGCACCGTTCCGACCCTTGAGAACTGGCAACTGGATTTGCAAGGCATCGCGGACAAACTTGGTGGCGTGAAGGTAGTCTACGTTTGCAGCCCGAACAACCCAACCGGTCAGCTGATAAACCCGCAGGATCTGCGTTCACTGCTCGAAATGACGCAGGGTAAAGCTATTGTGGTCGCTGATGAGGCCTATATTGAGTTTTGCCCGCAGGCCACGCTGGCAGGCTGGCTGTCTGAGTATCCGCATCTGGTGATATTACGCACGTTGTCCAAAGCGTTTGCGCTCGCCGGTTTACGCTGCGGGTTTACGCTGGCGAACGAAGAGGTTATCAATCTGCTGTTAAAAGTGATTGCCCCTTACCCGCTCTCTACGCCGGTGGCAGATATCGCCGCCCAGGCGCTGACGCCGCAAGGGATTTCCGCCATGCGTAAACGCGTAGAGCAGATCCTAGAAGAGCGTCAGTATCTGGTAGATAACCTGAAAACAATTCGCTGTGTAGAGCAGGTATTCGATTCTGAAACCAACTATGTTCTGGCGCGCTTCACCGCATCAAGTAGCGTATTTAAATCTTTGTGGGATCAGGGCATTATCTTACGAGATCAGAATAAACAACCTTCGTTAAGCGGCTGCCTGCGAATTACTGTCGGAACCCGTGAAGAGAGCCAGCGCGTCATTGACGCCTTACGTGCGGAGCAAGTATGAGCCAGAAGTATCTTTTTATTGACCGTGATGGAACCCTGATTTCCGAACCGCCAAGTGACTTTCAGGTCGATCGCTTTGACAAACTCGCCTTCGAGCCGGAAGTTGTTCCCGTTTTGCTGAAACTGCAAAAAGCAGGTTTTAAGCTGGTTATGATTACTAACCAGGATGGACTCGGAACCCAGAGTTTCCCACAGACTGATTTTGACGGTCCGCATAACCTGATGATGCAAATTTTCACCTCTCAGGGCGTGACGTTTGATGAAGTATTGATCTGCCCGCACCTGCCAGCGGACGAGTGTGATTGCCGTAAGCCAAAAGTGAAGCTGGTTGAACAGTATCTGGTTGAACAGGCCATGGATATGGCGAACAGCTACGTCATTGGCGATCGGGTGACCGATATTCAGCTCGCTGAAAACATGGGCATTAGCGGATTGCGTTACCATCGCGACACCCTAAACTGGGCGATGATCGGCGAGCAGTTGACCAAACGTGACCGCTACGCACACGTTGAGCGTAATACAAAAGAAACGCAGATTGACGTCAAAGTCTGGCTGGACCGCGAAGGCCGCAGCAAAATCAATACTGGCGTTGGCTTCTTTGACCACATGCTGGATCAAATCGCCACCCACGGCGGTTTTCGCATAGAGATTGCCGTCAAGGGCGATCTGTATATAGACGATCACCACACCGTTGAAGATACCGGTCTGGCGCTGGGCGAAGCCTTAAAGCTGGCGTTAGGCGATAAACGCGGCATCAACCGTTTTGGTTTTGTACTGCCGATGGATGAGTGCCTGGCACGTTGCGCGCTGGATATCTCCGGCCGCCCACACCTGGAGTACCGCGCGGAGTTTACCTACCAGCGCGTTGGCGATCTGAGCACGGAGATGATCGAACACTTCTTCCGTTCACTCTCCTACACCATGGGCGTCACCCTGCACCTGAAAACCAAAGGCAAAAATGACCATCACCGTGTGGAGAGCCTGTTTAAAGCCTTTGGCCGTACGCTGCGTCAGGCGATTCGTGTAGAAGGCGACACGCTGCCCTCTTCAAAAGGAGTGCTGTAATGAACGTGGTGATTCTGGACACCGGCTGCGCCAATCTGCACTCGGTAAAATCCGCCGTCGCACGCCATGGATACGACCCGGTTGTCAGCCGTGACCCGGACGTGGTGCTGCGCGCCGATAAACTGTTTCTGCCGGGCGTCGGCACCGCGCAGGCGGCTATGGACCAGTTGCACGAGCGCGAACTGATTGAACTGATTAAAGCCTGTACGCAACCGGTACTGGGGATCTGTTTAGGTATGCAACTGCTGGGCCGTCGCAGCGAAGAGAGTAACGGTGTCTCACTACTGGGCATTATTGAACAGGACGTCCCGAAGATGACCGATTTCGGTCTGCCGCTGCCGCATATGGGCTGGAATCGCGTCTATCCGCAGGCGGGGAACCGTCTGTTCCAGGGCATTGAAGATGGTGCGTATTTCTACTTTGTACACAGCTACGCTATGCCGGTAAACCCGTGGACCATCGCCCAGTGCAATTACGGCGAACCGTTTACCGCGGCAGTACAAAAGGACAATTTCTTTGGCGTACAGTTTCACCCGGAACGTTCGGGCGCGGCTGGGGCACAGTTGCTGAAAAACTTTCTGGAGATGTAATGATTATTCCGGCATTAGATTTAATCGACGGCACGGTGGTGCGTCTTCATCAGGGCGATTACGCTAAGCAACGTGATTACGGCAACGATCCTCTCCCCCGTTTGCAGGATTATGCAGCCCAGGGTGCTGAAGTGCTGCACCTGGTTGATTTAACCGGCGCGAAAGACCCGGCACAGCGCCAGATCCCGCTGATCAAAACGCTGGTCGCTGGCGTCAACGTTCCGGTTCAGGTTGGCGGCGGCGTGCGTACAGAAGCAGACGTGGCGGCGCTTCTTGACGCAGGTGTGGCGCGCGTGGTGGTGGGTTCGACGGCGGTAAAATCCCCCGAGATAGTCAAGAGCTGGTTTGCCCGTTTTGGTGCCGACGCGCTGGTACTGGCGCTGGACGTTCGTATTGACGAGCACGGTAATAAACAGGTTGCGGTCAGTGGCTGGCAGGAAGATTCCGGGGTTTCACTGGAAGAACTGGTTGAGACCTATTTACCCGTCGGCCTGAAGCACGTGCTGTGCACCGATATCTCCCGCGACGGCACGCTGGCCGGCTCAAACGTCGCGCTGTATGAAGAAGTGTGCGCCAAATACCCGCAGGTGGCATTTCAGTCATCTGGCGGCATTGGCGGAATCGAGGACGTAGCGGCCCTGCGCGGGACCGGAGTTCGCGGCGTGATCGTCGGACGCGCCCTGCTGGAAGGAAAGTTCACCGTTGAGGAGGCCATTCAATGCTGGCAAAACGCATAATTCCTTGTCTGGACGTCCGTGACGGGCAGGTGGTAAAAGGCGTCCAGTTCCGCAATCACGAGATTATTGGTGACATCGTCCCGCTGGCAAAACGCTATGCCGATGAAGGCGCAGATGAACTGGTGTTCTATGATATCACCGCTTCCAGCGATGGCCGCGTAGTGGATAAAAGCTGGGTATCACGCGTGGCGGAAGTGATCGATATTCCGTTCTGCGTAGCTGGCGGCATTAAATCCATCGACGATGCGGCGCGCATTCTCTCCTTCGGGGCGGACAAAATCTCCATCAACTCCCCGGCGCTGGCCGAACCGGAGCTTATCACCCGTCTGGCGGACCGCTTCGGCGTGCAGTGCATCGTGGTGGGCATTGATACCTGGTATGACGCCGACACTGGTAAATATCATGTAAATCAGTATACCGGAGATGAAAGCCGTACCCGCGTCACGCAGTGGGAAACACTGGACTGGGTGCAGGAGGTCCAAAAACGCGGCGCGGGCGAAATCGTCCTGAACATGATGAACCAGGACGGCGTACGTAACGGTTATGACCTGGAACAACTGAAAAAAGTACGTGACGTTTGCCACGTCCCGCTGATTGCCTCCGGTGGCGCGGGCACCATGGAACACTTTCTCGAAGCCTTCCGGGATGCCGACGTTGACGGCGCGCTTGCCGCCTCCGTCTTCCACAAACAAATTATCAATATTGGCGAATTAAAAGCGTACCTGGCAACACAGGGCGTGGAGATCAGGATATGTTAACGAAGCAACAATGCCGCGAGCTGGACTGGGAAAAAACCGACGGACTGATGCCAGTCATCGTGCAGCATGCGGTTTCCGGTGAAGTATTGATGCTGGGTTATATGAACCCGGAGGCGCTGGATAAAACGCTCGAAAGCGGCAAAGTAACCTTTTTCTCGCGGACCAAGCAGCGTCTGTGGACCAAAGGAGAGACCTCCGGTCACTTCCTGAACGTGGTGAGCATTGCGCCTGACTGCGACAACGACACCCTGCTGGTGCTGGTTAACCCGATTGGCCCGACCTGCCATAAAGGCACTTCAAGCTGCTTTGGTGACGCCAGCCACCAGTGGCTGTTCCTGTATCAGCTGGAGCAACTGCTGGCCGAACGTAAAACCGCTGACCCAGCCAGCTCCTACACCGCGAAACTGTATGCCAGCGGCACCAAACGCATCGCACAGAAAGTGGGTGAAGAAGGCGTAGAAACCGCGCTGGCCGCGACGGTGAACGACCGTTTTGAGCTGACAAATGAAGCTTCTGATCTCATGTATCACCTGCTGGTGCTGCTGCAGGACCAGGATCTCGACCTGACGACGGTGATTGAGAATTTACGTAAGCGTCATCAGTAAGTTGCAGATATGAAAAAACCGGGCACTGCCCGGTTTTTTGTTGTCAGCTTTAGACTTACTCAGCTTTGGCTTTGTAACCACGCAGAGCATTTCGCCCCAGCACCACGCCTGCACCAATCATCCCACCGAGCAGAACCGCCAGCACGAGGGTAATCACTTTTTTCGGGCTGTCACGACGAATCGGTAACGTTGGTTTCATCACATAGCGGTAGGCGTGTAACTCAGCCCCTTCAAGCTTAAGACTTTCGATATCCAACAGCTTTTGTTTGGTCTGGAAGTAGTTATCAGACAATATCAAAGGGCGTGTAGATTCGTGCTCAATCATGGACTTCAGGGCATCACTACCCAACAGGAACATACTGTCCTGCGTCACATCCTGCGTCTGCTGAATTTGCGGCTTAATCACCCCGGCCTGCTCTGCATAACGCAGCGCTTCCTGAATTTGCTTAATTCGCAGATCTTTTTGCTCCTGAGCGACCACTTCCTGAGTTTTCAGAGAGTCTTGCAACGTGGTTGTTTGCAACTTGATATTATCAACCAGGTCAAGCTCCAGCTCTTTAGCAACCTTTTCATCTGTTTGTTGAATGTATTCGGCGAGCTGACGCTGAGCGTCTTCTGGTGAGCTACCCACATAAGAAACCGCCAACGGCAGCGGTTGGCCTTTAACAGATTGTTCAATTGACAGTTTCTGTGGTTCTTCCTGATTATCAAGCGTTTCAGCCAATGCAGAGAGAGAAGTACTGAAACGACCAACCACGTTTGTCTGCAGTTCAGTAGCCTTGGGGGCGCTGACACCATACAACACATTGAGGGCGTTGTTATATGTGGCGATCTGACCAACATCCGGTTGAGTAATAATGGCTGTTGAGGTCCATTTCTCCTTAACAACTGCCAGATAGCCCACAGCAAGCACTATGGCAATAACAATCGCGATAACGATTGTTACTTTCCCACGCCATAACTGTACCAGTAAATCAATCAGATCAATCTGTTCCGGATCGTGACTGCGCCCGGACATGTTGTTATCACTTACAGACATAGAAACCCTAGATAAGGAAAGACTTAAACTGGGATTAGTTTAGCTATAAATTGAGGCAATGCCATAGGATTAATGATAAAAAAATCAAATTGTTTCAGGGATTTTGATTGGTTTTTCAAACACTACTGGAATACGATACGTTTATAAAGTGGACTGATGCAGACACGCAATGGACGTAGAGACGCGCAAGCCCGCGGCCAGCATGCGCCCTATCCCGTTGACAATATCGGCAATAGTTAACCGATTGAGCTAATGGACTATATCCAGGCTCTGGAAGATGCACTGAGTATTGAAGCGAAGAAAAATATGCTACCGCTACAGCCAGGTGATGTTCTGGAAACCAGCGCGGACACTAAAGCACTGTATGAGGTAATTGGTTTTAAACCTGAAACCACGATAAAAGATAGGGTGAAGAACTTTGTTGGCTGGTACCGTGATTTCTACAAAGTTTGATTACTGGCCTGATTAAAATAAAAAAGGCCTTATATTAAGGCCTTTTTTATGGAGACGAGATTAATCACTACCAAACAAATCGCGGGTATATACTTTTTCTGCAACATCAGCTAATTCTGACACCATGCGGTTAGAAATAATAATGTCTGCTTCATTTTTGAACGTATTAAGATCACGCACTACCCGAGAGTGGAAAAATTCGTCCTCTTCTACGACAGGTTCGTAAATAATCACGGGCACGCCCTTTGCCTTAATGCGCTTCATGATGCCCTGAATGGATGATGCACGGAAATTATCGGAACCGCTTTTCATAATTAAACGGTATACGCCAACTACTTTAGGTTGACGGGCAAGAATAGAGTCTGCAATGAAGTCCTTACGCGTACGGTTAGCATCAACGATTGCGCCAATAATGTTATTCGGCACAGATGCATAATTCGCCAATAGCTGCTTAGTATCTTTCGGTAGACAGTAGCCGCCATAGCCGAATGACGGATTGTTGTAGTGATTACCGATACGGGGATCCAGGCACACGCCTTCAATAATCTGCCGTGAGTTCAGACCTAGGCTTTCGGCATAGCTATCCAGCTCGTTAAAGTAGGCCACACGTAACGCCAGATAGGTGTTAGCAAACAACTTGATGGCTTCGGCTTCAGTCGAGTCAGTAAATAAGGTCGGAATATCTTTCTTCACCGCCCCTTCCAGCAGCAACCCGGCAAAGCGCTCGGCACGTTCAGAACGTTCACCAATAACGATACGGGACGGATGCAGGTTGTCGTATAGAGCTTTACCCTCACGCAGGAATTCAGGGGAGAAGATGATATTATCTGTTCTATATTTTTGACGCATTGATTGAGTAAAACCGACAGGAACTGTCGATTTTATTATCATTATGGCATCTGGATTTATTTCAATAACATCCCGTATGACTGACTCGACACTGCTAGTATCAAAGTAATTAGTTTTAGGATCGTAGTCTGTTGGGGTTGCAATAATGATAAACTCTGCACTCTGATAAGCGTAGTATTTATCTAGTGTAGCTTCGAATTTTATATCTTTTGATTGCAGAAACTGTTCAATTTCTTGATCAACTATCGGAGATATCCTATTATTTAGCATCTCGACACGTGAGGGAACAATGTCCAGAGCAATGACCTTATGATGTTGGGCGATAAGAAGACTATTTGACAGACCAACATACCCAGTACCAGAAATGGTGATTTTCATTTCATGCTCTCAGTATTATCTTAATATTTAATCATGATGCCGTACATCTTGATAAGAGGATAATGTTTTAACTTTTTTTTGAATATCATGTCAACGAAGGTTAAAACAATTAAGATTTTCTTTATCAGATTACGCCAGGAATATTAAGAAAAGATTAAGCAATCAACTTAAATCAATAGAATTTGAGATAAAAAAAAGCCCGGTCAAAAAACCGGGCTAATGTACGTCAGAAGACTTACTCTATCCATTCGGTGTGGAATACACCTTCTTTATCTGTGCGTTTATACGTATGTGCACCAAAGTAGTCACGCTGGGCCTGGATCAGGTTAGCCGGCAGTACCGCAGAACGGTAGCTGTCGTAGTAGGCTACCGCTGCTGAGAAGGTCGGTACCGGAATACCGTTCTGCACAGCATAAGCCACTACATCACGCAGCGCTTGCTGATATTCATCAGCGATATTTTTAAAGTACGGAGCCAGCAGCAGGTTCGCGATGCCTTTGTTTTCAGCATACGCGTCAGTAATTTTCTGCAGGAACTGCGCACGAATAATGCAGCCCGCGCGGAAAATCTTCGCGATTTCGCCGTAGTTCAGATCCCAGTTGTACTCGTCAGACGCGGCACGCAGCTGAGAGAAGCCCTGTGCGTAGGAGACGATCTTGCCCAGGTACAGCGCGCGACGAACTTTTTCAACAAACTCGGCTTTATCACCAGCCAGTTTAGCCTGCGGGCCAGACAGCACTTTAGATGCCGCAACGCGCTGGTCTTTCAAAGAAGAGATGTAGCGCGCGAATACAGACTCGGTGATCAGCGACAGCGGTTCGCCCAGATCCAGAGAACTCTGGCTGGTCCATTTACCGGTACCTTTGTTCGCCGCTTCGTCCAGGATAACATCAACCAGGTATTTACCCTCTTCATCTTTTTTGGTGAAGATGTCTTTGGTGATGTCGATCAGGTAACTGCTCAGCTCGCCTTCATTCCACTCGGTGAAGGTGGTAGCCAGCTCTTCGTTAGACAGGTTCAGGCCGCCTTTCAGCAGGGAATAAGCTTCAGCAATCAGCTGCATGTCGCCGTATTCAATACCGTTATGCACCATCTTCACATAGTGACCTGCACCATCAGCGCCGATGTAGGTTACGCACGGTTCACCATCTTCGGCAACAGCGGCAATCTTGGTCAGGATAGGCGCAACCAGCTCATACGCTTCTTTCTGGCCACCAGGCATGATAGATGGTCCTTTCAGAGCGCCCTCTTCACCGCCGGATACTCCGGTACCGATGAAGTTAAAACCTTCCGCGGACAGTTCACGGTTACGACGGATAGTGTCCTGGAAGAAAGTGTTACCACCATCAATGATGATGTCGCCTTTATCAAGGTACGGCTTCAGGGAATCGATAGCAGCATCAGTTCCCGCCCCTGCTTTTACCATTAACAGGATACGACGTGGGGTTTCAAGAGACTCGACGAACTCTTTCACCGTGTAATAAGGAACCAGTTTCTTACCCGGGTTCTCGGCAACAACTTCTTCAGTTTTCTCGCGGGAGCGGTTGAAGATGGAGACGGTATAACCGCGGCTTTCGATGTTGAGCGCCAGGTTGCGCCCCATCACTGCCATACCGACGACGCCGATCTGTTGCTTGGACATTACATACTCCTGTCAGGTGTGGTCACCGCGCGAGTTGTGCGCGGCTTGAAATGTATATCAAACACTATCACAACTCATTATAAACACATATTATAAAATAGCACATGCTCTGTATAATACTTGGAGGTTATTGCAGTAAAGGTATATTTATTTAAAAGTCATATGACCATTTCTTTTTTTCATAAGATATTTATTGGAACACATCAAGACCAGATAATCGAAAAACATTCGAACTGACCATGCTATTGCAGCTCCGACAAATGAATAGTTAATCATCAAAAAATAAAAAAGCAAAAAATACGGCACAACCTCAAGCAAATGAATTAAAGCCGTAACTTTCGCTTTACCAAAAGCTTGTATTGAACAAAATGGAATTTGAGCGAGAGAATTAAATAAAAAACCCACAAGGAGTATTTTGAGAATAACAGATGGTTCCCCTGCATATTCAGCCCCCATCCAAAGAGTAAGGATAGGTGTTGAAAAAAAAACTCCTACCAGTACTATTGGCAAGCACAACACAAGCATAATCCTCTGGCTTCTTGTATAGATATGATAATAAAAATCAAAAGAATCAGCTTGGCTTAACCTAGGAAAAACCGTCCTAGCAAGAGCACCAGGAAATATAGTTAATCGAGAAATCGCCTCACTAGGGACTGTATATAGCGCCACTGTCCCAGCCCCTAAAAAATAAGATAACACAAAACGATCAAAATATGCCATTACTGGGCTAATAATATTACTTACAGTGATCCAACCACCGAAACCAATCATTCGCAGTAAGGTTTTCTTTTTTACTCTCCAGCCAGCACTTATTATACTCCCCCTGCAAACATAGAAAATAATTATCAACGAGCACAAACGGCCGACCAAGAGCCCAACTATTGCATAAACTAAACTACTGTGCAGTAATATTACAAATAATGCTGGAAGCCCCATCAACAAACTACTGCTAACACTTTTTTGGATATTTAAAGTACCAAACCGTTCATAGCCTTCCAGAATAGAGCACCAAACCTGTGTTAGTAGAAAGAAAGGTAATGTCAGACCAAGAATTTTTATAGAAAGATGAACTTCACTATAGTATTGAGTGCTAACCTTGAGCATAAGCACTATCGTATCAGAGCATAAAATGATGGTAGCAGCTCCAATAATACCTAAAATTGCGACACAAACAGATGATGATGAAATTATATTATTAATTTCATTTTTATCTTTTTTATAAATAGCAATTTCGCGGACAACAGCTCTAGTGAGTCCAGCATCAAAAATACTCGCATAACCGACAATGGCCAAAGCTAACGTAAATATACCAAAGCGTTCAACACCTAAATACCTGGCAAGCAGACCAAGAGCAGGTACTGCGATTAAACTTGGAATCGCGTAACCAGCCAAATTCCAAAGACTATTTTTAATTAAGCTCATGAGAGTCACTCAAAAGAAATAAGCATATATACACCTGAATGATAGCTACACAATAAGTCAACCAGTTACATTTCCTAACTTGGGACGTTTAAAAACATTGTATATAATTGCTGATAGCGCAAGGCTAGGTTTGTCGATATACTTTTCATATGGAATTGATAGCAAAATTGTTATTGCAAAAACCATGGTAGTTTTAATAATAAACGCAACAAACTGAGATTCAACATCAATGCTCACAAATAAAAGAATTGTGATAATAAGGTAGTGAATCAGATAGGCTGGAAATGACACCCCTCCTAAAAATGTGCATATTCTACTAGAGAAAAAAAACTTTAATATATTTGAATTGAATGTCACAACAAAGAATAATGCTGCACCTAGCACATGCCAAAGATTGTGTATTTGCCAAAGATTCCCTATTTCTTGAAATGCGATCACCCTATACCACAATCCTATGTCGACATTATCTCGGGGAGCAGGAAACGAAATAAAGATGAGGGAAACAATTAGCATCATAAATAAAATACATTTTGATTGAACGTTTAAAACATTCCGCCCCCCCTTAATTGAATTCGTTGAAAAATAGCAAGACAACACCCCAAACAAAAACAAAAAATATGATGTCCGAAATGGCTCATATACCAAGGAAAAGGCTAATGCAACAAGAATTAACAGTATTTTTTTATGAAGGCCATGAGTTAAAGCTAGCAACGTAAAAACTAAAAATGATCCAAACAACTCTAATTTCATTGTCCATAAGGGACCATTTATAATATCACTACCGACAAAAAACACATTGTAAAATGCACTATTGAGTACTCTTCCAATGGTAAATGGCTCAACGTTTGCAATATTAAAAAAAGCTAACATATGATAGACAGCCCAAAAAAGCAGCAAAGAAAAAAGCACTGGTCCGAGAAGTCTAAAGTATCTTTTTATTGCTCCTGATACTAAGAATTCAACGTTATTAGTAAGAAAATATTTTTGGGAAAGCACAAAACCGCTTAATATAAAGAAAATATACACAGGAGTAAGTCCACTGTATATAATATTCAAAGGCGATTGCGCAATAACTCTCTTTATTTCACCACTCACCCCAGACTCATTAGTAAACCGCAATGAAGGATAATAGGCATTTACGCAATGATCGATGATTACAATCATGCAGCAAATGCCTCGCAAACCTTCAAGATACCCCAATTTTTTATTACTCTCAGTAGACATTGTTATTACCTTAATTAATTCAACAATTAGGGTTTGTGCTTTTCATTGTTTTTTAATGCGAAGCTATCAAAATAAGCATTTGCTACTGTTTTTAATGACGAAAAGTTACCTGCAAAAATACATTTGAGCGCATAGCCCAATACCAAAATTACGGGTTTATATTTTACAAAAATATTTTCACCATAAGCATAATGGATGTGAAATAAATTCCTCAACATAAAATAACCTTTCCATGATGAAAGATCATTGTTCTGGTTATTTGTTAGCAATCTTGTGCCACGAGCATATTTCAAGCAAATAATTTCATAGCCGTATTTTCTTGCTCTCAAAGAATAATCTAGATCGTCATTAAAAATAAAATAATCAGGGTTTGGATATCCAATGGAATTTATAACTTCACGTGAAATTAGAGGGCCTTCGAATGGAACACCAGAAATCTGCAATGAATCAGGCATTGTATCATTCTCGTAAAAATCAACCACTTTAGTTCTTTTTGGATTAATTAAGTAAGGTGTCGAAAGATCATACTTTACCGGGGACAATTCAGCACATGTACCGTCAAGATTAAATCGAAGCGGCTGAATTATACCTATGTGTTGGTATGATAGCATTACCTCAAGGCAATCTTTTTGTGGGATAAAATCATCATCCATTATCCATAAATGCGAATAGTCGTACTTTTCAGCAATTTTAAATCCAGCATGAAACCCTCCAGCCCCACCTAAATTAGCCCCGGTATTATAATACTCAATATTTATATTATCGTTCCTTAATAATTTAACATAATCCTCAGTACCATCTGAACTGTTATTATCAACAACAATCATCTTTTCAATAGCTACTGATTGAGCTAATATTGCTGCAATAGATTTTTCTAGCAATGATTTCCTATTATACGTAACTATTACCGCCACAACCATTTTTTTCATTCACAAAACTCCTTTTTAACAGCACTGAGTGCTGAAGAAATAACTTGGTGCATATCATAATATTTATATTCAGCCAATCGCCCACCAAATATTACGTTGTTATTTTCTTCATTTAATTTTTTATATTTCGCATACATAGAATTGTTTTTCGAATCATTGATTGGATAGTAGTGTTCATCCCCATCTTCATGATCTTTAGGATACTCTCTCGTTATTACAGTTTTAGGCTGACTGCCAAATTCAAAGTGTTTATGTTCTATAATTCGCGTGTATGGAAATTTTTTATCTATATAGTTAACGACAGCATTCCCCTGAAAATTATCATTATCTATAATTTCATTTTCAAATCGTAAAGATCTATACCCAAGAGCCCCATATATATAATCGTAGAATTTATCAATAGGGCCTGTATAAACAATCTTTTTGGCCTCACTCATTATTTTATTTTTATTTTCAAAGAAATCACAATCAAGTGACACATCAATCCCACTAAGCAATTTATCGATTAGAACATTATATCCCCCAATGGGGATTCCTTGATACTTGTCATTGAAATAATTATTGTCAAACGTAAATCGTACAGGTAGTCGTTTAATAATGAAAGGTGGGAGATCTTCGCAAGATCTTCCCCATTGTTTCTCAGTATACTCTTTAATTAAAGTTTCAAAAATATCTCGTCCCACTAAAGATATTGCTTGTTCAGCTAAATTTGTAGGTTCTTTATTTTTCATTTCCTCACTTTGTTCTGTAATTTTATTTTTTGCCTCTTCTGGTGTTTTGACTCCCCAAAGTTGATAAAATGTATTCATGTTAAATGGCAAATTATATAACTTGCCTTTCGATAAGGCTATCGGTGTATTTGTGTAACGGTTAAACTCAACAAATTTTGTAACATATTTCCATACATCTGCATCATTGGTATGAAAAATGTGTGCGCCATATTTGTGAACATTTATCCCCTCAATATTTTCGCAATAAAGATTTCCACCTACGTGCTTTCTTTTCTCAATAATCTTGACCTTATACCCTCGTTTATTTGCTTCATACGCAAAGACAGAACCAAATAATCCTGCACCAACTATTAAATAGTCATATTTATGTTTTTTCATATAATTTATTTTCCCTTATCGTTCGCGATAAATTTAACTAATTGAGTTGGTACAAATTTCATGACATTTCTTAGGAGAAATATAGTGGTAGAAAATAAGTCAATACTGTAATGCATTTTCCTATTTAGGATGAGCCTATTCGAATTCATAATGTCAATGACATTTTCATCACAAGTTTTATTTTTTAAAAGATTTTTAAAATACAGTATATATATTGTAGCGTAAAAAAAATTAAATGACGGCTCTAAACTTGTATTTTCAAATCGGTTATATAGCACGTTAAAGACATCGAAAGTTGTACTATTTTTATATGTAAACTTACTATTGACTGCAGATCCAGCTCTAAACTTATATTTGTACAAGCAACTCGGAATTGTATTCAACATATCAATTTTACTTAAATATTCAATTATAAATTTTAAGTCTTCACAGTGGTGAACTGTTTCATCAAATAAAATACCCTCGCTTTTAATTATTACAGATGAATATAAGAGAGAGGAAACGTGTGCAGGTATCGTTTTCGTGAAGTACGATTTTAATATATCATCACCAGTCAAAATGTTTCGACTTAAATAATATTTTTTTTCTTTTCCACTTTCATAAATTTTTTCATAGCTAAATAAAATACTTGTTTTCGCTGAAACAACTACTTCATCCAGAGTTTCGAAAATGTATGCATTGTATTCATCATCAGAATCAAGAAAAAGAAGAAAATCGCCTACAGATTCTCTTATTCCGACATTTCTCGCACTAGAGACCCCACCATTTTCCTTATAAATATATTTAACAAAAGGAGTGGCTTTATAAAAATCATGAAAATTTTCATCAGAACCATCATCAATAATGATTAATTCAAAATCGCTTCTCCTATTAGCTATATCTATAAATGTTTCAAGCATTAAACTGAACTCTTGATGAGTATTATAAATTGGCACAATCACACTATATTTCATTTAATTTGACCTATAATCTGTAGAATTTACTTCATAGTACCAATTTAATTTATTCGTTGGATTCAGCGAATCTTTTACGTATCCAGGGATTAATAATCCAATCACACCTATTGCCACAAATAATCTGTCAAGCCGAGGTCTTTTTTCTTTCATATACATTGATAGATAGAATATATATATCGGCGCAAATGAAAAATATAATCTTGTTGCAATCATAGAGTATGATGAAAAGATAATAAGAATAGCGAGAGCAAGGACACAACAATTTGCTAGATATCTAACCTTCAAGAACTGATGAATATATAAAATAGCAACTAACAGGGCCGTTTTTTGTAACAATGACAATATATCTACAGGTTCATTATATACATACATATACTCATGAACAGCTGCATCCCCTCCTTTTAGCTGTAAAAACAATAATGTAAATGATTTAAACACTCCAATATAGGCTAAAATAGATGTAATAAGAAGCAGATAAGTAATCATTTTTTTTACGCTTATTTTTACAATTGACATTAAATAAATTATAAAAATAATTATGCCTGATGAATGTATACTTATTGCTAAAGCTGCGTACACGCACGTTACTAAAAGGGGATGCCGTCTGGGACTATTATATAAGTATGTTAAGTATAAAAAAGTAATTAACTGAACAAGATATTGCCTAATGCCATTGAATGCATATGGAATCAACAACCAGATTATCAATAGCAAAAGTAAAAATATGAATGACAATTCATTATCTATTTTATATTTTACGTATATTAATATCAGAAATGTAACACAGGCAACAAAAATAAAAAGAGTTCTTGCATCTACTGATAGGAAATTTAATCCCTGGACTAATAACAAAAAACCTTTTTCTACATAGTTAGATTCATTAACATGCTTGTAAATATCTATATAAGAGTAGAAGTCTTGCCCTGCTGAACCTTTGAAAAAAAGAAATAAAGTTACTATGCTTATAGAGCTTATAGAAAATATTGACAGATTATTATTTTTATCAATATATAGCTCTATAAAGAAAATCAAAGATATTACATATAAAATAAGGTAATAAACCACATTCACCTCGGAGGGTTTTATTCAAATATCACAATTTGAATCGCCACCATAGTATTTATTATACGCCTTACTGAAGATAGACAATAAACAACTTCCAAATATGTTATCTGGTTCCATTTGATTACCTTCGGCCCATTCATTCCATGATTTTATAATAATAACATTTTGATTATTCCGTTTTGTATGACTCATGACATTTTCAACATGAATTCTAAATGTTTGCTCATTGAAGTCACATAAATATGTACCACGATAACCGTGCCGAGGAGTCGTATCCCAGCCAGAAAATATCACTGCGGTTTCATCACTTTCAAAATCTTTAAATGTTGAAACTAATTTTTTATAACTATATTTCACAGGGCCTATTCTATTAAATCCTATTTTCTTTATGGCCTGTTCTTTTATAAAATTATATAAGTGTTTGTATTTTCTTGACTTAAAATATATAGTGCTATTCAAATAATTGTCAAACCCTAGTTCGGATTTTAATTCAGAGTTTCCGTGTTCAATTATCCAATAGACTCCACCAAAACCATTATTCTTTGCTTCTAAATCAAATACGGACTTAAATGTAACTATATCAGGAATATCTTTTGGCATAAAAATTCCAAATATGGGCTTATTATCAATTTTGAGATAGTTTTCACTTTTAAAATGCTCTAAACACTCAAGGAAATATTCTGTATAGTCCTCTTTACCAAGGTATTTCTGCTTAATTAAAAGTTTCCCTAATGTCTTGTTATACCAACTATGATTTGCCCAAATCAATGCATATTTAAAATTCATTTCCTCCTTTTTTTTAATGAGCATTTCTTTTGGCTTATTTAATATTTTTCGACCTCCACCAAACCAATAATCCCAGATGAAAAAGCCATCGATATTATTTTCTTTAGCCAATTTATATTGATAAGACATAACATCAGCATCTGGTAATGTATATTGTCCTAATGGCATTATAGGGAATCTAATATTTTGGGATTTAAAATACTGTTCAGATCTGTTTAACGCTACCCACTCTGTAAATCCAGTTCCCCACCATTCATTATTTTCCTTTATTTCATGAAACTGAGGCAAATAATATGCCAACACTATGGGTTTTTTCATTTTATTCCTAATTAATTATAAATTGGTTATATTTCAAAAAAAGGTGATGCGGCATCTTTGGAGGATAGAATCGGTGTTTGAGTTATGGGCCATTCAATTTTTATTGTTGGATCATTCCAAATGATTGATTTTTCTGATTGCGGGGAGTAATAATTATTCGTTTTGTATACAAATTCAACAAAATCTGACATAACGAAAAAGCCATGAGCAAATCCTTCGGGAATCCAGAGTTGACGTTTATTTTCCGCAGAAAGAATTTCGCCAACCCATTTACCATATGTCTTTGATTCTCTTCGAATATCGACAGCAACATCAAAAACTTGCCCGACGACGCAACGAACTAGTTTCGCTTGCGCATATGGCTCAAGCTGATAATGCAGGCCGCGCAAGACCCCCTTACTTGATTTAGAATGATTATCCTGTACAAATTCGATCTTACGACCAACAGCTTCTTCGAAGACTTGTTGATTGAAGCTTTCCATGAAAAACCCACGCTCATCACCAAAGACTTTTGGCTCAAAAATCAACACATCTGGAATGTCAGTTTTGATCACATTCATGACTTAATAACCTTTAATCATCTTAAGCAAATATTGTCCGTAAGCATTTTTCGATAGAGGTTTTGCCAGCTCTTTCACCCGCTCAGCATCAATAAAGCCTTTACGATAGGCAATCTCTTCAGGGCAGGCCACTTTTAGCCCCTGGCGCTCCTCAATGGTCGCAATAAAGTTACTTGCCTCGATTAAACTCTGATGCGTACCTGTATCTAGCCAAGCGTAACCACGTCCCATCATGGCAACTGACAATCTGCCTTGTTCCATATAGATACGGTTAATATCAGTAATTTCCAGTTCACCGCGTGTTGATGGTTTTAGTTTTTTCGCCATTTCAACAACATCGTTGTCATAAAAATATAGACCTGTGACTGCATAATTACTTTTCGGCTCAAGCGGTTTTTCTTCAAGACTGACAGCAGTACCATTACTATCAAATTCTACAACCCCATAACGTTCAGGATCATTCACATGATAAGAAAATACCGTTGCACCACTGTCTTTACTTACTGCTGTATCCATTAACTTTGGTAAGTCATGCCCATAAAAAATGTTGTCGCCCAGTACCAGAGCACAATCATCATTACCGATAAACTCTTCACCAATAATAAATGCCTGGGCTAGGCCATCCGGCGTCGGTTGTACTTTATATTGTAAATTTAGTCCCCACTGGCTACCGTCACCCAATAATTGTTCAAATCGTGGGGTATCCTGAGGAGTACTAATAATCAAGATGTCACGAATCCCTGCCAACATTAGCGTAGAAAGCGGATAATAGATCATTGGTTTATCATAAATCGGCAGCAGTTGCTTGCTTACAGCCATAGTGACAGGATAAAGACGAGTACCTGAGCCCCCAGCTAAAATAATCCCTTTACGCGTTTTCATTTCATCATCTCTTTGTGTACAAAATGCCCGCTCACGGGCATTAACAAGGTTCAAATCACCGTTGTCGTGAACAACTCATTCAGCATACGTTTTACACCAACGTCCCACTGCGGTAATACCAGTTCAAAGTTTTTCTGGAATTTATCAGTATTCAGGCGAGAATTTGTTGGGCGGCGTGCAGGTGTAGAATACGCACTAGTCGGCACCGCATTTAAATGGGTTAATGCCAGTTCGATTCCTGCTTTACGGGCTTCGTCGAACACTAGTACAGCATAGTCATGCCAGGTCGTGGTTCCACCCGCAACCAGGTGGTAGAGTCCAGCCACGTCGGGTTTGTTCATCGCAACACGGATAGCATGCGCCGTACAGTCAGCAAGAAGTTCAGCCCCAGTTGGCGCACCGAACTGGTCGTTAATCACCGAAAGCTCTGCGCGCTCTTTTGCCAGTTTCAGCATCGTTTTCGCAAAATTATTGCCTTTACCTGCATACACCCAACTGGTTCTGAAAATCAAATGGTTGGCGCAGTACGTCTGAAGCGCCTTTTCTCCCGCCAGTTTGGTTTCACCGTAGACATTAAGCGGCGCTGTAGCGTCCGTTTCGCACCATGGTGTTTCGCCGGTGCCAGGAAAGACATAGTCCGTGGAGTAATGCACCACCCACGCCCCGATTTCTGCGGCAGCTCTGGCAATTGCATCCACACTGGTCGTATTAAGCAACCGGGCAAATTCAACTTCGGACTCAGCCTTATCTACTGCTGTATGGGCAGCTGCATTGACGACAACGTCAGGCCGGATACGACGCACGGTGTCTGCCACGCCCTGTGGATTACTAAAATCACCACAATAATCAGTTGAATGTACATCTAACGCAATCAGGTTCCCCAGAGGGGCTAGTGCACGTTGCAATTCCCAACCCACCTGGCCCGTTTTACCAAACAGCAGAATATTCATTACTGGCGTTCTCCGTAATTCTGTTCGATCCACGTCTTGTAGGCGCCGCTTTTCACATTTTCAACCCACTGCGTATTCGACAGATACCATTCAACAGTCTTACGGATCCCGCTTTCGAAGGTTTCCAGCGGCTTCCAGCCCAGTTCATCGCTGATTTTCGCTGCATCAATCGCATAGCGGCGATCGTGTCCAGGCCGGTCAGTCACGTAAGTAATTTGATCGCGATAAGAGCCCTCTTTCGGCACGATTTCATCAAGCAGATCACAAATAGTATGTACCACGTCCAGGTTTTTCTTCTCGTTATGACCACCGATATTGTAGGTTTCACCTACAACTCCCTGAGTCACAACTGTATACAACGCTCGGGCGTGATCTTCGACATAAAGCCAGTCGCGAATCTGGTCGCCTTTGCCATAAATTGGCAATGCTTTACCTTCCAGCGCATTCAGAATCACCAGCGGGATTAGTTTTTCAGGGAAGTGATATGGCCCGTAGTTATTGGAACAGTTGGTGACAATTGTTGGGAAGCCATAGGTGCGCAACCATGCGCGAACCAGATGATCGCTTGAGGCCTTTGAAGCAGAATATGGGCTACTCGGCGCATAAGCTGTCTTTTCAGTGAACAGAGGCAACACATTACCGGCAGCCACTTCATCTGGATGTGGCAGGTCGCCGTATACTTCATCTGTGGAGATATGATGGAAACGAAATGCCTGTTTTTTATCTGCATCCAGCTCGTTCCAGTAGCCACGAGCAGCTTCCAGCAGTACATAAGTACCGACGATATTCGTTTCGATAAACGCTGCTGGCCCTGTAATAGACCGGTCAACATGACTTTCAGCTGCCAGATGCATCACCGCATCCGGTTGATGAGTGGCAAAAATACGCTCCATTGCCGCTTTATCACAGATATCCGCGTGTTCAAAATAATAGCGATTATTTTCGCTGACTTCGGCAAGAGATTCCAGGTTACCGGCGTAGGTTAGTTTATCAACATTAACAACGGTATCCTGAGTATTTTTAATAATATGACGAACTACTGCAGATCCAATGAAACCCGCTCCACCAGTAACTAGTATTTTCACGTTTAATTCCGAATATCGTTTATACGAATACTATTAATATGCTGGCACATAATGCACGTTTCTGGGCATTACGCACGCTACCGCCCCTGGCTTTGCAGCAACCAGAGCACTACTTGAATGATAATGATGTAACTAGCCCCCGCCAGTTAGCGCGAAGCTATCTAAAATTCAAACGCTAATTGTCTTACCAAATGCGACCAGAAACAAGAAAAAATCCAACAAAAAACAGATTAAACCTGGTAGGTTAACTTATTGTAATTCTTTGTTTTTATATGAAAAACGACAGTAACACTCCGCTGCATAAATCATAGGCGGTGGAATGTTAACTGCCGTTATTTTTTCTGGCTTACCTTCACGAAGATCTGTAAATATCTACTCGCTAAGTAGCTTTTCAATGCTCTTACGAAACTTCGGTCCTTCTTTCAGATTACGCAGCCCATACTTAACGAATGCCTGCATGTAGCCCATCTTTTTACCACAGTCGTAGCTGTCGCCTGTCATCAGCATAGCATCAACAGACTGTTTTTTAGCCAACTCTGCAATGGCATCCGTCAACTGGATACGTCCCCAGGCACCTGGAGCAGTTTTTTCCAGTTCTGCCCAAATATCAGCCGAAAGCACATAGCGCCCTACAGCCATCAGATCAGAATCCAGCGTTTGCGGCTGATCCGGTTTTTCGATGAACTCAACGATACGGCTGACTTTGCCTTCATTGTCTAAAGGCTCTTTGGTCTGAATAACAGAGTACTCAGACAGATCGCCTTCCATACGCTTAGCCAGCACCTGGCTGCGCCCGGTTTCATTAAAACGAGCAACCATAGCAGCGAGGTTGTAGCGCAGCGGATCCGCACTTGCGGTATCCAGAACAACGTCAGGTAATACCACGACAAACGGGTTATCACCAATGATAGGACGAGCACAAAGGATGGAATGGCCCAGACCCAGCAACTGAGCCTGACGGACGTTCATGATAGTCACGCCCGGAGGACAGATAGACTGCACTTCGGCTAAGAGCTGGCGCTTAACACGCTGCTCAAGGAGTGATTCGAGTTCGTAAGAGGTGTCGAAGTGGTTCTCAACGGCGTTCTTAGACGCATGAGTCACCAGAACGATTTCTTTGATACCGGCAGCTACAATCTCGTCGACAATGTATTGAATCATCGGTTTGTCTACGATCGGCAGCATCTCTTTAGGGATTGCCTTCGTGGCAGGCAACATGTGCATCCCCAGACCTGCTACCGGAATAACTGCTTTCAAATTAATCATTAAGTCATTCACCTATTCAATTGTTGCTGAATTATAGCTTTTTAGCTTGTTTTAGCCAGTATGAATTGCATTACTCCGATGCAACGTATGTTACGCCGCTTAACTGCGGAATGCAGTAATCTTAATCCCAGGCAGGTACAACTTTTGCCAGGAATGGTCGCAAAGTTACCTCCCCTGCCCCGGCAGTCGAAAATTCACCGCTTCGACATTCACCACCTGATGGTTTACCCGGTCAATGTCAACTGAACTTTGCCCGCTTTCGTTTACCGCATGGATATTCGCCAGTGATAACAAGGTATCCTGCTTAGCCATAAACTTGCCGCGCACATCCTGGCGTAGATCGAAGTGCATCTTGAGCGCGGGTCCTGTTGCGGATTGCTGCATCACTCTGATGTTACGTAAAAAAAGGTGCTGCGGTTGGTTGTGCAACTCAAGCGTGGCTCGCTTCATCTCAACGTTGGTGATGGCCACGAACGACGTTGCATTACCTGATGAGATCTGAATGCCGCGTAATTTATATTCAAGTTTTGTGTTATCCAGATGGATATTATTTAACTTAAAGTTCTGCGGAATGGATAAATATCGTCCTTTAATAACACCGTAGCCAATGAGCATACCTGCGCTATTTTCCATATTGATATTATCAATCACGAAATTATCGCATCCATAAATAGCGACCGTCGCATTATCAATGCCCGCTTTCTTACTAAAATCTGGGGTAATATTTCGTGCAGTGATATTACGAATGATAAAATGTTTGCCGTTCTCTACATGGACTAGCTGTCGACAGTCGGTACCGGTGATATTCGCCACGACAAAGTTTTTTACCGCCAGTTCATCGGGATAGGTATTGTCATAGGTACTGCCCGCCAGTCCGATGCCGATGCCCCAGTTCACGTTGCCATTGGTACAGTTAATACGTTCAATGACATGGTCAGAAATGAGGATGTTGCTGTCGTTGATCGCCACATTCCACTCAATGGCATCCCCCTGTAGATCGCTAAAACGGCAGTTTGTAATCTTTACGTCATCCATCCGGTTATGAAAGCCCTGACGCAGGATCCCATAGTTAGCGCATGTGACGGTAATATCATCGATAACCAGATTACGCATCAGCCTCGGTGTTTTGCCGCCGATATAGATTTGCGTCACTGGCCCGAAACCACTCATGGCAATCCCTTTTATCACGCAATCCGAACCGCGCACATCGAGAGTAATGTTTCTCAGGCTCCCGCCCTGATCGCCTATCACCTTACATCCATCCTGCAGAACAAAGCGACCACGGCCATTGCCGCTGATTCTGCCTTGCAAGTGTAGCGTTTTGCCAGGAGGAATAACGATAGCGGTATTGAGATCCTTACATTCCAGTCCATTTGGTACGACTACCGTTTGTCCTTCTTTGAACGCCTGCCGGAAAGAAGCGACCCAATCCTTTGGGTTGTAATCCTGAATGTTGACGCTATCCGATGATTCAAGCGCCCGGACAACGGGAGAATGCAGCACGACAAGCGCAGAGCCTGCCGTTAGAAAAGTACGGCGTGAGAGTTTATTCTCTGACATACAACCTCGATTTACATCGTTTGCAGCAGACTGGCTAACTGTTTATTGATCGCTAGCTGATTAAATTCAGTTTCAATTTTTTCGCGCGCACACAGCACAATCGGCTGTACCTGCTCACTATCGAGCAGGCTAAATGCCGCTAAACGCTCAGCCAGTGCCTGCGCATCGTTTTCCGGTGCCAGCCAGCCAGACTTGCCCGACTCGACCAGCTCAGGGATCCCACTGTGAACGGTAGAAATCACCGGAATACCTACCGCCATCGCCTCCATCAGCGCCACCGGGATCCCCTCCATATCGCCGTCTCTTCCGGTAATCGACGGCAGTAAAAATACATCCGCCTGCTCAAGCATCTCCTTTACCTGATGACTGGGCTTAAAGCCGGGCATCTCAATCACTTCATCAAGTTGATATTGCTCGATCAGCGTACGTAAACGACGCTCCCAAGGGCCGATACCCAGAATGCGATAACGAAATGAGACGCCCTGCTCTTTTAACTGTCGACAGGCTTCGATGGCAACGTGCAGTCCTTTTTTCTCGGTTAACCGGGCGACAGAGATAATTTCCAGCGGTGCAGCTGGTACTTTCAGTTGGCGAGGGGTAAAACGCGTCATGTCGATACCCATACGCGAAACCGCGATTTTTTGCGGCGGGCATCCCATGTTTTTTAAACGTCCGGCCCAGAGATTGCTGATGGGTAACATCAAATCTCCACGTTGAAACAGTTGCTGATACTCAGGGGTATAGCGGGTAAGCACATCCCGATGCGAAACATCGACGCCGTGAAAAACCGTGGCGATTTTTCCGCGGATCATCCCAAGCTCACGCAACTTGGCGGCCGTTACGCCTGCCGGCCCAAAATGAGCAATAAAGACATCCGCCTGAAACGCCTGCGGATTCCCGCCGCAAATAGCCGCCAAAATCAGATTGCGCGCCTCCTCGCCATAGCGTGCAACATTAAGCGCCTTCCAGGTCGCTGCGCGGGTGAGACCGTGCAGAGCTGCCGCGGCCCTATATTTCAGCTTCGCCAGTTTGCTTTCCGGTTCATTCAGCAACCAGCGCGTTTTTTCACCCAGCCGGTAGGTATTAAATGAGGCATGCGTATTTTCAAGATCGCCCTTCTGCAAAGCGACAATCTCCACGTCGTAGCCCATATCGATAAATGCGGTTATCTGATTGAGTACAAAGGTCTCAGAAGAGAGCGGAAATTTAAGCAGGAAAAAGCCAATCTTCATTTTTCCCCCTCAATACGCGTTAAAACCGACTGCACCATGTGTACCCCGCGTTCGCGTTCGCGTGTCACAGCATCCCCAAGCCGTATGTTCAGATCAGGTAACTGTCCGAGGGTATCGGCGACCTTTCCTTCCAGACTGCCATCGAGCAGATGGCGAATATCGACAGCCATCTCCGGCAACCCCAACTGTTGCATAATCCCTGCCGATTTATGCTCGTAGTTAATGGCGATGGCTGGCGTCATAAAATTCATCGAGATGATGGCCGAGTGCAAGCGAGTACCCACTGTCAGATCGCATGCCCCCAGAATCTTCCCCATCTCCAGATCGTTAAGTTCATCCATCACCACGTGATATCGGGACGAATCGTTAACATACTGGCGCAGGTTTAACGCCACCATGCGATCATCTTTGTTGTAACTATCAATACCGGTGCAGGTTGACAGTGCAATCACCTGGTAACCTTCATCGAGGATGCGGTTCACCACCCCGGCAAAGGCTTGCTCATAGGCCTGCTGCGTTGTCCCCAGACGCTTATCAAAAGGGGCCAACTCACGTAATGTAATGGCAACGGTCTTCTGTTTAGCCGCCATATCTAACCAGTGCTGTACCGCATAACCTGGCTCAAAATCCTCATGATGATTGTCGACCAGCCAGGCCGTATCCACGCCTGTTTCAACTTTATCCGTGGTTATTTCGCTGCGCTTCATCAAATCAAGACTTACGGATTCACGTAAAATCAACGCATTACAGTGACCAAACACGTAGTTCGCCAGTTGATTAAACTGCTCATCCTGGAATGGCCCCACGCTGTGACCAATCATGTACAACGGTTTTTTCGCCATAAACGAACACAGGGCATGTTCAAACTGCGGTACGCCATACAGATCGACAAAGAACGATCCGCCGACCTGGATGATGGCGTCATAGCGCGACAGCAGACGAACAAAATCGGTAAAACCCTGGGCGATAGCGATATTGCGCAGATTACCGGAGTCGGTAACACGCGAGAGCAGTACCTGATGCTGATAGCGGCGACGCAGCACTTTCTTCACGCGCCCCATAACACCCGCTGCGTTGTTGTGTTGCTTCATCTGCGAATACAGCGGATCGCCCATCACCGGGCGGTTCAGCAACCATGAGGAGCTCACCGGGTAACGGCTCATAACATCCACTTCAGTCTCAGGACGCAACGCGTTAATGGCATCCAGTAAACCGCGCAGGATCGCGCTATCCCCTCGGTTCCCGCAGGTATGGTTGCCCAAAATTAATAGTTTCATTATGACCTCTTAAAGCGTTGTTCTTATCCTGCACGGAGCAAGGTTTTCATTTTTTCACTGCGACAGAGCTGGCGTTTTATTTCCACCACCAGCGGATGACGCGACAGCACCATCATTAGCGCAAACGCCAGCGCCCCTGCCGCTATCTGGCTCCCCAACAACACGCCCAACGACAGTTGCCCATGCAGCAACACACCCAGCGCATAACTCACCACAAGGGTTGGCAAGGAGAGATACATCGGCAGCCAAAGACTGAGCATGTACTGGCGGTAGCTGGGGCCAAGAACAGGTTTAATCATCACGAAATAGCTGAGGACTGTGTTAATCACCTGGACCAACAAAAAGCCCAGCGTCACGCCAATTGCCCCGGCCAGATGTCCACCGATGAAAATGGCGGGAATAAACAGAAAGGTTTTGAAAACATTGAATTTAAAGCTGATATCGACCCGCGCTTTCGCCATCAGCAGTGAACCGATTGGATTCCCCACCGAGCGCAGCAGCCCAACAATGCACAGCAGTTGCAGGATGGGGATAATGCCGTTCCACTTCTCACCGAATACCAGCGGCACCACGTTATTCGACACCACCATCAGTCCCAGCAGCGCCGGGAAGTTGATAATCCCAACCACCGACAGCAGCTTGTAAAAATTCACCCGTAGCTTTTCGCTGTCGTCCTGGATTTTGGCAAACGCCGGAAACAGCACGCGGGTGATAATCGGGTTCAGTTTGATCGGGGGGACAACCGCCACATTCCAGGCGAGATTGAATCCGCCCGCCACGCCAGCTCCCAACGTGCGGGCTAAAACCAGCGTGGAAAGGTTGGTATTGATGTAATTGATGATGCTGTCTGCCGTCAGCCACGCACCAAAACGCAGATTCGACGAAACCGATGCCAGAGAAAAATGCAGCCCCGGACGGTAAATCCGGCGACCAAAATAGCCGAACAGCAGCGTACGTAGCGTACTGTTTACCAGATACCCGAGAATGGCCGTCAGTGCGAGCGGCCAGAAATGGGCGCTGACTACGGTAAAGGTAAAACCGGCCAGTACCGAACTGATTTCAATCATGCCAATTTTGTTGAAGGCCAGCTCTTTTTGCATCAGCGCGCGAAACTGCTGTCCGTGCGGTATCACCACAAACGCCAGTGATAAAGTTTTGATGAGCGGTGCCAGTTCTGGGTTGTTGAGCACATGGGCAATCGTCTCGCTCAGCAGAAACATCGCCACGCATACCACGATACCCAGCCCAACGTTGAGCCAGTACAGCGTGGTCAGTTCTAGATAGCCAATCTCTTTGCGCTGAATAATTGAGTTAGCGATACCAAAGTCAGACAGCGTATCGGCCAGCGCGATGATTACCAGCGCCACGGTTAACAACCCGAACTGGTGGTTATCAATAATCCGTGCCAGTACGGTCATCTGGATAAGCCCCAGACCAATGATGATCACCGTGGCAATCGCCGACCACTTTGCGCCGTTCAGCGTTTTTTCTCGTAAGCTCATGTTAATACGCCGCTTTGTTGACAAAGCCTTTGAATACCGTCAGAAAAACAATTTTGATATCGAACCACACGCTCCACTCGCGAATGTATTCGAGGTCAAATTCCACACGTTTTTCCATTTTTTCCAGCGTATCGGTTTCACCCCGCCAGCCGTTGATTTGCGCCCAGCCGGTAATCCCCGGTTTCACCTTATGGCGTAACATGTACCCCTCGATCAGTTGGCGATACTGTTCGTTATGCGCTACCGCATGCGGGCGTGGCCCGACGATAGACATGCCTCCGGTCAGCACGTTAATAAACTGCGGCAGTTCATCGAGCGACGTTCGGCGCAGGAAATTCCCCACAGGGGTAACGCGCGGATCGTTTTGCGTCGCCTGCGTCACCACCGCGTCGTTTTCCATCACTTTCATCGAACGAAACTTCCAGACTTTGATCGGTTTGCCGTCCATGCCATAGCGGGTCTGGCGGAAAATCACCGGTCCTTTGGAGGTCAGTTTTACCAGTAGCGCTATGCCACACAGCACCGGAGAAATAAGCAGCAGGATCAGCGAAGCCAGCACGATATCTTCCGCGCGCTTTAACAGACGATTAATCCCCGAGAGCGGCGTGTCATACAGCGGCACCACCGGAATGCCGTTCATCTCTTCAATCCGTGAATGCAAAATGTTGAAGGTAAAGACATCAGGAATAAGGATCACAGAACAGGTGGTATCGGCCAGCTCACGCACCAGTTTTTTGACGCTGGCGCCATCGCTCATCGACATGGCGATATAAACGTTATGAATGCGTGAGGCTTTGGCGTCATCCACCAGTTGTTGCAGATTACCGGCCCAGTCGCGGGAGTTTTTTCCAGGGATAGGATCGTGATAGACACCTGCTACTTCAAACCCCAGCCACGGTTCATGGCGAAAACTGTCCAGTAGCATTTGTCCGGCTGGCAGCTCACCTGCCACCGCCACCCGACGAGTGTTGTACCCGCGATTGCGCATCCATCCCGCGCCGTAGCGAATAAACGAACGGCACAACACCAGGCCAACGCTGGATAGCAGATACCACGCCAGCCAGACGGCGAGACGGTTGTCAAAATCGTTATTAAAGGCGATCAGACCTGCGCAAAAAATCAGACTCAGCGTCCAGTTTTGCAGTAACAGCACCAGCTCAGTGGAAATTTTGACACCACGCCAGGAGCGATAAAAATCCGTTATGCCACCGAGCATCTGAAAAACGACCAGCGTGATCAGCGCCACCAGCAGGTGCATGTACAGGAAAGGCAAACCGCTTAATTCGCAGATTACCCACAACCCGCCAAACATGATGGTGATATCTGAAAAGCGTTGCACCATCGAAATTAACGACGCATTGGTTTTGGCGCGCTCGCGCTTCTTTAGATGTGTCATCGTGGTTCCTGTTAGTCACCCTTTGCCCAGAATCGGGCAAAGGAAGCACCAGCATTACTGATTCAGTAACGCCAGAAGAGTGCGCGTTCGCGCTTCCATCAACGGAATATCTCCGCGCGATTCCACGTTCAGGCGCACCACCGGTTCGGTATTGGAAGAGCGTAAATTGAAGCGCCAGTCGACAAACGACATGCTGATACCGTCCGTTCTGTCCACCGACAGCGCCTCACGGGAAAAATGCTGCTCCACGCGCGCAATCGCTGCCGTCGGCTCTGCCAGCGTACTGTTTATTTCTCCGCTCGCCGGGTAGGCCACCATCCGGTCACGGACCAGTTCGCCCAGCGACTGCCCTTTCAGACACAGCAACTCCGCCACCAGCAGCCACGGGATCATTCCGCTGTCGCAATAGGCAAAATCGCGGAAATAGTGGTGCGCGCTCATTTCACCGCCATAAATGGCATCTTCACGGCGCATCCGCTCTTTGATAAACGCGTGCCCGGTTTTAGACATCACCGGTTTACCGCCTGCCGCCGTCACCACATCCACGGTGTTCCAGGACAGGCGTGGGTCGTGGATAATTTTCGCCCCCGGATTCTTCTCCAGAAACGCTTCCGCCAGCAGGCCGACAATGTAGTAGCCCTCAATGAACTGACCTTTTTCATCGAACAGGAAGCAGCGGTCAAAATCACCGTCGAAGGCAATCCCCATATCCGCGCCGTGTTCAATCACTGCATTGCGCGTGTCGGCCCGGCATTCCGGCAGCAGAGGATTGGGAATACCGTTGGGGAAGTTGCCATCCGGCATGTTGTGAATTTTGATGAACTCGACCGGCACGCCCAGCGCCTTAAAACGGTCTTCAATGGCGTCAACCACCGGACCTGCCGCGCCGTTGCCGGAATTGAGCACCAGCTTCATTGGTTTCAGGTTGGCTGGATTGATGTAACCCAGCAGGTGGTCAATGTAGGCATCACGGGTAGTAATGCGCTGGTAGCGGCCACGTTTTGTCTCATCAACCGCCGGGAAGTCATTGGCTTCCGCCAGGCGCTGCACGTCGCGCAGACCGGTATCACCGCTGATGGGTCGAGCCCCTTCCCGCACCAGCTTCATGCCGTTGTAATTCATCGGATTATGGCTGGCGGTCACTTCAATACCGCCGTCAATGCCCAGGTGGAAAGTGGCAAAATAAATCTCTTCGGTACCCGACATGCCAATATCCAGCACATTCACGCCTGCATCCTGCAGTCCTTTCGCCAGCGCCAGCTTCAGCGTCTCACTGGTCAGGCGCACATCGCCACCGAGGACAATCGTTTTCGGCTTCAGTAACTCACCATAAGCGCGGCCAATACGCCACGCGATATCTTCATTCAGCTCTTCGCCCAGCCTGCCGCGAATATCGTAGGCTTTGAAACAGGTTAATTTCGTCATGATTTACCCTTCTTCAGGCAACAGTTAGCCCTCTCCTGACTGGAGATATTTTTCAAAAAATGACTAACCGTTCGTTTGTAGGCCGGATAAGGCGTACACGCCGCCATCCGGCAACGATGATGTTGTGTTAAGCGCGCCCGTATCTGTCCGCAAACCGCACCACATCATCCTCATCGAGATAAGATCCGGAGCGCACTTCAATCAGATCGAGCGGGATTTTCCCCGGGTTCTCCAGGCAATGGGTCGCCCCCAGCGGAATATAGACAGACTCGTTTTCAGCGAGCAGTTTGATATCATCATTGATTGTCACCTTCGCGGTACCAGCCACCACAACCCAGTGTTCAGCCCGGTGATGATGCATCTGCACGGACAATCCCTCTCCGGGTTTAACGGTAATCCGCTTCACCTGGTAACGGTCTCCGGCATCAATAGAGTCGTACTTGCCCCATGGACGGTAAACTTCACGGTGAATATGGTGTTCATGGCGTCCGTCAGCTTTAATTTGCTCCACCACTTTTTTGACGTCCTGCACCGCGTTGCGATCGGCTATCAGCACCGCATCTTTGGTCTGCACCACCACCAGATCCTTCACCCCGACGGTCGTCACCAGGCCAGACTCGGCATACACGTAGCTGTTTTCCGTTTTATGGCTAATGACGTCACCATGATGCACATTGCCTTCAGCGGTATGGGCGCTGATTTCCCACAATGATGACCAGGAGCCAACATCGCTCCAGCCTGCGTTCATGGGCATCACCACCGCATCGGCCGTACGTTCCATTACCGCATAGTCCACAGACTCTTCCGGGCAGGCGAGAAACGCCTGTTCATCAACGCGGATAAAATCAAGATCGGGGTCAACCGTACTCATGGCGTTTTCGCAGGCCTCAAGAATGTCGGGGCGATATTTTTTCAATTCTTCCAGATAGCGCCCGGCCCGGAACAGAAACATGCCGCTGTTCCAGTAGTAGTCGCCGCTCGCCACGTAAGCCTGCGCGGTTTCCAGATTGGGCTTTTCAACAAACTGCGCCACCTGAAAAGCCACGGCGTCAGTATTGGATGGCGAAACCTCGCCGCGACGTATATAACCATAGCCGGTCTCCGGCTGGTCCGGCACGATGCCAAACGTCACCAGCTTACCCGCGCTGGCGTAGGGCATTGCATTGCGAACCGCCTCGCGAAATGCCTCCTCGTCGGCAATCATGTGATCGGCCGCCAATACCAACAGCAGCGGATCTTCCCCCGGACTTTGACGTTTTGCCGCCAGCGCGGCCAGTGCTATCGCCGGTGCCGTATTGCGCCCGGCGGGTTCGAGAATAATATTCTCAGTCAGCTTGTGCAGTTGTCGTAGCTGTTCCGCCACAATGAAACGGTGTTGTTCATTACAGATAACCACCGGGCTTTCGCACTCCACGCCGTTCAGACGACAAATCGTTGTCTGCAGCATGGTGAGGTCGCCTTTCAGGCACAGGAACTGCTTTGGATACAACACGCGGGACAGAGGCCATAAACGGCTACCCGAGCCACCGGCCATCACCACCGGAAAGAGTTTGCTTTGACTCATCATGTACCCCGAATATCTGCAATAAATTGGCTCAGCACGTTTTCTTTATCCAACGTGCGTTCGGCATACTCACGTGCCACCGTGTTCACTTTTGGCATGGTTAACGCCTGTTGAATCCCGCCAACCAGCGCATTCATTGATTCAGGTTCGACACACACCGCGATGCCTGGGTGAGCGTCACACAGCTGACCCAACTCGGTCTCCGGTTCGGCGGTAATCACCGCGTTACCGCCAACGGCGAGGATATTGGTCAGTTTGGAGGGCAATACGGCATCCGCCGCACCGCGCTTTTGTACCACCAGATGGCAGTCCGCCATCTTGAGCAGCGCAGGCAGCGCGTCATAAGATTGCAGCGGAAAGAACATCACATTGTTCAGGCCGCGTTCACTAGACATACTCTCCAGCCGCGCTTTCCCCCCGCCCTGCCCGACAATCACAAACAGCCAGGGCTGTTCGCTCAACAGGGCCGCTGCGTCGATCACACTCTCCAGCCCTTGCTTTTCACCGATATTGCCTGAGTAGAGAATGATTTTTTTATCATCAGGCAAGCCCAGTTGCTGGCGCAACGCCAGAGCATCGGCATCGTTCACGTCACGAAAACGCGCTACTTCTGACCAGTTCGGAAAGAAAATGACCTTCTGTGCATCAACGCCCTTCTCCTGCGCTTTATTCATCATTGAGCGAGAAATGGTCGAAATATGATCCATATTCAACAGCCCACTGCGCTCAAAGGCGCTGGCCAGTTTTGCCACCGCGCCACGCTTGCCTTTGCCCGCCATGCCAAGCCCCAGCATGGCATCGACTTCGTAATCCTGAATATGCAGCAGCGTGCGCGCCCCGGACAGCTTCGCCAGCAGGCGCATGCCCGGCGTACAAAACAGCGTCGGCACTACCCCAATGATGCGATCCGGCTTCCAGCGGCGCTGCGCCAGCAACGGGAAGAAACTGCTCAGGGCAAAACTGCCTAAATGCAGCACGCGCTTGAGCGTAGAAGGCTGCTCAGGTACATACAGCGGGCAACGCCAGACGATGGCATCGCCTTCTTCACGACGGTAGCGCCAGGATGAGTAGCGACCGTTGACCTTCCACTGCGGATAATAAGGCGGTGCAGTGATCACCCGTACGTCATGCCCCTGTTGCGCCATCCACTCCACCATTTCACCGGTGTATTTACCGATACCGGTCAACTCCGGCGAATAGTTGATGCCATACACAAGGATCTTCATAGCCCGGGTACTCCGGCCTGACTCTTCTCACGGAAGTAAGCCCGGCTGTTGTCGTGCACATGGTCACTGGTCAGAATCTCTTCAATTGCCAGCCAGCGGTACGCGTCATGTTGAACGTCAGGCAGCTGCAGGTCGTTTTCCGACACCCGCAGACGAAATCCCAGCACGATGTAATGCGTTGAGAAATCTTCCCCGGAAAAGTTGTCGTCATAGAAGTGCTGCCAGACCCCGTAAAACTCTGCAGCGGACAGCGGTAAACGTAACCCCAGCTCAGCGTCAGTCAGCCGCTCAAAGGCCGCGCGCAGCGGTTCATCCTTTTGCACCCGACCGCCGGGCACGAACCAGTACCCCTGCGCCGGACGATTGAGGCGCTTGCCAAGCAGAAATTCGCCGTGGGCGTTTTCCACGATCAAATCGATGGAAATCAGCGGAGTTGAACGTACAACGGTGGCAAAATCCTCATGACGTAAAAACATGCTTACCCCCGGTAACGCTGCTGGTTTTCAAGGAACCACTGATATGTACTGGCAAGCCCCGCTTCCAGAGATATCTCGTGATACCAGCCCAACTGATGCAGACGCGTAACGTCGAGCAATTTGCGCGGCGTGCCGTCCGGTTTGCTGGCGTCAAACACCACGCGCCCCTTGTAACCCACAACCTGCGCGATGGTCTGGGCCAGTTCACGGATGGTGCAGTCCACACCGGTGCCCACGTTGATATGCGACAGCATTGGTCGGGTATATTCCTGCAACACTTCCTGAGCCAGCTCCATCACGTGGATACTGGCCGCCGCCATATCGTCGACATGCAGAAATTCACGCATTGGCGTCCCGCTTCCCCACACCACCACATCCGGCGTATTTTGCTCGCGAGCCTCATGAAAGCGGCGCAGCAGCGCCGGGATCACATGCGAATTACTCGGATGAAAGTTGTCATGCGGTCCGTACAGATTGGTCGGCATCACCGAGCGATAATCACGGCCATATTGTCGGTTATACGATTCACACAGCTTAATACCGGCAATTTTGGCAATCGCATACGGCTCATTGGTCGGTTCAAGTGTCCCCTGCAACAGTTCACTTTCAGCGATTGGCTGGGTGGCTTGCTTGGGATAAATACAGGATGACCCGAGAAACAACAGTTTATTCACGTTATGCAGATGCGCCGCATGAATAATGTTGCTCTCAATCATCATGTTTTCATAAATAAAATCAGCAGGATAAGTATTGTTTGCCACAATCCCCCCTACTTTTGCCGCCGCCAGATAAACCTGATCAATGTGTTCAGTGGCGAAGAACGCCTGCACCGCACCGGCGTCCAGCAGATTAAGCTGGTCGCGGGTACGCAGCACCAGCTCTACGTTATTTCGCTGCGACAATTGTCTGACGATGGCGGCCCCCACCATCCCGCGATGGCCCGCCACAAAAATACGTTGTGTCTTCATCCTTAGTACTCCAGCGCGATAGCGACCTCGTAACCGTGCGACTTGAGCAGGGAATGTTTCTTCGCCGCATCAAGATCGTTGGCAACCATTTCCGAGATCATCTGGCGCAGTGTGATTTCCGGTTTCCAGCCCAGTTTTTCATGGGCTTTGGCCGGATCGCCCAGCAGCGTTTCCACCTCAGCCGGACGGAAGTAGCGCGGATCAACGGCAATCATGACATCCCCGGGTTTCACCCCCGGCGCATCGTGTCCGGTCACAGAAACCACGATGCCTTTCTCATTCACGCCCTCACCTTCAAAGCGCAATTTAATCCCCAGCTGAGCGGCCGCCATTTCTACAAACTGGCGCACGGAATACTGCACGCCGGTGGCAATCACGAAATCTTCCGGCTTATCCTGCTGCAGCATCATCCACTGCATCCTGACGTAATCTTTGGCATGCCCCCAATCGCGCAGTGAATCCATGTTGCCCAGGTACAAGCAAGACTCCAGCCCCTGAGCGATGTTGGCGATCGCCCGGGTAATTTTGCGAGTAACAAAGGTTTCGCCACGGCGCGGAGACTCGTGGTTGAACAGAATGCCGTTACAGGCATACATCCCGTAAGACTCGCGGTAGTTGACGGTTATCCAGTAGGCGTACAGCTTGGCAACGGCATACGGCGAGCGCGGATAGAACGGCGTGCTCTCTTTCTGCGGGATTTCCTGTACCAGACCGTACAGCTCAGAGGTGGACGCCTGATAAAAACGGGTCTTCTTCTCCAGTCCGAGGAAGCGAATTGCCTCCAGCAAACGCAAGGTGCCGATCGCATCAACGTCTGCGGTGTATTCCGGTGAATCAAACGACACCGCGACATGGCTCATGGCGCCCAGGTTATAGACTTCATCCGGTTGGACTTCCTGTAAAATACGGGTCAGGTTGGAGGAGTCGGTCAAATCGCCATAGTGCAGATGAAATTTGGGATTGCCTGAATGCGGATCCTGATAGATGTGGTCCACACGTTCGGTGTTGAATGATGAAGCGCGACGCTTAATACCGTGTACTTCGTACCCTTTTTCCAGCAGGAGTTCTGCCAGGTAAGAACCATCCTGCCCGGTTACGCCAGTAATGAGAGCGACTTTTGACATGTTATAACCTCTTCAGTGATCCCCTCAGGGAGTAACTTTCTCGACGCGTTCGCGCGTGACTACTGCGGGATTTCCCCGACAAATGACATTTGCTGGCAGCGATTTAAATACGCTGCTTCGTGCTCCGACGACGGTGCCATCGCCAATCGTCACGCCAGGCGCGACAAAGACATCTGTCGCCAACCAGCATTTAGCGCCAACCACAATCGGCGTGGCGTTAATATCAAAATGTTGACTGGCATAATCATGACTCCCGGTGCATAAATAACTTTTTTGCGAAATAACCGCGTGGGCGCCAATCGTAATATCACCTAACGTATATAAAACCGCGTCGTCACCCACCCAGGCATAATCTCCCAGGGTTAATTTCCACGGATAAGTAATTCTTACTGAAGGCCGAATGACTACGTTTTTTCCTATTTTTGCGCCAAACATTCGTAATAAAAATGCACGCCAGCGATACATGACCTGTGGAGACCAGCGAAATAATGTTGCTTGCACTGCCCACCATAATTGCACTTTAATAGCGCCACCGCCGCGAAAACCTCCAGGCACTTCAAATCCGCTTAAATCTTGCATACTATGCCCTTACGTTTTCCCATATAAGGTTTTAGTTTTACCAGTTGTGCGCAGACGTAAATATTCTGACAATCCGGTCCAAAAACCTGGCATGTGTAATATCTGGTGCTGTACTTTTTTGGCATCCCGACACAATTCCAGATTATTCGTCGTTGACACTCCGCCCATGGAAAACTCCGATACCAACCCGCTCAGCTTTTTAAAAGCGTAACCGGACTTGTATAATTGGGCTGCCAACGCGTAATCAGACGATATTTTATATTGCAAATCATAATGCCAGACATTCAGTCCTGAGAGCGGAAAGAATATCGCCTGATGGCTGGCGGGCAGGCTGTGATAAATATACCAACCTGGTTTTGCCCGGCGCTTAATTTTGTTGCCATTGCCGAAATCCAGCAACGCATCGCCAATGACCATGGTTTGGTCGCTCTGCGTTTTTAACTGGCGGATAAAATGTGCCGCATCCGCATGCAGAATATCCCCGGAGTTGAGGAACAGCGCGAACCGCCCGCGCACCATCGCGATACCTTTGTTCATCGCATCATAGATGCCGTTATCCGGCTCGCTAACAAACCGTAACCGGTGTTCCCCACTGAGCCCTTCAAGAAACGCCGGCGTACCATCCGAGGAGCCGCCATCAACAACAATCCACTCAAAACTGATATCACCCGCTTGCGCCAGATGTGCCAGCGATGCGTGAGTTTTGGCGATCCCTTCCAGATTGCGAAAGGCGACGGTAATGATACTGAGCAGCATGTGAGTTACCTCGCGATATTCAGCGCCTTGCGCAATATAAACGGACACACAATTAAAAATGCGTATTCCGGACTAAATACTGAACCTGTAAAAAACAGGGACAACGGTGTAAAAAGATAAAGCTGCACCCGATAATTCTGATTATCGCCAAACGCATTGATCATCATTTTCATGACCTTCCCCATGTACCACAGGGCTAATATCACCGCGAACCATGAAAAATAAATAATCAGCAGATACAAACCATTGTCTATTGTTTTACCGACATCTGCACCGTTAAAAATTCCGAATGACGCGACGTATTCATAAAGTGAGCCAAATCTCACTACGCCATCAACATTCAGTAATGAATAACCGACCATCACCAATGGTCCTACGATACGATAATACGATGACGAACCTTCAGTTCCTAAATCACCAAGCCGCGTTGCGATGTACGGAAAAGCAAATATCACCCCAACTAAAAACACGCTTAATGAGATTATCGCCAGCGGTAGCTTCTTTTTTATCGCATCCTTATTCAGGTACTGGAACGCCCACTCCAGGAGATAAAACAAAATAAACGTCATTACCCCTGAAAAAGATCCTGATAATATTACCCCTGCCAGAATCATAGCATCGGACTTAGGTGTTTTGATACCAAACTGTTTGATACTGAGCCAAATTGAGATTAACGCCAGAGCGAAGAATGCCGGTTCGAAATAGAGTGCGGTGGTACGTTTCCCACCAAACTTAATAAAGTTCAGAACATAGCTGTTACTGTAAATAAGATATTTCGAAATAACTTCCATTAAACTGCTGCCGCCGCTGAGAATTATCTGTGCCATTTCAACCGCAGCTAACCCCACCACCAGCCCCACCACCAGCCAGAAAAAACGCAAAATCTTAATATAGTTATGCGGTGAAATGGTTTTGAAGCGAATACTCCACACCATGCCAATAATCACCACGGTATAAACAAACAGCATCGCTGACGTTACGTACTTGCTGGCATCCAGTGATTGACCGAACAGGTAGTTAAACGCCGTCAGCCCGCCCCCCACGCCCAGTGCGATCATTAATTTTTTGATATTGATGCGCTCGACAAACAGCAACAGCAGAACGGGCAAGAACGTGACGATGGTTATCGGGAAGCTCTCGCCAAGCTGGGCAAGTTTGACGTTAACCAGCAGATAAAGCAGCGGTAGCACCAGATAGCTACAGATTCTGATAGAACGAGACATATTCCTCCAGCATCTGTTGCCCACTGTATGCCACCCGACTGCGCTGGCTGAACGCGGTAAGGGACGTGTCAAATACCGCCTGCGCAATGTCTGATTTTTTCAGCTGCACCAGCTGCAATACATCCGCTTCGCTGAACGTTTTGCCGCCTGATTTAGCCAGCACTTCCTGCGCGGCATCGCTGTGTGTGGCAATTACCGGTACGCCGATGGAAAGTGCTTCGCACAGAATCAGCGGGTAGTTATCGACACGGGAGCTGAACACCAGTCCATCCATCTGGTTAAGCGCACTCATCAACGTGCGCTTATCGCTCTCAAAACCGTGGTTGATGACGTTATCTCCCGCAAATGGCGAAAATTTGCCGAAGGTATGCAGCTCAATTTTGTCCCCAAGCGCGGCAATCGCTCGCACCAGTTGTTGACTGGTTTTGCCGTCATAGCGCAGGTCATGAGCCACCACGGCAATTTTCGGCCGACCGCTCTCCGCAGGCATCGCGGGCAGTTCGCCAAGAATGGCTTCAGTTGCCACATCAATGCCATTATTGATAATACGGCAGCGTCCCACGCCATACAGGCTGTTGAATGCGTCGGCCACATGTTGACTGGGCGAGATAAACTGGCAACCCAGCGCCAGCATCGCACGGAACATCTGCCGCTTACCGGGCAACTGCTGATGGGCTTTATCGACTTTTACCGGCGGATAATTGCTGAGCGTTGGGCATTTCTGACAGCCCGTTTTCCAGCCTTCGCAGCCATCGGTAAAGGCACAGCGCCCGGTCACGCTCCAGTGATCGTGCAGCGTCCAGACGAAAGTGATATCCGGTTTATGCGCCTTCACTTTTTGGCAAAAGGTCACCACCTCTTCCAGGTTCAACCAGTAGCTGTGCAACACGTGAAAATGCAGTACCAGCGGGCCGGAGGTGCGGGTAACTTCACGATATAACTTGTTGAGATTGCCAAACACGTCGCGGTTCGCGAAACGAAACAGCGCAATGTTCGCCGCCGACGTCAGGCGCGGCGTATATTTGATAACCTGCGGGAAATTCGCATGACTGGCGCTTTTTTTACCGCCTTTGCCATAGCCATAGACAAACCGCGACGACAGCCCTTTTTCCAGCGACCTCAGATGCAAATCTAACGCCACGCCTGCCGCCCCACCTTCTGCGAGTCGGACATTAAACTGTAATATCTTCATTTTATTACCTTCACCCGTGCCTTCTCACCCACGACCAGCGTATTGTCCGGGACGCTATCCACCACAACGCTCCCGGCGCCAATCGTCACGTTATCGCCAATAGCAACGTCGCCGAGCAGAGTGACATTGGCCCCCAACTCAACGCCGTTACCGATGACCGGACAGGATGGATCGTTGGCACCAAGATTGCCGATAGTGACGCCGTGGCGTAGGGTAAAATCATCCCCCGCCACCACGTGTTTATTGATAACCACCCCATAGCCATGATGGATGGTGAAACGACGACCAATTGATGCAGCAGCCTGAATTTCATAGCCAAACAGGCACTCGGTGATAAAGCGATACATCACCAGCACCGGGGCGGCCCACAGGTTGTTTATGATATTTTTTTTACGCCAGGCGGAGCAAAAATGGGCAATCCGATAGGCCGCCACCATGCAGCAGGGGCGCAGACTCCAACCGTTCGCGCGTAAATCTTCCAGCATAATTAGCGTCCTCGCAGTCCGTCGGCCAGACGCTTACTGTTGCGAACAGAAAGCAGCGTCAGCAGCGTGCGCCAGTTCATCCGTTTGTTGCGGATCTGATAGAGGGTAAACAACTGATATTTCTTGCTGGCCCGGTCAAATTTGCCTTTGTGCTTGCGGTAAAACTGAAAGTAGCCGGAGAATTTATTCGGCGATGAGGTAATACGCATCTCGCCGTGATTCACATGCAGGATCTGCGTCGCCTCTTTGACCTTCCACGGTTTGCCATACGCCACCACCATGCGCAGGAAGATGTCGTAATCCTGCGCCGCTTTCAGCGTGGTATCGAACAGGCATGCTTTAAACCGCCATGCCCAGGTAAATACCTGATTACCAATGATGTTGCGCTTATAAAACCTGCGGCGTGAATAAACGGACTTCGGATAGAGCGGCAGACTGGTCGGCTGCGAATACACTTCGCCCTCACAGACATAGTCATTGGCATACAGAAACGCCCGTGTGACCAGTTGATGCCGATACTGCAGGAACACGCTCAGGCGGTTCGGCGTCCATTCATCATCATCATCAATCCCCGTAATGTATTGCCCGTTGGCCTGCATAATGGCCTGATTACGCACCGCACAGGCCCCGGAGTTGGTGGAATTATGTGTATACGACACGCGCGGATCGTTGAGTTCCTCAACAAACTGCTGCAACTGCTCATATGAGGAAGAGCAATCATCCACAATGATCATCTCCCAGTGAGGGTAGTCCTGGCGCAACACCGATTTAATCGCCCGAATGGCCAGCTGCTGGCGGTTCCAGGTTGGCATATAAATTGAAATTAGCGGGTTTTCTGTCGTCATTTTCGTTTCCGGATAGATACGCTTTTGTAGGCCGGATAAGGCGTTTTTGCCGCATCCGGCAGGGTTGGTGATTTATTTCGCATCCGACGTGTATTCGTATTCGTAGTAGCCGTAATCCTGATACCCGCTGGCACGACGGAAGATCGAGTTGAGGATCACCCCTTTCACCTGAATGCCATTTTGCTCGAAGCGACTCAGGCTGGTTTCCACCTCTTTCAGCGTGTTGACCGCATAACGCGCCACCATCAGCGTGGTGCCGACATGACGGCCAACAATCGCCGCATCGGTCACCGCCAGAATTGGTGGAGTGTCAATCAACACCAGGTCATAGTGCGAGCTGGCCCAGGCAATCAGTTCGCCGAAACGCTCGCTCATCAGCAGCTCGGAAGGATTGGGAGGGATTTGACCGCGAGGGATCAGATCAAAATGCGGAATCGATGTCGGTTTGGCGCTGGATGAGATATCCCCTTTGCCGATGAGGATCTCAGACAGGCCGTTGTCGTTATTGGTCCCCAGCAGTTCGTGGGTATAGCCTTTGCGCATATCGCAGTCGATCAACAGCACGCGTTTATTGGTCTGGCTGATGACTGCCGCCAGGTTGGCGCAGACAAACGTTTTGCCAATCGACGGGCTGACGCCAGTCAGCATCAATACGTTGTTACGCGCCTGCATCATGGCAAAGTGCAGGCTGGTACGCAGGCTGCGGACCGCTTCTATGGCGAGATCGGTTGGATTACCTACGGCCAACAGCTGGCTTTGCTTGTAGCGTTTCACACCTTTAATGGTCTGAACGTTATCACGTGCTTTTTGCCATTCGGACAGCGGAATACTGGCATACACGCTGATACCATGCTCTTCCAGTGCCTGCGGGCTTTCAATACCGCGATTAAACAGAGAACGCAGCAGTACGCCCACCACGGAAAGCATCAAACCGAGAATGATACTGCCGAGAATAATCAGCGCCGTTTTCGGCTTCAGCACGCCAGGCTGGGCAATCGCGGGATCGACAATGCGCACATCGCCAACCGTACTGGCCTCGGTAATCTTCAGTTCCTGTTGCTTGTTCAGCAACTGCATATAGACCTGCTGACCGGACTCCACATCACGCGTCAGACGAACAATTTCCTGCTGCGTTTTCGGCATCGCCGTTACGCGCCCGTTCAGCTTACTTTTCTCATCTTCCAGCGCCTGGCGTTTTTCCAGCAGCGTGCGGTACGCCGGATGCGCTTTGGTGAACAGCTTGGAAATCTCCGCTTCTTTGAAGGTCAGTTCATTCAACTGCGCATCGATATTCACCATCGAATCCAGCACCGCTTTGGCTTCCAGCGGCAAATCCACGGAGTCTTTATCCTGACGAAAGGCGTTCAGCTTGTTTTCAGCAACGTCCAGCCGATTACGCACCTCAGGCAGTTGCTTTGCCAGAAACGCCAGACTTTTGGCGGCCTCTTCGGATTTACGTTCCACATTTTGTTGCAGATAGTTGCGGGTAATACTGTCGAGGATCTGGCGGATTTGCTCGCGGTCTTCGCCGGTAAAGGTCAGGCTCAATACGCCGGTATCTTTGCCCGTTTCCGTCACCATCAGGTTATTTTGCAGGGTGTTTATCATGCCCAGCGTGGAGAATTTGCTGACGGTAAATTGGCTATCCAGGCTGGCATGAATCGCCTCAACCAGCATCGTCACGCCATCGTGTTCCAACACCTTGCCGACTTGCCCCCGGGCGCTAAAACCCCCGTCACTCACCAGTTGATAGCTTGTGTCATTCAGCACATTGAGCGTGAAGGTCTGTTCATTCATTGCCTTTGGCAGCATGAAGGTCGTCACGTTAACCGTTTCGTTCTGACGCCCCATCAGCCGATCCCAGCCCGCGCCAAAAATGGGGAACGTATCTTTGGTAACGGCGATATCAAGGTTGAGATCGTCTACCGTTTTCCCTAATACCAGTCGTGACTGAATGAGCTGAATTTCCGCTTCTGAGGCCGGAGGTTTGTTCGACAACGCCGAGCCAATATCCTGCACCAGTGAATTTCCAGTATTTTGCTCAATTTGCACCAGCGCGTCCGCACTGTAGATGGGTGTGGCGAACAGCGTGTAGACCGCGGCACACAATGCAAAAGCCGTGGTAATGCCAAGAACCCACCAGCGGGCTTCCACCACCGTTGCGACCAGACGACCAATATCGATTTCATCATTGCCCGTTACCGGCGCAGCAGACTGTTTTACTTTTTCTGTCATTGTTTTCCCTGCTCTGCGTTCAGTGCCTGAGCCCATTGGCGGGCAGACCGTTCAAGTAATGCGTACACTGCATCAAACGCATCACGGCTTTTACGATACGGATCGGGAATTTCGCGCTCGCTGTCCCAGTGCCCAAAAAGCATCACTTTGCCGCGCATCTCCGGCACCATTTCACATAGGGCAGAGATATGGCGCTTTTCCATGGTCAGGATCAGGTCATACTCCCGGCACATTCGTCCCGTGATCTGCCGGGCACAATGATTATCCAGGGACAAGTTGTGCGCCTGCGCCACGCTAATGGCGCACGGATCCGCGCCTTTCCCCACCAACGCCCCAAGACCGGCAGAAGAGACCGTTAACGCCGGATGAAATTGCCTTAACAAGCGCTCTGCCGTCGGGGAACGGCAAATGTTCCCCACACAGACAACTAAGATTTTGTTAAACATGATGATTACCAGTTGTGAAGGTCGCTGGCCGTGTCCGTCATATAGCGAACACCGCTAATAGTCGGCAGCAACTGATTGATCAAACGGTTCCAGCGAGCAACCGGCGCGGTAGTGACGTACACCACATCGTATGGCTGGAGTCGGAATGATGTTGCCATCACCAGCGACGTCGCATCGGACATATCAAGCTGATAGATATTGGCGATCTTGCCGTTGTTCCCGCCCTCGCCTTTCAATGGTCGAATAACGAAAATGCCGCTGGCGTTGGAGGTGGTCAGGTCAATACCTTCGGCATTGCCCAGCGCTTCGGTAAGCGTCATGCCGCTGAAGTCCATTTTGAGGGTGCTCTGTTTTTTCACTTCCCCCATTACGAAGACTTTCAGATCGTCATTACGCGGAACAAACAGAATGTCGCCAGGATAGAGCAGACGGTTCTGGCTCAGGTCGCCATTTTGCATCAGCGCTTGCAGTGAAATACGTTGCTCCTGCCCTTTATGAGTCAGCACAACGTTGCGCCAGTCTGCTGCCTCGGTGAGACCGCCAGCGGCGTTAATGGCATCGAGAACGGTAAGCGGCACGTTGGTGATGGCCTGCTGGCCGGATTTGTTCACCTGCCCGGAGACATAGGCCTTCTGCGAGCGGAAAGCGGCGATATTAACGTCCACCTGCGGGTCAGCAATGTACTTCGCTAAGCGCCCGGTAATATCACTACGAATCTCTGCCAACGTTTTCCCTACCACGCTGACTTTGCCGATGTAGGGGTAAAACATGGTGCCATCAGGCTGCACCCAGTTGCCGGTATCGCTTGAGCTACGGTACTGCCCGGCTGGCGTGGTGAGTTCAGGATGGTCCCAGACGGTCACATTCAGGACATCCCCCGGGCCGACCCGGTACTGATATCCGGAAATCTCCTGGTCCAGCGACATATTAGGCTGTGCAACATTTGGTCGAGGACGTAATTGTTCGACCAGCCGTGGCGTGAGTGGATAAACATTCACCATGCGATCGATATCAAAATCAGCGTCCTGCTGTTTAATCACATCTTTGCCCATCGTAGACATATTGCTGCCCGGAAGCACGGTACAACCGTTTATCAAGATCACCGATACCAATACTGGCATCAATTTAAGTTTGGATTTCATCATTGATTATTTATCACTTTGGCAGAGTATTTATCACATGCAATCTAAATAGCGACTTCGCCTGTACGTATTTACCTTGCCGTTAATTGAAATGGAATTTAACTGGCATCAGTCCTAAAAAAATGTATTCATCTGCGGTCTCTTGACAGAATAATTTAGGCTTGTTTCAGGCGACCAGACACGCTACCGCCCCTGGCTTCACTAGCTACCAATGCACTGATTAATTTAGATTTTTATCTTCTCCTTTATTTTCATCACTTTTACAGCGTTAACGCATCGGGAATGGCGTCACTGATTGATGAGGAAATATTTATCTTTTGATTATTACCGCAAGAATTGTTGCAGCTATGCGAATATCAGGCAAGATAACAAACCGCCGATACCCGGCTTTTAAGATTAATATTAAGCGTCGGGTTTATATATTTTTAGGATTTTATTGATATTGACAATATTGATATAGAAATATTCCATCTGCGATATTTCCTAAATATGTTTAGATTAATAAAATCATTTCCTGTAGTTACATTAAGGCTATTATCCTGCGTCTGTTCTGATATAACCGACAGAGAAATCCCTTCTCGCCATTGCATTTTTCGCCAGTTTTACCCATGATCGAATTGTGACAATTGTCATACAACTATGGGTATAGCATTTACTATGGAATGGATTGCCGATCCGTCAATCTGGGCCGGACTGGTCACGTTAATCGTGATCGAACTTGTTCTTGGCATTGATAATCTTGTTTTTATTGCCATCCTCGCGGAGAAATTGCCTCCTGCCCAGCGGGATAAGGCGCGTATTACCGGGCTACTGCTGGCGATGGTTATGCGCCTGCTGCTGCTGGCATCAATATCCTGGCTGGTAACGCTGACCACGCCGCTGTTCAGCATTCGCGATCTCAGCTTCAGCGCCCGCGATCTGATCATGCTGTTCGGTGGTTTCTTCCTGCTGTTTAAAGCCACTATGGAGCTCAACGAACGGCTGGAAGGGAAAGACAGCGATAACCCCACCCAGCGTAAAGGCGCTAAGTTCTGGGGGGTGGTCGCGCAGATCGTGGTGCTGGATGCCATCTTCTCTCTGGATTCCGTCATTACCGCTGTTGGCATGGTCGATCACCTGGCGGTGATGATGGCGGCAGTCATTATTGCCATCAGCCTGATGTTGCTGGCCAGCAAGTCGCTGACGCGCTTTGTTAACAGCCATCCAACTATTGTTATTCTGTGTCTGAGCTTCCTGCTGATGATTGGTTTCAGTCTGGTGGCCGAAGGGTTTGGTTTCCATATCCCGAAAGGTTACCTGTACGCGGCCATCGGCTTCTCGGTCATGATCGAAGCATTGAACCAGTTGGCTATTTTTAACCGTCGTCGCTTCCTCTCAGCCAACCATACTCTGCGCCAGCGCACCGCCGAGGCGGTAATGCGACTGCTGAGCGGGCAAAAAGAAGATGCTGAACTGGATGCCGAAACCGCGGCGATGCTGGCGGATCATCATGAAGGTCAAATTTTTGCGCCTCAGGAGCGGCGGATGATTGAACGTGTGCTGAACTTCAATCAGCGTACCGTCAGCAGTATCATGACCTCGCGCCACGATATTGAACATATCGACCTCAATGCGCCCGAAGCAGAAATCCGCGCCTTACTGGAAAAAAACCAGCATATGCGTCTGGTGGTCACTGGCGAAGACGAGCAGGAGGAACTGCTGGGCGTGGTGCATGTCATCGATTTGCTGCAACAGTCTCTGCGCGGCGAGCCGCTCGACCTGCGCGTATTGATTCGCCAGCCGCTGGTGTTCCCAGAAACTCTGCCGCTGCTTCCTGCGCTTGAGCAGTTCCGTAATGCCCGCACGCATTTCGCGTTTGTAGCCGATGAATTTGGTTCCGTCGAAGGGATTGTGACGCTGAGTGATGTGATGGAAACCATCGCCGGCAATCTGCCAAACGAGGTAGAGGAAATCGACGCCCGCCATGATATTCAGAAAAACGCCGATGGTTCGTGGACCGCTAACGGACATATGCCGCTGGAAGACCTGGTGCAGTACGTCCCTATCCCGTTAGACGAAAAGCGTGAGTATCACACCATTGCCGGGCTGTTAATGGAGTATTTGCAGCGCATCCCGAAAACCGGGGAGGAAGTCCAGGTTGGCGACTATCGGCTAAAAACCCTGCAGGTGGAAAATCATCGCGTGCAAAAGGTCCAGCTGATACCGCTACACGGAGAAGAAGAGATGGATTACGAGGTGTAAGTCACGAGCCGGATGGGGCATTAGCCACCATCCGGCAATATGAATCAGAGCTTATCCAGCAACTTTTTAACATCTTTGCCGTTGCGGGAATCTTTATTGCGATCTGCCCAGTCATTCAGACGACGTTTTGCTTCATCCTGCAGATGCTTACGCAAAAGCTGATCAACTTGCAGACTGTAGTTCAGTGATTGCCACTGGCCATAGACCCTGAGAGGAACTGGGGTGGCCTTCAGGAAACTAATCAACTTACTTTCGCCATCCCAACCGCCCAGCACGCGAATGTTAAACAGCGTGTCGCAATTCTGCTTCACCAGATCTAACGTTCCTTTGCCGGTTAGCGCCAACATCGCGGACTCCCCTGCCATGTTATCCAGCGTCACCTCTCCGTTATCCAGCGTCATATCGGTTACAAAATGATCCAACCGGGTCACGTTATCGAGGTTTTGCTGAGATTTAACATCCCCACCGCTGCGTTCTACAGCCTGTTGAATCATCTGCTGGAAGTTCATCCCTTCCATTCGCGTATCGTTCATTTCGACATGGGCCTGCCCTTGCCAGCTATGGCGAAACGCCCGGGCATCAATATCTGAGCCGGAAAAATCCCCTGCCAGCGACAGCTTGCCGGTGAGTGCGATGGGGTAATCAAAGGCCTTCAAAATAGTGCCAATTTCCACACCTTCCAGGCGCGGATGAAAGACCGCTCGCGGTTCTCCCTTTCTGGCATCCAGCGTGCCGGGCAGTGAGATCAGCCCGCCATCACTTTTTCCCTGCAACTGCGCAATGTTCAGTAAGCCGAACCGGTTGTCTATTTTTGCCGAGACATTCTCAAACGCCATTTTTCGCCACAGCACTTTGTCAGCCTGCAAAGCGATGTCTGCCGAAAAACCCTTGAGTCCCTGATACGAAACGGCATCAACCTGGGAAGCAATGACGGGGCGCGCCAGCGTTGACTGACTCTGACCTTGCTGAACGTCACCTTTTGCTGTCGCCGCTGCGTCATGTTGTACGAGCAGGTTATCCAGATTGAGCTGACCAAATTTTAAGTCGACAGCCCATTCCGGTTTTTCCAACAAGGCCACATGTGCTTGCCCAGAGAAAGAAGAGTCATTAGCGGTCAAATTTATCTGGCTAAACGAAAGCTGTTTTTTCTCTTCCAGCCATTGCGCTTGAAGATGTCCCTGACCGTTGATTCCCTGCGGCGGCAGATCGGCCCCCTGCAGTTGCCAGCTTAACTGCGCAATATTCGCAGATAAGTTGTGCGGATAATCGGAGGCATCGACCGTGCCGTTAAAGGATAACGCGAGATCGCGCTGATCGCGGTTCACACGCCCGGAAAAATCAAACGTGCCGCGGTGCTGGCTATCTTGTTCCATCTCCAGACGAATATCACGAACGGTAACTTGTTCGTCGTCTTCATGCTGGAATACCAGAACACTGTCGGCAACCCGCAAACGGGCGATATCAAACGACCACCCTTTGTCTTCCGCCAGATCGGGCAACATATTGTCTTTTGGGGCAACGGGCGCATCTTTACCGCGCACCGCCTCAGTTTGCGGGGTCAGTTGAATCACTGCGCCTTTGAGCATCACCTGCTTCACGCTGAGCTGGTGGCTCAACAGCGGCCATAACGCAACGTCAAGGCGCATATTGTCGGCACGAACCAGAGGTTCGCTGGCACCTTCAGCCGTTAACACCACTCGCCCTGAGAGGATACTCAGTTGCGGCCATACGTGCCAACGCAGGGGGCCATCCAACTGCAGCTGATATCCGCTACGTGCGGCAACCTGCTTGACCATATACGCGCGGAAATCATTCGGATTCACCAACAGTACTAACGCAGAAAAGCCGGCCACCAGCACGACCAGAAGAATCATCAGCGTCGTCAGAAATCGTCTCATGCTATCCCCAATGGACTGAAAAACACTCAGTCTTTATCGATCCGGCTGGCAACGGCGCCCTGCTGGTCGCGATACTTCGCATCCTGACGACGGTTGTATGGTCGCGCTGCCGGACCAGAAAGCGGTTCGAAACTTAACGCGCCAATCGGCATGCCCGGACGCAAAGCCAGGGGTAATTTTCCGGAGTTGTAAAACTCCAGTACGATACAGCCAGACCAGCCCGGATCGATACGGTGTGCGGTGACGTGTACCATCAGTCCCAGACGAGCCAGCGAAGAACGGCCATCTAACCAACCGACGAGATCGGAAGGCAGCGTCACAGATTCAAATGTTACTGCCAGCGCAAGCTCACCCGGATGCAAGAAGAATGCCTCGCCGTCCTTGAGGACGATTTCATCACTCATCACGCGATCCAGCGCGGCGCTGACTTCATCTTTCGGTCCGCTCAAATCGATATACGCCGCTGTATGACCGCGGAACGTACGGAATTTGTTGCCAAGACGCACATCTACCGTGGCGCCATTGATTCGCTCGACAGGAGGGCGTGGAGTGATCGACAGGCGACCTTCATCCAACCAGGCTTCAATATCTCGGTCACATAAACGCATGGCACTTTCTCCTTTCGTGCTTCAAACCCTTAATGCCAGGTGCGTTAAGGGTGAACCAGGTTATCACTGAACGGTACACAATTCGCTGAACTTATTCAAAGAACTGACTGATTTTAGCCTTCAGAATATCGATGGCGATGCGGTTTTTACCCCCGCGCGGCACAATGATGTCGGCGTATTGTTTTGAAGGCTCAATAAATTGCAGGAACATTGGGCGGACGGTTTTCTGGTATTGCGCCATCACCGAATCCATTGAACGACCACGTTCATTCACATCGCGCTTGATACGGCGCATCAGACAAATATCCAGCGGCGTATCAACAAAAATAGAAAAGTTCATCTCATCGCGCAAACGCGCATCCGTCAGCAGCAAAATGCCTTCCAGGATGATGACTTTCTTCGGTTCGATATGAATAGTGTCTTGCGTACGCGTGTGCTCAACATAGCTATAAACCGGCAGCTCAATGGCAGAGCCGCGTTTCAGCGTTTGCAGATGTTGAAACAGCAGGCTGTGGTCCATCGCGTTCGGATGGTCGTAGTTGGTTTTTACGCGTTCTTCCATCGACAGATGGCTTTGATCTTTGTAATAGCTGTCTTCGGGAATAACGCCAATATGTTCGTCACCGACTTGTTCACGCAATTCGCGATAAAGAGTACTGGCAATAAGGCTCTTGCCGGAAGCCGACGCGCCGGCAATGCCGATAATGACGCACTGATGGGACTGATCAGTCATAAATTTAGCGACCTGATTAACCTGGATGTAAGGAAGGGCGGCGCCGAAACGCCAAACGCGGCAATTATAGGGATTTCAGCGGCGCGATGCCACCCCAGGCTGCACCAATGCTGTCCCTGTCGCAAATTAAAATGGTCAGATTTAGAACAGCCGCTATATTTATTCACCTGCCTTAGGAATTAATAGCTTGGGAGTGTTAATTTATGAGCAGCTGGCGTATAAATTGTAAATTGTTTGTACTAGCATGATCCCAGATTAAATGTGATGCGTTCGGCATCTCTGCTGGGCGACAACGGCTATTTGGGTAGAGTGGTAATGAGTAAACAATCCCAACATGTTTTAGTTACCTTACCCCATCCTCTACTGCGCCTGGCCAGTTTAGGTCTGGTGGCTTTCATCTTTACGTTGTTTTCGCTGGAACTGTCACGTTACGGCGCACAGCTTGCACCGCTGTGGTTTCCAACCTCTATCATGATGGTGGCTTTTTACCGTCACGCGGGAAAGATGTGGCCAGGGATCGCGCTGGCTTGCTCATTCGGTAGCATCGGCGCCTCTTTACTTTTTTTCCCCGGACAGTCGCTTAATTTCTCCTATACGGTCATTAACATTATTGAGGCTGTTGTTGGCGCAATGTTATTGCGTAAACTGCTGCCCTGGTACAATCCCTTACAAAATTTGAATGACTGGGCGCGCCTGGCATTTGGTAGCGCGGTTGTTCCGCCACTGTTGGGCGGCATATTGATGTGGTTGTTGCTGCCGAAGGACACGTCATTAAATACCTTTCTCATTTGGGTACTGTCAGAATCCATTGGCGCACTGGCGTTGGTGCCGTTAGGTTTACTGTTTAAACCACATTACCTGTTGCGCCATCGCGACCCGCGATTATTGCTTGAGACCCTGATTACCCTGCTGGTGACCTTAACGCTCAGTTGGCTGTCCATGATGTACATTCCATGGCCATTTACCTGCGTTATTGTCCTGCTGATGTGGAGCGCTGTCCGTCTGCCGCGTATGGAGGCGTTTTTAATATTCCTCAGCACCGTGATGATGGTTTCGCTGATGCTGGCTGCCGACCCTTCGCTGCTTTACACCCCGAAACCGAACATGATGACGGACATCCCCTGGTTGCCGTTTTTGATGATCCTGTTGCCCGCTAATATGATGACCATGGTGATGTACGCGTTTCGAGCCGAACGCAAGCACATTTCAGAAAGCGAGTCACGCTTTCGTAACGCCATGGAATATTCCGCGATTGGCATGGCTTTAGTCGGTACCGAGGGGCAATGGTTACAGGCCAATAAAGCCTTGTGCCAGTTTCTGGGCTATAGCCAGGAGGAGTTACGTTCACTGACCTTCCAGCAATTGACCTGGCCGGAAGATTTGAACAACGACATTGAACAGCTGAACATGCTGGCACGCGGAGAGATTAATAGCTATTCCATGGAAAAACGCTATTACACCCGCGCAGGCGACGTCGTCTGGGCGTTGCTGGCGGTTTCGTTAGTGCGTCATAGCGACAATACCCCACTCTACTTTATTGCGCAGGTTGAGGACATTAACGACCTGAAGCATACCGAATGGATCAACAAACGGTTGATGGAGCGCATCACCCTCGCCAATGAAGCCGGGGGGATTGGGATTTGGGAATGGGAACTCCAGCCTGACGTGATCAGCTGGGATAAACGGATGTTCGATCTCTACGAAGTTCCTGCGCATATCAAGCCCAGTTGGCAAGTCTGGTATGAGTGCGTGGTACCCGAAGATCGTGAGTACGCCGAAAATGTGATTCGTGATTCACTGGCCGCACGGGCTCCGTTTAAGCTTGAGTTTCGTATCGCGGTAAAAGATGGCATACGCCATATCCGTTCGTTGGCCAACCGGGTACTGAATAAAGACGGTGAAGTTGAACGCTTGCTTGGTATCAATATGGATATGACCGAAGTCAAGCAGCTTAACGAAGCGCTGTATCAGGAAAAAGAGCGCCTGCACATTACGCTGGATTCAATCGGCGAAGCGGTGATTTGTATTGATGTCGATATGAACGTGACCTTTATGAATCCGGTCGCTGAGAAAATGAGCGGCTGGCAGCAGGACAGTGCCATCGGCATTCCGCTATTGACGGTACTACATATTACTTTTGGCGAGAACGGTCCGCTGATGGAAAATATCTACAGTGCTGACATGTCGCGTACGGCAATCGAACAGGAAGTGGTCCTGCATTGCCGTAACGGCAACAGTTATGACATTCAGTACAGCATCACGTCTCTCAGCACCCTCGACGGCGGCAGCATTGGCTCGGTGTTGGTTATTCAGGACGTCACAGAGTCACGGAAGATGCTCCGCCAGCTTAGCTACAGCGCCTCGCATGATGACCTGACGCAGTTGGCAAACCGGGTCAGTTTCGAAAACCATCTAAAACAATTGCTGCATTCGGTACACAATACGCACCAGCGTCATGTGCTGGTTTTTATCGATTTGGATCGTTTTAAAGCGGTGAACGACAGCGCGGGTCATGCCGCTGGCGATGCCCTGCTGCGTGAACTCTCAGCACTTATGCTCAGCATGTTGCGATCCAGCGATATGCTGGCGCGCCTGGGCGGCGACGAGTTTGGTCTGTTGCTACCGGATTGTAATATTGAAAGCGCCCGCTTTATTTCAGGTCGCGTCATCAGCGCCATTAATGATTACCACTTCATGTGGGAAGGCCGCTTACACCGTATTGGCGCCAGCGCAGGGATTACGCTCATTGATGAGAAAAACCATGTCGCGACCGATGTGATGTCTCAGGCCGATATTGCCTGTTATGCGGCGAAAAACAGTGGGCGTGGACGCGTCTGCGTTTATGAACCGCAGCAAAGCCAGGGTCATGACGCGTGTAGTCAACTGACATTGGATGAGCAAAGACACACCATTATGCACAACCCAATGCTGATGATCGCCAGAGGTGTGGCTTCCCCACGTATACCGGAGACGTTTAGCTTCTGGCTTCTCTCGCTTCGCTTAGGCACCGCTGAAGGTGAAGCCATTGAGGAGCAAGCCTTCCGCGCCGGGCTGGTCGATCCCGCGTTAAGCAAGGCGCTTGACCGTCGGGTATTTAGCGATTTCTTCCAGAATGCTGCCCCAGCCGTCGCCAACAAGGGTCTCAGTATTGCCCTGCCCCTTTCCGCCGCCGGCCTGCTCAACACAGAACTTATCGATGAGCTGCTGGAGCACTTGCAACACAGTCCACTACCGCCGCGATTGCTGCATCTGACCGTTCCGGCAAGCGTCATCAAAACCAACCCAACGCAGGCGATATCCGCCCTGCATCGACTGCGTCAGTACGGTTGTCGAATTGTGTTAAGTCAGGTTGGTCGCGATTTAGAGCTTTTTGACAACCTGAAATATCACATTGTCGATTACCTGTTGCTCGACAGCGAGCTAAGTGCCAGCGCTCCCGGCAACCTGATCGACGAAATGTGGGTGTCCATTATCCAGGGTCATGCCCAGCGCCTGGACATAAAAACTATCGCCGGCCCGGTGCAGTTGCCACTCATCATGGATACGCTTTCTGGCATCGGTATTGATATGATTTATGGCGATATTATTGCCGACGCCCAACCGCTGGATCTGCTACTGAATACCAGTAATTTCGCCATCAACTGACGGCTGCCAGCCATCCGTATACCAGATATGCAACAGCGCATAGGAGCGCCAGGGTTTCCAGCGCTCTGCATACCGTCGGATCTGGGCCGGTGTCATGCCGGGAAAACGCTGCTTAATCAGATAATCATCCGGCAGAAAAACGTCCTTCGCCTGCCAGCCGCGCAGTGCAAAGTAGTTGGCGGTCCAGCGTCCTATCCCGGGAAACGTTTGTAGCTGCTTAACGCCTTGTTCGATATCGGTAGGGGCTGTTGTCGCGAGCGCTCCCTCAAGCATTGCGCGAGCCAGATGAATCAACGCTTCAGCGCGTTTGAGCGGCATTCCTAACGCTTTCAGGTGCAGCGGATCGGCATTGGCAAGCGCTTCCGGCGTAGGAAAACACACATACTCGGGTGCATCCTCCAGCGCTTCCCCGTAAGCATGCGCCACTTTCGCCGTCAGTTTCGCGGCCATCAATACGCTGACTAACTGCCCTAAAATCGCCCGCACCCCTTGCTCAAACGCATCGACACATCCCGGTAGGCGCAGTCCAGGACGCGCCGCACCGAGGCTACCCAGCGCGGCGATAATTTGCTGCGGGCAACAGCCAAGATCGAACAAGCGCGTTATTTTTGCCAGGCACTCGGAAGCTACCGGCTGTAACCCTGTGCTCAATGTCACGTGTAGCACGTTGGCGTGCAGATCCGGGACAACGCGCACCAGACCACGATGTCCCCCTACGGACAGGCTTCTGACATAATCCAGCTTTCCTACGGTTTCGACACCTTCAACCGCACGGGCGGCAAGAAACCCCAGCATCCAGGGCCAGTCATAAGGCGGTTGCCAGCTCAGCGTGAACATTCAGTTTTCCTTTTTACGCAAACCTACAGCATAAACGGTATTCAATCAGTACGCCTTGCTTTCATATTCCAGTTGTCGGGGCGTCAACTATTCGTTAAAGTCACGCCCCTTCTTCACTGGCATGGGGATTTTTACGGTGTTTATTGGTTTTGACTACGGTACGGCAAACTGTTCAGTGGCCGTTATGCGTGACGGGCAGCCTCACCTGCTCAAAATGGAAAATAACAGCACGCTGCTACCCTCAATGTTGTGCGCACCAACGCGCGAAGCGGTTAGCGAGTGGCTGTATCGCCATCACGACATCCCAACTACGGACGATGAAACGCAGGCGCTGCTTCGCCGCGCGATGCGCTACAACCGCGAAGAAGACATCGACGTTAACGCCAACAGCGTGCAGTTCGGTCTGGCATCGCTGGGTCAGTATATTGAAGACCCGGAAGAGGTGTATTTCGTTAAATCGCCAAAATCATTTTTGGGCGCCAGCGGTCTGAAGCCGCAGCAGGTTGCGCTGTTTGAAGATCTGGTCTGTGCAATGATGCTGCACATTCGCAACCAGGCGCAAAGCCAGCTGCCGGAAGCTATCACTCAGGCCGTGATTGGTCGGCCCATCAACTTCCAGGGATTAGGTGGCGATGACGCCAACACCCAGGCGCAGGGTATTCTTGAACGTGCGGCCAAACGCGCCGGTTTTCAGGATGTCGTCTTCCAGTACGAGCCGGTAGCGGCGGGACTGGATTACGAAGCGACGCTGCAGGAAGAAAAACGCGTGCTGGTGGTAGATATTGGCGGGGGGACGACCGACTGTTCACTGCTGCTGATGGGGCCGCAATGGCATCAGCGTGCCGATCGCGAAAACAGCCTGCTGGGACACAGTGGCTGCCGCGTAGGCGGGAACGATCTGGATATCGCGCTGGCGTTTAAACACCTGATGCCGCTGCTGGGTATGGGCGGTGAGACTGAAAAAGGTATCGCCTTACCGATTCTCCCCTGGTGGAACGCGGTCGCAATCAACGACGTTCCCGCGCAAAGTGATTTCTACAGCAGCGCCAACGGTCGATTGCTCAACGATCTTGTCCGCGACGCAAGAGAAGCCGATAAAGTCGCTCTGCTGCTTAAAGTCTGGCGCGAGCGTCTGAGCTACCGCCTGGTGCGCAGCGCAGAAGAGAGCAAAATCGCACTTTCCGACCAGACAATTGTAACGGCGGCGATACCGTTTATCAGCGACACGCTGGCAACCGATATCAGTCAACACGGACTGGAAGCTGCGCTCAATCAGCCCCTGACGCGTATTCTGGAGCAGGTTCAGCTGGCGCTGGACAACGCGCAGGAAAAACCGGACGTGATTTATCTGACCGGCGGCAGCGCGCGTTCACCGCTGATTAAAAAAGCCCTCGCCCAGCAGCTTCCGGGGATCCCTATCGCGGGTGGCGATGATTTCGGTTCAGTTACCGCCGGACTGGCTCGCTGGGCTGACGTTGTTTTCCGCTAAGCCACTCGCATGGTGAAAAGTGTGCATATTGACATCATCCTTGCTGTGGCTTATTTTCAGGAGTGAGGGTTAGGGAGGGTTTCCCCTCCCCCTGGTGTCTTAGTAAGCCGGTAAGCTAATGACTAAGAGTATCACCAGTATGATGACGTACTTCATCATAACCCTTTCCTTATTTTGGCCCCTTCCTCGGGAGGGGCTTTCCCGTTCCAGCGTCCCGCTGAAATCTCTGGCTTTCCTCCTTTTTGCCTTGTCAGCACTCTATCGCACAATTGCGCATTCGCTATCTTCACCACCGATTGTTGCGTAACGCCTCGCAAAGCCGCGTCAGCATTCAGACGAATCCCGACAGTGTTTCATAATTCCTCCATTTTTCTCCCTTGTTCACTGGCTAAACTAGTATCATTCCGCGAATCGTTTCAGGATGAGAAACTCATAACAATGAAAGGCAGTAATAAATCCCGCTGGGTGATAGCAATCGTGATCGTCGTGGCCGCCGTCGCCGCCATCTGGTTCTGGCAAAGCCGCAGTGCATCCCAGGAAACCGCACCAGGCGCGACCAAACCCGCGCAGCACACGGCGGGGTCAGGACGGCGTGGAATGCGCTCCGGACCGTTAGCTCCCGTGCAGGCTGCCACCGCCACCGAGGAAGCCGTGCCACGCTATCTGACAGGGCTGGGGACCGTTACTGCCGCAAATACCGCCACGGTGCGTAGTCGGGTGGATGGTCAACTCATCGCCTTACACTTTGAGGAAGGACAACAGGTGAAAGCCGGCGACCTGCTGGCAGAGATAGATCCCAGCCAGTTCAAAGTTGCTCTGGCTCAGGCGCAGGGACAACTGGCAAAAGATAAAGCCACGCTGGCGAATGCCCGTCGCGATCTTGCCCGCTATCAACAGTTGGTTAAAACCAATCTGGTCTCCCGCCAGGAACTGGATGCCCAGCAGGCACTGGTCAACGAGACGTTAGGCACAATCAAAGCGGATGAAGCCAGCGTCGCCAGCGCTCAGTTGCAGCTCGACTGGAGTCGGATAACCGCGCCTGTCGATGGTCGTGTCGGCCTGAAACAGGTCGATGTCGGTAACCAAATTTCCAGCGGCGATACCACCGGAATTGTCGTCATTACGCAAACGCATCCCATCGACCTGATATTTACTTTGCCTGAAAACGACATTGCTACCGTGTTGCAGGCACAAAAATCGGGGAGCCAGCTGAAGGTCGAAGCCTGGGACCGAACCAATTCGCAAAAGCTCAGCGAAGGCGTCCTGCTCAGTCTCGACAATCAGATTGATGCCACCACCGGAACAATCAAAGTTAAGGCTCGTTTTTCCAATCAGGATGATGCCTTATTCCCTAACCAGTTCGTTAACGCCCGCATGCTGGTCGACACACAACAAAATGCCGTTGTGATCCCAACTGCCGCCCTGCAGATGGGCAACGAAGGCCACTTTGTCTGGGTACTGAATAGCGATAACAAAGTGAGCAAACATCTGGTGAAACCGGGTATTCAGGATAGCCAAAAAGTGGTGATCGCCGCCGGGCTGTCTGCGGGCGATCGAGTCGTGACCGACGGTATCGATCGTCTGACGGAAGGCGCAAAAGTCGAAGTCGTTGAGGCGCACGACGCCTCTATTTCCGATGAGAAAACAGCGCCACGCGGATACGGCAAAAAAGGAGCCAACTCCTGATGCAGGTGTTACCTCCGGACAGCACAGGCGGACCATCGCGCCTGTTTATTCTGCGCCCCGTCGCCACCACTCTGCTGATGGTCGCGATTTTGCTTGCCGGTATTATCGGCTATCGCTTCCTGCCAATCGCCGCCTTACCTGAAGTGGATTACCCCACGATTCAGGTCGTTACGCTCTACCCCGGCGCCAGCCCAGACGTCATGACCTCGGCGGTCACCGCACCGCTTGAACGTCAGTTCGGGCAGATGTCTGGCTTAAAACAGATGTCATCACAAAGTTCCGGTGGCGCATCGGTCGTTACGTTACAGTTTCAACTGACGCTCCCGTTGGATGTTGCCGAGCAGGAAGTTCAGGCCGCGATTAACGCCGCCACCAATTTATTACCCAGCGATCTCCCTAACCCTCCGGTCTACAGCAAGGTAAACCCGGCAGATCCGCCGATCATGACACTGGCGGTCACTTCCAGCGCCATGCCGATGACGCAGGTGGAAGATATGGTCGAAACCCGCGTCGCGCAGAAAATCTCTCAGGTATCCGGCGTGGGTCTGGTAACACTTTCCGGAGGGCAACGTCCGGCGGTCCGCGTGAAACTTAACGCTCAGGCCATTGCCGCACTCGGTCTGACCAGCGAAACCATCCGTACGGCCATTACCGGTGCCAACGTCAATTCAGCAAAAGGGAGTCTTGATGGCCCAACGCGTGCCGTTACCCTTTCAGCCAACGACCAGATGCAGTCCGCAGACGAATATCGTCAGCTCATTATTGCCTATAAAAACGGTGCGCCGGTTCGTTTGGGTGATGTCGCCACCGTCGAACAAGGAGCAGAAAACAGCTGGCTAGGCGCATGGGCCAATAAGCAACAAGCTATAGTGATGAATGTTCAGCGCCAACCTGGCGCGAACATCATCTCCACGGCAGACAGTATCCGCCAGATGCTGCCGCAGCTTACCGAAAGCCTGCCCAAATCGGTTAAGGTCAGCGTACTTTCCGATCGTACGACCAATATCCGTGCGTCCGTAGCGGATACCCAATTTGAGTTGATGCTGGCGATTGCGCTGGTAGTCATGATTATCTACCTGTTTTTGCGCAATATTCCGGCAACCATTATTCCTGCGGTCGCCGTACCGTTATCGTTAATCGGTACTTTCGCGGTGATGGTATTCCTTGATTTCTCCATCAACAACCTGACCCTCATGGCGCTAACCATTGCGACAGGTTTTGTGGTGGATGACGCTATCGTGGTTATCGAGAATATTTCACGCTATATCGAAAAAGGCGAAAAACCGCTGACTGCTGCCCTGAAGGGCGCGGGCGAGATTGGTTTTACCATCATCTCTCTGACATTTTCACTGATCGCCGTACTGATCCCACTGCTGTTTATGGGAGATATCGTAGGTCGATTGTTCCGTGAGTTCGCTGTGACGCTGGCCGTAGCGATTCTGATTTCCGCCGTTGTCTCGCTCACTCTTACGCCGATGATGTGCGCGCGTATGCTGAATCAGGCCTCATTACGTAAGCAAAACCGCTTCTCCCGTGCCTCAGAGCGAATGTTTGATCGCGTTATTGCCGGGTACGGACACTGGCTGGCGAAAGTGCTCAACCATCCGTGGCTCACGCTCAGCGTAGCGCTCGGCACGCTGGCGCTGAGCGTTATGCTATGGGTCTTTATCCCCAAAGGCTTCTTTCCGATCCAGGATAACGGCATTATCCAGGGAACGCTGCAGGCGCCACAGTCCAGCTCATTTGCCAGCATGGCCCAGCGCCAGCGTCAGGTTTCAGATGTCATTCTGAAAGATCCGGCAGTAGAAAGCCTGACCGCTTTTGTCGGTGTGGACGGCACTAATACGGCATTGAACAGCGCGCGCTTACAAATCAACCTTAAGCCGCTGGATGAACGCGACGATCGGGTGCAGAAAGTGATTGCGCGCCTACAGGACGCGGTTGACAGAGTTCCCGGCGTTGACCTTTATCTTCAGCCCACTCAGGACTTGACGATTGATACTCAGGTCAGCCGGACGCAATATCAGTTCACGCTGCAAGCGACATCCCTTGATGCCCTCAGCACCTGGGTTCCACAACTGATAGCAAAACTAAATCAGCTACCGCAACTGTCCGATGTCAGTAGCGACTGGCAGGACAAAGGGCTGGTGGCGTATGTGAACGTCAATCGCGACAGCGCCAGCCGTTTGGGCATCAGCATGTCAGATGTCGACAACGCCCTGTACAACGCTTTCGGCCAGCGACTGATTTCAACCATCTACACCCAGGCAAATCAGTATCGCGTGGTGTTAGAACATGACACCAACAATACACCGGGGCTTGCGGCGCTGGATACAATACGTCTGACCAGTAGCGACGGTGGCATAGTACCGCTCAGCGCGATCGCCAGCATTGAACAGCGTTTTGCCCCACTGTCGATTAACCACCTCGATCAGTTCCCGGTCACCACCATCTCGTTCAACGTGCCAGACGAACATTCGCTGGGCGATGCGGTACAGGCCATTCTGGATGCCGAAAAAACGCTTAACCTACCCGCAAATATTACCACCCAGTTCCAGGGCAGTACGCTCGCTTTCCAGGCCGCGCTGGGAAATACCATCTGGTTGATTGTGGCTGCGGTTGTCGCGATGTATATCGTCCTCGGCGTGCTGTATGAGAGCTTTATTCACCCAATTACTATTCTCTCCACGTTGCCGACGGCGGGTGTCGGGGCGCTTCTGGCGTTAATGATTGCCGGGAGCGAACTGGACGTCATCGCGATTATCGGCATTATTTTGCTCATCGGTATCGTCAAGAAAAACGCCATCATGATGATCGATTTTGCCCTTGCCGCGGAGCGCGAACAGGGAATGTCACCACGCGATGCCATTTTCCAGGCCTGTCTGCTGCGTTTTCGCCCGATCCTGATGACTACACTGGCGGCACTGCTCGGCGCGTTGCCGCTGATGTTGAGTACCGGCGTGGGCGCAGAGTTACGTCGCCCATTAGGTATTGGCATGGTCGGTGGGCTGCTGGTGAGTCAGGTATTAACCCTGTTTACCACCCCGGTGATTTATCTGCTGTTTGACCGTCTGTCGTTGTACGTGAAAAGCCGCTTCCCGCGTCAGGAAGAGGAAGCGTAAATGAAATTTTTCGCGCTTTTCATTCATCGTCCAGTGGCGACTATTCTCATTTCGGTAGCCATCACCCTGTGCGGCATACTCGGATTTCGTCTGCTGCCGGTCGCTCCGCTGCCGCAGGTGGATTTTCCGGTGATCATGGTCAGCGCATCATTACCCGGCGCTTCCCCTGAAACGATGGCGTCTTCGGTCGCAACTCCGCTGGAGCGCTCGCTGGGCCGCATCGCGGGCGTGAACGAAATGACTTCGAGTAGTTCGCTTGGCAGTACGCGTATTATTCTCGAATTCAAATTCGACCGTGACATCAATGGCGCGGCGCGGGACGTTCAGGCCGCGATTAACGCCGCGCAAAGTCTGCTACCCAGCGGGATGCCGAGCCGACCAACGTATCGCAAAGCCAACCCTTCCGATGCGCCAATCATGATCCTGACGCTGACATCGGACACGTACTCGCAGGGCGAGCTGTACGATTTCGCATCAACTCAACTGGCGCAAACCATCGCGCAAATTGACGGCGTGGGTGACGTGGACGTTGGAGGCAGCTCTCTGCCTGCCGTGCGTGTAGGGCTTAATCCACAAGCGCTGTTTAACCAGGGCGTATCGCTGGACGACGTGCGTAGCGCAATTGACAACGCCAACGTACGTAAGCCGCAGGGCGCTATCGAGAATGATACCCACCGCTGGCAGGTCCAGACCAACGATGAGCTGAAAACCGCCGCCGAATACCAGCCGATCATCATCCACTACAATAACGGCGCGGCGGTGCGACTGGGCGACGTTGCGTCTGTAACCGACTCGGTGCAGGACGTACGCAACGCGGGGATGACCAATGCCAAACCGGCCATTCTGTTGATGATCCGCAAGCTACCGGAAGCCAATATCATTCAGACGGTAGACAGCATTCGCGCCAAATTACCGGAGCTACAAACGCTGGTACCGGCCGCCATCGATCTGCAAATCGCCCAGGACCGCTCGCCGACCATTCGCGCTTCACTGGAGGAAGTCGAACAGACGCTGATTATCTCCGTGGCGCTTGTTATCCTGGTGGTCTTTGTTTTCCTGCGCTCCGGGCGTGCGACGCTGATCCCCGCGGTAGCAGTCCCGGTCTCGCTGATCGGTACCTTTGCCGCCATGTATCTGTGCGGATTCAGCCTGAACAACCTGTCGTTGATGGCGTTAACCATTGCCACGGGATTTGTCGTCGATGACGCCATCGTGGTGCTGGAAAATATTGCCCGCCACCTGGAAGCAGGAATGAAGCCTCTCCAGGCAGCGTTACAGGGTACGCGCGAAGTGGGATTCACCGTGCTCTCCATGAGTCTGTCGCTGGTGGCGGTGTTCCTGCCACTGCTATTAATGGGCGGATTGCCTGGGCGCTTGCTGCGCGAATTTGCCGTCACGCTGTCGGTTGCTATCGGTATCTCGCTGCTGGTGTCGCTGACATTAACGCCAATGATGTGCGGCTGGATGCTCAAATCTAGCTCCCCGCGCGAACAGTCTCGCAAACGGGGTTTTGGTCGTGTGCTGGTGGCGCTGCAACAGAGTTACGGCACCTCGCTTAAATGGGTGCTGCACCATACGCGGCTGGTAGGCGTGGTGTTGCTTGGCACCATTGCGCTGAATATCTGGCTTTATATTTCCATCCCCAAAACCTTCTTCCCGGAGCAGGATACGGGTGTATTGATGGGTGGGATCCAGGCCGACCAGAGCATCTCATTTCAGGCCATGCGCGGCAAACTGCAGGACTTTATGAAGATCATCCGCGACGACCCGGCGGTGAATAACGTCACCGGTTTTACCGGTGGTTCGCGGGTTAACAGCGGGATGATGTTTATTACCCTCAAGCCACGCGATGAGCGCCGTGAAACCGCTCAGCAGGTGATCGACCGCCTGCGCGTCGCGCTTTCAAAAGAGCCAGGTGCGAATCTGTTTTTAATGGCGGTGCAAGATATTCGCGTTGGTGGACGCCAGGCCAACGCCAGCTATCAATACACATTGCTGTCCGACGATCTCGCGGCGCTGCGTGAGTGGGAACCGAAGATCCGTAAGGCGCTTGCCGCCCTGCCCCAACTGGCAGACGTTAACTCCGATCAGCAGGACAATGGCGCGGAGATGAATCTGATTTACGATCGCGACACCATGTCTCGTCTGGGGATCGACGTGGCAGTCGCCAACAGCCTGTTGAATAATGCTTTCGGACAACGACAGATCTCAACCATCTATCAGCCGATGAACCAGTACAAAGTGGTGATGGAGGTCGATCGACGTTACACCCAGGACATCAGCGCACTGGACAAAATGTTCGTCATCAACAATAACGGTAAAGCGATCCCGTTATCATACTTTGCCAAATGGCAGCCGGCGAATGCGCCACTGTCTGTGAACCATCAGGGCTTGTCTGCCGCCTCAACCGTGTCGTTTAACCTGCCGACAGGTTCTTCACTGTCAGAAGCGACAGAGGCCATCAACAGAACCATGACCCAGCTCGGCGTCCCTTCCACGGTTCGCGGTAGCTTTGCCGGTACCGCACAGGTATTTCAGGACACGATGAATTCGCAGGTGATCCTGATTATCGCCGCCATCGCCACGGTCTATATCGTGCTGGGTATGCTGTATGAAAGCTATGTCCATCCGCTGACCATCCTCTCCACGCTACCTTCGGCTGGCGTCGGGGCGTTGCTGGCGCTGGAACTGTTCAATGCCCCGTTCAGCCTAATCGCCCTGATAGGGATCATGCTATTAATTGGCATTGTGAAGAAAAACGCCATCATGATGGTCGATTTTGCGCTGGAAGCGCAGAGAAACGGCAAGCTACAGCCGGAAGAAGCTATTTTCCAGGCCTGCCTGTTGCGCTTTCGCCCAATAATGATGACCACGCTGGCGGCGTTGTTTGGCGCGTTGCCGTTGGTGTTATCCGCAGGGGATGGCTCTGAACTGCGTCAGCCCTTGGGGATAACCATTGTCGGTGGGCTGGTCGTGAGCCAACTCCTGACGCTGTACACCACGCCCGTGGTCTATCTCTTTTTCGACCGTCTGCGTCTGCGTTTTTCGCGTAAAAACAGCAAACCGGTAGCAGAGTTATGACAGAACTTCCCGACAGCACCCGCTGGCAACTTTGGATTGTGGCATTTGGCTTTTTTATGCAGTCGCTGGATACCACTATCGTTAACACCGCGCTTCCCTCGATGGCGGCAAGCCTCGGGGAAAGCCCGTTACACATGCATATGGTCATTGTGTCATATGTTTTAACTGTTGCCGTGATGCTGCCCGCCAGCGGATGGCTGGCGGACAAAGTTGGCGTGCGTAATATCTTCTTCACCGCCATCATCCTGTTTACGCTTGGCTCGCTGTTTTGTGCCGGGTCCAGCACGCTCAACGAGCTGGTGATGGCGCGCGTCTTACAAGGCGTTGGCGGCGCGATGATGGTGCCGGTCGGCAGGCTAACGGTGATGAAAATCGTCCCGCGTGAGCAATATATGGCGGCAATGACGTTTGTCACTTTACCCGGTCAAATCGGCCCGCTGCTGGGCCCAGCGTTAGGCGGGATTCTGGTTGAATACGCCTCCTGGCACTGGATATTTTTGATTAACATTCCGGTAGGCATTGTCGGCGCAATAGCGACGTTAATGCTGATGCCCAACTACACCATGCAAACCCGACGTTTCGACCTCTCAGGGTTCGCGATGCTGGCGGTCGGCATGGCGGTACTGACGCTGGCGCTCGATGGCAGCAAAGGAACCGGCCTCTCCAGTATCACGCTGGCGGCGCTGGTTATCTGCGGGGTATTGGCTATTGCGCTGTATCTGAAACACGCCCATCGTAATCCGCGTGCGCTATTCAGCCTGAATCTGTTTCGCACACCAACCTTCTCGCTAGGTCTGTTCGGCAGTTTTGCCGGACGCATCGGCAGCGGCATGTTGCCGTTTATGACACCGGTGTTTTTACAGATTGGCCTCGGTTTTTCACCTTTTCATGCCGGGCTGATGATGATCCCGATGGTGCTGGGCAGTATGGGCATGAAGCGCATTGTGGTGCAGGTCGTTAACCGCTTTGGTTACCGTCGTGTGCTGATTACCACTACGCTTGGCCTGTCGCTGGTCAGTCTGTTGCTAATGACCACGGCACTGCTGGGCTGGTATTACGCCCTGCCCTTCGTGCTGTTTTTACAGGGAATGGTCAACTCAACGCGTTTTTCATCCATGAACACGCTTACGTTAAAAGATCTGCCTGACGATCTGGCCAGCAGCGGTAACAGCCTGCTGTCGATGATCATGCAGCTATCGATGAGTATTGGTGTGACCATCGCAGGCCTGCTGCTGGGCATGTTCGGCCAACAGCATATCGCCATCGACAGCGGAAGTACGCATACCGTCTTTATGTATACCTGGCTGTGCATCGCCTTCATTATTGCGCTGCCCGCCATTATTTTTGCCCGCGTGCCGAACGACACGCAAACCAACGCGGTGATTTCACGGCGCAAAAGGAGCACCTGATGAAGTTCTGGCGGCCCGGTATCACCGGCAAACTGTTTCTGGCAATTTTCGCCACCTGCATTGTGTTGCTGATCAGCATGCACTGGGCCGTACGCATTAGCTTCGAACGTGGTTTTATTGACTATATCAAGCACGGCAACGAGCAGCGGCTGCAAATGCTCAGCGACGCATTAAGCGAGCAGTACGAGCAGCACGGCAACTGGCGATTCTTACGCAATAACGATCGTTTTGTTTTCCAGATCCTGCGCTCTTTTGAACACGATAACGACGATGATAAACCGGGCCCAGGCATGCCGCCACACGGCTGGCGTACACAGTTTTGGGTTGTCGACCAAAATGCCCGCGTGCTGGTCGGCCCGCGCGGCCCAGTTCCTCGCGACGGCATGCGCCATCCCATACGCGTTAACGGTAGCGAAGTGGGCGCCGTGATCGCCTCTCCTGTAGAACGCTTAACGCGGAATACGGATATCAATTTCGACATGCAGCAAAGACGATCCAGTTGGCTTATCGTTGCGCTCTCCACGATCCTGGCCGCGCTGGCGACGTTTACGCTGGCGCGCAGCCTGCTGGCCCCGGTTAAGCGGTTGGTGGAAGGCACGCACAAACTGGCAGCGGGCGATTTCACCACTCGCGTTACGCCAACCAGTACGGATGAGCTGGGCAAGCTGGCGCAGGACTTCAACCAACTCGCCAGTACGTTGGAAAAAAACCAGCAGATGCGTCGTGACTTTATGGCCGATATTTCTCACGAACTGCGTACGCCGTTGGCGGTGTTGCGCGGTGAACTGGAGGCCATTCAGGATGGCGTACGCCAGTTTACCCCTGACTCCGTTGCCTCGTTGCAGGCTGAAGTCGCTACGCTCACCAAACTGGTTGACGACCTTCATCAGCTCTCCATGTCAGATGAAGGCGCGCTGGCCTATCAGAAAACATCGCTGGACCTCATCCCCCTATTGGAAGTGGCAAGCGGCGCATTTCGTGAACGCTTCGCCAGCCGTGGATTGACCATACAGCTTTCGCTCCCCGACAGCATGACGGTATTTGGTGACAGGGATCGTCTGATGCAGCTGTTCAACAACCTGCTGGAAAACAGTCTGCGCTACACCGATAGCGGTGGCGGGTTGCATATCAGCGCCGAACAACGCGAACGCATGGTGTTATTAACCTTCGCAGATTCCGCTCCTGGCGTAAGTGACGAGCAGTTACAGAAGCTGTTTGAACGATTTTATCGCACCGAAGGCTCGCGCAACCGCGCCAGCGGAGGTTCTGGATTGGGGCTGGCGATTTGCGTCAATATCGTACAGGCGCATAATGGTCTGATTCGTGCCGCCCATTCGCCTTTTGGTGGGGTTAGCATTACAGTAGAGTTACCGCTGGAACGCGATTTACAGAGAGATGTATGACTGAGTTACCCATTGATGAAAACACACCGCGTATTCTGATCGTGGAAGATGAGCCTAAGCTGGGGCAACTGCTGATCGACTACCTGCGGGCAGCGAGCTATGCCCCTACGCTGATCAACCACGGCGACCTGGTTCTGCCTTACGTGCGCCAAACGCCGCCCGATCTGATCTTGTTGGATCTGATGCTGCCCGGTACCGACGGTCTGACCCTGTGTCGGGAAATCCGCCGCTTCTCAGAAGTCCCCATCATGATGGTAACCGCTAAAATCGAAGAGATTGATCGCCTGCTGGGGCTGGAGATCGGTGCTGATGATTATATTTGTAAACCTTACAGCCCGCGTGAAGTTGTCGCGCGCGTAAAAACGATCCTGCGCCGATGCAAACCGCAGCGCGAACTGCAACAAATGGATGCAGAAAGCCCGCTTATCGTCGATGAAGGCCGTTTTCAGGCCTCCTGGCGTGGGAAGATGCTCGATTTAACGCCCGCCGAATTCCGCTTACTTAAAACGTTGTCACATGAGCCGGGAAAAGTGTTCTCCCGTGAACAGTTGCTCAATCATCTCTATGACGATTACCGCGTCGTTACCGACCGCACCATCGACAGCCATATTAAGAACCTGCGACGCAAGCTGGAGTCGCTGGATGCCGAGCAGTCGTTTATCCGCGCGGTCTATGGCGTGGGGTATCGCTGGGAAGCCGACGCCTGCCGAATTGCTTAATTTCCCATCTGCCTGGCATGTTCCCTGTGGCACTGCGGCTCCCCAGGCTACCGCAGTCTGCCATGTTGTAGCCCGGACAAGTGCGCAGCACCGCATCCGGCCTCCGGGGAAACTCACTCCCCCCCTTCGAGCTATAATCTGAGAATTCCTCCATACCAAGAACAATGAGAAGCAATCGCCATTCATCATGATATATTCCCGACAAAGACTGCCAGTACTCAATCGTGCAAGGAATGCCATGAGTGATATAAATAAAAAATATAAACCGCGAAATATAATAAACGCACCCAATATCAAGTCGTCGATTATTTCCCGTAGCCAACAACGCGGTGATAACGAAAATATCCGGCGCTGGTTAAGCAACCATTTTTATCGTTGGATTATCGGTGACCTTCCCCATGTTTATCCCGTGCGCTCCATCGAGGATTACGCTGTTTATTTTGGCGCCGACACGGAGATTCCCACCTGGCTGAGGCCAAAGCTCGGCGGCGATGAGGGCTTTTACTATCTCAACCCCCAGCATCCGCAGTTGCTGGCAATGGAAAGAGACTTACTGGAATTCCTCTCTCGCCTGGAAGGGACTCGACTGGGCGCTAAACTACAGCGCATCAACTGTTTTACCCTGCTGGAAATGCGCGAGGCGGAGCATCTGAAAATGCAGCGCCTGCGTGATCAGGGTTGGTATCCTTCCAACTGCGACGCGCTAAAACCGATGATGTCGCTGAATAACGGTGAATGGGTTGAGCTTGATGCAGTAAGCCCCGACCTGCGCAGTGAAATGGCTTATGAATCCTGGCATATGCAGCATTGCGTTGGGCAGTTCGACAATCAAGGCGCGCTTTCTGGCGGCTATGGTGATTACTACGCCCGGCAAATTGAGCACGGAAAACTACGCCTGTTCAGCCTGCGCGACGGCAATAATATTCCCCACATCACAATAAGCCTGGTGGTTAATAATGACGGTCTGAGCATTGACCAGATTAAGGGTAAACAGAACCGTCATCCCATTAAGAAATATGCCGCCGACGTTTTATCTCTACTACAGGAGCTTCAACCGCATCCAGAACGCCACGCCGATTGTGAAGGTATGGGTATCGTTTACGAAGAAACGCCGGAATATACCGGCTGGAAATTTATTACCGACATCCATGATTTCAATTTTCTGCTCAACGTCCTGCATAACAATTTTCATTTAATGGAACACTTCCCCACTCCCCCGGTAGCTTTACAGTGGCTGCTGCTGCATAGCGCCCCGGACGCGCTGCGCTACCTTCAGGTTATTGACTCCAACGTGGCAACCGCGGCGGAAATGTTGTTCCCGCAGCATGAATGGCATCCGATGCTGGCCGGGAAAAATACCAGTAGCGAACCTTTCGAGATTGAAAGTCTGACCCTACAAACCACGCGTTACCTCCCTGTCATCAAGGAGGTGCTGTAATGTTCTGGATTGTTCTTATTACTGCCACCCTGTTCTTTAGCTGGCGCAACTATAAAAAAAATAAACCACTGGTTGCCGCTCGCATCGCCGAAGAGAAAGAAAAAGATCGTCTGAAAGATCGGCGTCGCGATACCCGACGCCGTCAATGGGCGCTGGCGTTAGCCGATATCCTTGCCCGGCGCAACGGGTTATCGACCAAAGGCGTTGACCTGGTATTTAAACTTGACGATGACAAACGCCGCCATCTGGCGCAGCAGTTGAAAAAAGAGCTGGGCTTGCAGGACAACCTCGACGGCGATGCGCTACGCCAACGAATTGCCGATATGTTGCGCCGCTGGCCTGCGGGTATCGGCAGCTCTCCGCGCACTTTTTATCACCATCTGGCAGCCCAGGGACAGGTCCGCGACGCGCTGGCCTTCGACTGTATGCGCACCGCCTTTCTGACCCGCTGTGTCGCCGGGCTCGGCTGGTGTAACGAAAACGAGGCCTGGCTGGTGCTATTGCTCAACGCTCAACGCGCGCAGGACTGTTTTGATTCCTGGGAAGATTACGCCACCGCCTACGTCCGCGCCCGCCGGGTATGGCTCACGCTTCACGATACGCCCGTGACCATCGCCGGACGTGATTTGCAGGAAGCCACCCATTATCTGAAAGACCCTGTCAGCCGCTGGCGACAGCTACCGTGGAAAGAATTTAAAATTTTCGAGCCAATTTAAAAGGACTATTTATGGAACAGGATGACCAACTCCTCAACGCTATGTTTGAGATGTGTAATCACAAAAATCCCCTCAATGATGGTCAACGCGAGTGGTATATCGCCGATATTCCCGGCCTGCTGCATGAAGAAAGCTATGACGAGCTGGACGAACGCTACAACCAGGCGCTGACGGAGAGCTTTACCAGCCGCGAAGCGGAAAAGCGCTATTTCCTCGCCTGGACGCAGATGTGCAATCACTTTTACGATATGGACGCGCTGGTTGAGGCCGGGCCAGAAGGATTAGCGCTGATCAAAAGCTGGCAGCGCGCCCGCCCCCGCTCCACACACGCCTGGCTCGCCGAAGCGCAGTACTGGAACCACCGCGCGTGGCTCTACCGCAGCTACGGCTGGGCGAGAGAAACCACCCGCGCCATGTGGATCTGCGCCGCCGCCTGCAACGAGCGAATGGTGATTGCCGCCCTCAACGCTATCGACTGTGAACCGCGCCAGTGGATGGCCGCTGCGCTGACCAGCACCAACTCAAAGGTCTTCGGCCAGCCCGACTGGCTGGTTGAGTTCCTCGTGGGCGCAGAGGTTGCCGGGCAACCATTAATGGAGGATCTTGCAGAATATCACCGCCGCTCGCCGCAGGAGATAGAGGCGCTAATGGCCCATTCCGGGTTGTCGTTTGCCGACGCGATATGCCCAAATCTACCGCGTCCGTTCATACTGCCGGAGGACAATGACGATGCCAGGCAAAACTGCTGGATCGCCGTTTGTCTGGCTATTTTCCCGACGGCATTTTACGTGCTGGATGAATATATTCCGTTTCATATGCCGCGCTGGGGAGGGTCTCACGAGGAAATCCGTGAATTTCTGGAATCGAGCGTATGCGATCACCTTTCCGCCGCAGAACGTGAACATCTGGAGCTCTTAATCTGGTGGGACGATCACCGCGATTTAAGTATCAAAGAGGTTGATTCCCCAGACGAACGGGAACGCATTATCGCCAAAGCCGAAGAGATTGCGCAGCGGGCGCATATTCAGGAGTCTCGTCACAACGCGCTGGAGTGGCTGCGGGTCTGCTATAGCGATCTGGAAGATAATGACGCGCTCTGGCGAACCCTTCAGCGTTCGATCGTGGAAAAAGTTAAGCTCAGAAATTACTACACTGCGTACGCGCTAAAGTTTGCGCTGCGCGATTTCCCGGATACCTGGTGGATTTATAATTTCCTCTGCCAGAATGCGCAGCAAACGGAACACTGCGTGCCGAAGCTCTATCGCGGCTATTTCCAGTACGCTGGGTTATTTGGTTTTGAAAAAGACGAAGCCCAAGGTGCTGCCTGGCTCGATAGCGTCGCCGATATTGAATACGACCATAACTGGCGGGCAGCGATTAAAGATTTTCGCTGGCTGGGGTACCCGCAATATCTCCTGCCGCTGGCGGAACTGGGCGCGCAGAGAAACATCCCCAGCGCGCTTAATCAGCTCGGTGTGGAATCTAATGATAGAGATAACGAAGGCCTCTTGCCGTACGATCCCGCTATTGCCTTCGGTTACTTCCAGCAAGCGGCAGAGATTTTGTACCAGCACATTGCATTGCGCGACGCAGATGAATATCGCTTGATCGCTAACGGCGGCGATGACAGGTATGAAAACGATCTGCAAGAGATCCATTTCCGCATGGCCAACTGCAGCGAACGCTTAATCAATCAGGCTCCCCCAGCGGAAAAACGCGCCGTTTACGAAAAAAACCTGCTCGACAATCTGTATCTGGCGTCTCTGTATGGTGATAGGAGGGCCTGGGAATTATTCCTGCTCAATATTCCCGGCGTGAAAGATTTAGCCCTGGCTCACTCGCATCTGGAACTCGTGCAAGAGGAGGCTAACAAAGGGACGCCGGAGGCCATGGTGGCGCTGTCACAGCTCTACGGAAATAAACTGGATAAAGATCTCTTTGATATAAAAAGGAGCGCGCGCTGGGCGCATTTTTTCACCACCCTGTACCCTGAACATGAATTATTTATGGATCTGGACGCACTTCATTTCGATTCGTTCTGGAAACGCCTTCGTTTCACCTGGCATACCTTCCGTATCCCGGATTCTGAGCTGCCGGGGCAGACCAACGCAATGGTGTAAGGTGGTTTACTCCCCTCTCCCACAGCGCTACAATGCCCGCCCTTAATATGGGGGCACTCCCCTAACCGCCTCATTGAGTGAGGCGAGTCTGACCTGTCATCAGAACGAGAAAATTATGTTTAAACCGGAACTCCTTTCCCCGGCGGGAACGCTGAAAAACATGCGTTACGCTTTCGCCTATGGCGCAGACGCTGTGTATGCGGGCCAACCGCGTTACTCACTGCGCGTACGCAACAACGAATTCAACCACGAAAACCTGCAGCTCGGCATTAATGAAGCTCATGAACTGGGTAAAAAATTCTATGTGGTGGTTAACATTGCCCCACACAATGCCAAGCTGAAGACCTTCATTCGTGATCTGAAACCGGTGGTGGAAATGGGGCCGGATGCACTGATCATGTCAGACCCTGGTCTGATTATGCTGGTGCGCGAAAACTTCCCTGACATGGACATTCACCTTTCAGTACAGGCTAACGCCGTAAACTGGGCGACGGTGAAATTCTGGAAGCAGATGGGGCTGACCCGCGTGATCCTCTCCCGCGAGCTGTCGCTGGAAGAAATCGAAGAGATCCGCACCCAGGTGCCGGATATGGAGCTTGAGATCTTCGTTCACGGTGCGCTGTGTATGGCCTACTCCGGCCGTTGCCTGCTTTCTGGCTATATCAACAAACGTGACCCTAACCAGGGTACCTGCACCAATGCCTGCCGCTGGGAATACAACGTGCAGGAAGGCAAAGAAGACGTGGTGGGCAATATCGTGCATAAGTACGAGCCTATCCCGGTACAAAACGTTGAGCCTACGCTGGGTATTGGCGCACCGACAGACAAAGTCTTTATGATCGAAGAAGCCCAGCGCCCGGGCGAGTACATGACCGCGTTCGAAGACGAACACGGCACTTACATCATGAATTCGAAGGATTTGCGTGCCATTGCCCACGTTGAACGTCTGACGCAGATGGGTGTGCATTCCCTGAAGATCGAAGGCCGCACCAAGTCATACTATTACTGTGCACGTACCGCGCAGGTCTATCGTAAAGCCATTGATGATGCCGCAGCCGGTAAACCGTTCGACCCGCAACTGCTGGAAACGCTGGAAGGTCTGGCGCATCGTGGTTACACCGAAGGGTTCCTGCGCCGTCATACGCATGACGACTATCAGAACTACGAATACGGCTTCTCAGTTTCCGAGCGTCAGCAGTTTGTCGGCGAGTTTACCGGCGAACGTAAAGGTGAACTGGCAGCCGTACTGGTGAAAAACAAATTCACCGTCGGCGACAGCCTGGAGCTGATGACCCCACAGGGCAACATCAACTTTACCCTCGAACAGATGGAAAACGCGAAAGGCGAAGCGATGCCGGTTGCGCCGGGCGATGGTTACACCGTGTGGATGCCTGTACCGGAGGATATCGATCTGAATTATGCATTGTTGATGCGTAATTTTACCGGTGAGTCCACGCGCGACCCGCATGCTAAGTAGTTAATTACGGTTATTTTTCAGCGTTCGGAAGATTCTTAGAAATCGATCACATACCGTTTCGTTCATTAAGGGTATTATCCCCTCCGCTGAAAAACATAACCCATAAATGCTAGCTGTACCAGGAACCACCTCCTTAGCCTGCGTAATCTCCCTTACGCAGGCTTATTTTTTGCCTGCCGTTTAAACTCCCTGAACATCCCAATTCAAATCACTTTTATCAGGCGAAAAAAAACCGGGCATTACGCCCGGCTGATTAGGTGATTAAAGATTAATGTGCAGCTTCTGGCTTGTGCTTTTGCGCACTCTGGAAACCATAAGTCAGCTCATTTTTCTCTTTATCCAGCGCAACGGTCACCTGGCCACCATCCACCAGCGAACCGAACAGCAGTTCGTTAGCCAATGGTTTTTTCAGGTTATCCTGGACAACACGCGTCATTGGACGTGCGCCCATTGCGCGGTCGTAGCCTTTCTCTGCCAGCCAGTCACGTGCTTCCTGGCTCACTTCCAGAGAGACACCTTTCTGATCCAGCTGAACCTGAAGCTCGACGATAAACTTATCAACAACCTGATGAATCACCTCGGTAGAGAGATGATCAAACCAGATAATGTTGTCGAGGCGGTTACGGAATTCCGGCGTAAACACTTTTTTGATTTCGCCCATTGCATCAGTACTATTGTCCTGATGAATCAACCCAATCGATTTACGCTCAGTTTCACGCACACCGGCGTTGGTGGTCATGACCAGCACCACATTGCGGAAATCCGCTTTACGCCCGTTATTGTCGGTCAGCGTGCCGTTATCCATCACCTGCAACAGCAGGTTAAAGACATCCGGGTGTGCTTTTTCGATTTCATCCAGCAGCAGTACCGCATGCGGATGCTTAATAACAGCATCGGTCAGCAAACCGCCCTGGTCGAAACCGACATACCCCGGAGGCGCACCAATCAGGCGGCTGACGGTGTGGCGTTCCATATATTCGGACATATCAAAACGCAGCAGTTCAATACCGAGTGCTTTGGACAACTGCACCGTGACTTCGGTCTTACCGACGCCAGTTGGCCCGGCAAACAGGAACGAACCGACCGGTTTATGCTCGTGTCCCAGACCGGCACGGCTCATTTTGATCGCTTCAGTCAGCGCCTCAATGGCTTTATCCTGTCCGAATACCAGCATTTTCAGACGGTTGCCCAGGTTTTTCAGCGTGTCGCGATCGCTCTGCGAAACGCTCTTCTCCGGGATCCGCGCAATGCGGGCCACAACGGACTCGATATCCGCCACGTTGACGGTTTTCTTGCGCTTGCTGACCGGCATCAGACGCGCACGCGCGCCCGCCTCATCAATCACGTCAATCGCTTTATCCGGCAGATGACGATCGTTAATGTATTTCACCGCCAGTTCGACCGCTGCACGCACCGCTTTGGCGGTATAGCGGACGTCATGGTGCGCTTCGTATTTCGGCTTCAGACCGTTGATGATCTGCACGGTCTCTTCTACCGATGGCTCAGTGACATCGATTTTCTGGAAACGGCGCGCTAAGGCACGATCCTTTTCAAAGATATTGCTGAATTCCTGATAGGTTGTGGACCCTATCACACGAATCTTCCCGCTGGAGAGCAACGGCTTGATAAGGTTAGCCGCATCCACCTGGCCGCCCGATGCCGCACCCGCACCGATAATGGTGTGGATCTCATCGATAAACAGAATGCTGTTAGTATCCTGTTCCAGCTGTTTCAACAGCGCCTTAAAGCGTTTTTCAAAATCACCGCGATATTTGGTGCCTGCCAGCAGCGAGCCGATATCCAGGGAGTAAAGAGTACAATCAGCCATAATTTCAGGCACATCACCCTGGACGATACGCCAGGCGAGACCTTCGGCAATGGCGGTTTTACCGACACCAGACTCTCCCACCAGCAGCGGGTTGTTTTTTCTGCGACGGCACAGTACCTGAATGGCGCGCTCCAGCTCTTTGTCCCGGCCAATGAGCGGATCAATTCCGCCCACTCGGGCAAGCTGGTTAAGGTTAGTCGTGAAGTTTTCCATACGGTCCTCCCCGCCAGCTTGCTCTTCGTTATTTGGCTGATTCCCAGAGTCAGAAGTCTGGCTGGGTTCGTCTTTGCGCGTGCCATGAGAAATAAAATTCACCACATCAAGACGACTTACTTCATGCTTACGCAGCAGATAAGCCGCCTGAGATTCCTGCTCGCTGAAGATAGCGACCAGCACATTTGCGCCGGTAACTTCATTGCGCCCGGAGGACTGAACATGAAAGACCGCGCGTTGCAGTACACGCTGAAAACTCAACGTTGGCTGCGTGTCGCGTTCTTCCTCACTGGCAGGCAATACAGGTGTGGTCTGTTCAATGAAGGCTTCGAGTTCCTGACGAAGCGCCACCAGATCCACAGAACACGCTTCCAGCGCTTCGCGGGCCGATGGGTTACTGAGCAACGCCAGTAACAAGTGCTCGACGGTCATAAACTCATGTCGGTGCTCGCGCGCTCTGGCGAAAGCCATGTTTAAACTGAGTTCCAGTTCTTGATTGAGCATAGGCACCTCCCCCAATGTTTATGCCTGCATTCAGGCTTTTTCCAGCGTACACAGCAACGGATGCTCGTTCTCCCTCGCATATTTGTTCACCATCGCTACTTTGGTTTCAGCCACTTCGGCAGTGAACACACCGCAGATAGCTTTGCCTTGATAGTGAACTGCAAGCATCAGTTGCGTTGCACGTTCTACATCATAAGAAAAGAATTTTTGTAACACGTCAATAACAAACTCCATCGGAGTGTAATCATCATTGACTAATATCACTTTATACATAGATGGCGGTTTTAGCGCGTCGCGCAATTTATCTTCCGCCAGCAGATCGAAATCCAGCCAGTCGTTCGTCTTACCCATTGTCAGTCGTCATCTTCAGTTACGGTTTCCGGCAGAAAATCTTGCCGCTGACAAGCAGCCTATGCGCACAATCAATCTACCTCAAGTATTAGATAACTATCATCTATTAGTGCCATCCGCGACATCTGTCACATAACCGACAATAGCGTTAACTGCTTCAAATTTTGATGCATTTTTACCCTATTCCGTCTGCATGGCGCTTGACGCCCCGCCTGATTTCTCTAAATTGTAGTTTCGAGAGTTGGCGAGGTTTTGAACAGCCCCCACTCCGCCACCGGTTCATTCCATCTTACTTATATAAGATTTACGAAGGATGTCGAAGTATGGAAACGGGTACTGTTAAGTGGTTCAACAACGCCAAAGGGTTTGGTTTCATTTGCCCCGAAGGCGGCGGCGAAGATATTTTCGCCCATTACTCCACCATTCAGATGGATGGTTACAGAACGCTAAAAGCCGGACAGTCTGTCCAGTTTGATGTCCACCAGGGGCCAAAAGGCAATCATGCCAGTGTCATCGTGCCTGTCATTGAAGCAGAAGCTGTCGCATAGCTCTTCTGTCTCATTGTGTACATCCCGCAGTCAAAATGCCAGCCCTTGCGGCTGGCATTTTTATCTCTGTGGCATTATTCCCGCGCCAGAGCATCTACCGGATCCAGACGTGCCGCATTCCGCGCCGGTAGCCAGCCAAACAACACCCCGGTTGCAGTCGAACACAGGAAAGCCGTCAACAGCGCGACGGGTGAAAATCCAATTTCCCAGCCCGGCAGAAATAGCTGTAGCGTAAAGGCGATCAGCATCGACAGGCTAATGCCCAACGCGCCGCCAACCAGACACACCAACACTGCTTCAATTAAGAACTGTTGCAGCACGTCACTGGCGCGAGCGCCAACCGCCATACGAATGCCAATCTCACGCGTTCGTTCGGTTACCGAAACCAGCATAATATTCATCACGCCAATCCCACCGACCACCAGCGAAATCACCGCCACCAGCGTCAGGAAGAGTTGTAATGTACGTGTGGTCTTTTCGGCGGTTTTCAAGATACCGTCCATATTCCAGGTGAAGAAATCCTTCTTACCGTGGCGCAACGTCAACAGTCGGGTCAGTTGCTGTTCGGCCTGGGCACTGTCAAAACCATCCTTCACCCGCACGGTGATCGAGTTCAGCCACGACTGTCCCATTATGCGCCCGGACATAGTGCTGTAAGGCAGCCAGACACGCAGGATCTTGCTACTGCCAAACATCGACTGTTTCTCTTCTGCAACACCAATCACCGTGGCAGGCATATTCCCCACCAGCACGACCTCGCCAACAACTTTCGCTTTGTTGGGGAACAACTGACGACGGGTATTGCTGTCGAGCACCACCACCTGAGCACGCCCCGCCAGTTGCTCGGCGTTAAAGGTGGTCCCTTCGCTAAATGTCATGCCATAGACGTTGAAATAGTCGCCGCTAACGCCATTAGCACTGGCAGCAACATCGATGTTGCCATAGCGTAACCGCAGGTTCTTCGACACTGCAGGCGTTACTGAACTGACCCAGGGCTGCTTCTTTAGCGCCGTCAAATCGTCATACTTCAACGCCTGTTGATATTGCGGATCGTCGTCGCCGAAATCTTTGCCTGGATAGATATCAATGGTGTTAGTACCAATAGCGCGAATATCTGCCAGTACCAGCTGTTTAGCCGCATCGCCTACCACCACAATCGACACCACCGAAGCAATACCGATGATGATCCCAAGCATGGTCAGTAGCGTTCGCATTTTATTCGCGGCCATTGCCAGCCAGGCCATGGTAAGCGCTTCACGAAAACCGCTGACAAATTGGCTCCAGCCGGATGCCGTTTTCACCGTTGGCTCCGCGATATCGCGTCCGCCAGAGGGTTTCTGTGGCGGTGGATTGCGCACAATCTCGCCGTCACGAATTTCAATGACCCGTTCGGCCTGCGCGGCGACCTGGCTGTCGTGAGTAACGATAATTACCGTATGCCCGCGATCGCGCAGCTGATGCAAAATCGCCATCACCTCTTCGCCGGAATGGCTATCCAGTGCACCGGTGGGTTCGTCGGCAAGAATAACCTGCCCCCCGTTCATCAGCGCACGCGCGATACTGACCCGCTGCTGCTGACCACCGGAAAGCTGGGAAGGTTGATAGTCAACCCGGTCACCCAACCCCAGCCGCTGGAGTAATTCCTGCGCACGCGCCAGGCGCTGCTTACGTTCAGTGCCAACGTAGACCGCGGGTACCTCAACGTTTTGTGCGGCGGTTAAATGCGACAGCAGGTGATAGCGCTGGAAGATAAAACCAAAATGCTCACGACGGAGTTGCGCTAGCGCATCGCTATCCAGCGTAGAGACATCGCGTCCGGCAACGCGATACGTACCGCTGGTTGGCTTATCCAGACAGCCGAGAATGTTCATCAGCGTCGATTTACCCGAACCCGACGCCCCGACAATCGCCACCATTTCCCCGGCCTGAATGCTCAAGGATACGTCCTTCAACACCTCAACCTGGCCTTCACCTGACGGATAGCTGCGGCGGATATGGCTCAGCTCAAGCAATGCTGTCATTTTGCAGCTCCAGCGTTGCCCTCACCGGTAATGACTTCATCCCCCTCTTCCAGCCCTTTCACGATCTCCACATCGGTGTCATTACGCGCGCCGATAACCACTTCACGTTCGCGGGTTTCGCCGTTACGCAGCAGCCTGACGTTATAACGATTATTGCCAATAGGATCGCCCAGCGCCGACAGCGGGATGGTCAGGACATTTTTGACATCCGTGAGCTGGATATGGACCTGCGCGGTCATATCCAGACGCAGGATCCCTTTCGGGTTTGGAACTTCGAAGCGGGCATAGTAGAAAATCGCATCATTCACTTTCTCTGGCGTCGGAAGAACATCTTTGAGTTTACCTTCATAGCGTGTTTGCGGATCGCCCAGCACGGTAAACCAGGCCTTTTGCCCTGGATGCAGGTGAATTACATCAGCCTCAGAAACCTGCGCTTTTACCAGCATGGTGCTCATATCCGCCAGCGTCAGAATATTAGGGGCCTGCTGGGCGGCAATAACGGTTTGCCCTTGCAGCGTAGTAATTTGCGTTACTTCGCCAGCCATTGGCGCAACGATGCGGGTGTAATCAAGGTTGGTTTTTGCCGTATCGAGTGAGGCCTGATTACGTTTAATTTGCGCGTCAATTGTGCCAATTTGCGCCTGTTTGACCGCCATTTCGGTGGCCGCCGTGTCGAGATCCTGCTGTGAAACAGCCTGGGTTTTCGCCAGCTGTTGTTGGCGGGAAAGAGTAACCCGCGCCAGCTTCCACTCAGCTTCGGCTTGTAAACGCTGGGCGCGCAATTCCATCAGCGTTGCTTCAACCTCTTTGATTTGGTTTTGCGCCTGTTCAGGATCGATAACGCCGAGCAACTGATCCTTTTTTACTTTATCGCCAATCGCAACCGACAGCGTTTTTAACTGCCCGCTGACCTGCGCCCCGACGTCAACTTTACGCAGCGCATCCAGCTTACCGGTAGCCAACACGCTTTGCTGCAGATCGCCAGGACGAACAATTAATGTTTGATACTGAGGTAAAGGCGCATTAAGCGTTCGCCAAAGTGCAATTACCGCCACAATAAGGATGATGGCGAACAGAAAATAGCGTTTTTTGATTTTTCCCTTGAGCTTCATAAATGTCCCAATTCCCCCAATACGTCCACCAGAGTGGAGTGCTAAACATCAACGTTAAATAAATCGCCGTTGAAAAGCGCAAGAATAACAGAGTTATTGATGAATGGTTAAGATCCGCTGTGCTGAAATTAGTACAAGGGTATCAATCGGATTTATATTATGAGCCAGCTAACTGAAAGCACTTTTCATTCTTCAAAACCAGTCACAAGTTTTAGCCTCTTTTGTAGCCTGATGACCGGACATTGGCGCCCCGGACAATTTTGGCATCAGCGTAGCTTTCGTCGTAAGTTTTTGTTGCGCTCAGCGCTTATGCCGCGATTAACGCGTGAATGGATGACCGAGTTGGCGCAATGGCCTGACCTTGATAGCATACTTGCACGCCAGCCACGATTGCCGGTTCGTTTGCATCGCGCCTATCTCGCGAAAAATCTTGACCACAAAACGAAACTGGATGCCGTGCGTTATCATTACAATGCTATCCGTAGCTTTTTTTCAGCCACTGAATTTAAGAATTATTTAAGTGAAGATGGATTACAACTAGCACAAATTGAGGGAAAAAATAGCGAAGTATTTAGCGTAATAATGACTTCATTCATCATACTGGATAAAGAAGGTGAAAGCACCATTCTGGTACGCAATTGCACTGGCGAGACTTTAGCGGAAATGACGTTTACGCTGTGCAATTATGAAGGGAGCAGTACACTGTTTATTGGCGGGTTACAGGGAGGCAGCCGATTACTGCCACATGAAGAAATTCAAAAAGCGACCAAATCATGCCATGGGATTTTCCCAAAACGTATTGTGATGGAAGCCATTTGCTGTTTTGCGGAACAATTAAATATCGAACAAATTCTGGCTGTAAGCAATGAACAGCATATTTTTCGCAGCCCGCGCTACGACGATAAAAACAAGGTAATCCTTTCCGACTACAACACTTTTTGGGAGTCGGTTGGCGGTGAGTGCGACAGCAACGGGTACTATCATATTCCGCGCACGCTGGCGCGAAAAAGCGAGGCGGATATTGCGAGCAAAAAACGCGCAGAATACCGCCGCCGCTATCAGCTACTGGACAGCATCCATTCGCAGCTGTCGTCGATGTTTCGCCACTAATCCGCTCTGCCGCGTGCCAGCCACAGCACGCGGGAAAACATTTTTCGCAGCAGCGTTGGCACCGCATCAACGCCCCGCCGCCCGGCTTCCATCGCCACCTCGATCGCCAGATCCGGTTTTGACGACCGATGAATCGCCTTGGAGATTATTTTGCGCATATTCATAGGCACGTTCTCCGGAATTTGCGCCACCCGGTGAAAGACGTCAGCAAACCCCTGGCGATACATAAAGTGTTCCATATCCAGTGCGGGGAGCATGGTCAAATGCTCGCGCTCTTCCTCTCTGTCGTCATTCAATAAGCTACGTACCGTGGCCGCGTACTTTTTCCCGGCTTCATCTCCATCGACCAGCACATGCCACTCTATTCCCATCCGGCGGGCGAATTTAACCAGCGGCTTAAGACCTGACTGGGCAAATTCAATGACTTTAATCCCTTCCGCATCAAAGTGGTGTCCGCACTGGCGGGCCAGTTCGTTAATCACCCAGGTTTCCGTTTCACCTTCCACCAGCAGCCAGCAGCGGGCAAACAACGATGACGCACGATTAAAACGAATATGAAATGCGATTCGCCGACCGTCTTCTGCACTGATCCCACCCGGTCCCAGCCGCCAGGCGGCGACGCGGGATGATTCACGCACCAGACGAACAACATGTTCAACAGGCGTAAGGGACAGCAGCTCACCGGAGTTGGTGGTCGCCACTCGCTGCAGAGGCAGTAAATTCAACAAGTGCCAGGCCACCGACAGCATGATCGGATGTAAACGTGTTTCCGGATCTTCCACCAGCAATAAAGGTCGGGCGTCTTTATCCAGCCTTAGCGTGCCTTTGGCCTGCAACAAGGTCGAAAACAGGCCCAACAGAATAACCCGGTGCGTACGTCCGCCGGGTTTATCAATCATGCGGTTAATAATGTCCAGATAGCGCCAGCTCCGTTGTTCGTTATTGGAGCGACGGCGCATCAGACGGTAGCGGGACTGGCCAGCCCCCTGCTCGGAAAAATAGTGCTCCAACAGCTGTACCATGGCCGATAAACCCTGACGGATCTGCCCGTCTGTCAGGTTTTGCGGCCGGGTAGCCAGCTCACGCGCCAGAAAATCCAGTTGGCGGGCGGTGACTTCGACATCCGCCGAATCTGGCACCGTACCGTTGCGGATCCGTCGCATAAATCGCGCGTCACGCAGACGCAGTACCGGCATCAGGCGCACGAGGTGTCGCGCCTGATCGTTAATGTCATCGAGAGGTAATGGATGGCCGTCGCCGTCAAGAAAACTGCGCAAGGTCAGAACGCTACCGTCATCCGCACACTCGCCTTCCAGGCGATAAAAAATGCGGTGATAGCCATCCTGGCACGGCGTCCAGCTGGCTTCCAGAGGACGATAACGACGCACCCGGTGACGACCTGGTTGGGATTCACGAAACGTCAGGATAATGTGCAGGTGGTGTTCCCGGCCCTGTATATCACCCGGCGGGAACCAGAAATCCTCGCGGACAAAATGATACAGGTCTGACTCCGGCGACAGCAGCAGGGTCAAGGCATCCAGCAGACTGGATTTACCCCACGCGTTCTCCCCAATCAGCACGTTGCTCTGCTCCAGCATCAACGACAGACGGTTAATACCACGAAATCCAACAATCTCAACGCGTTCGAGAATCATATAGCCTCCGGAAATGCTAACTTTTTCCTTCAAGTTATCAGGAGTATAACGGCAAGCGGGCGCTCAGGACACCCGGTATGATCAGGAGGTTAGTAGCAGAAATTGAAAAATATAAGAATATTCTTCTTATGTTTTCCTCGGAATATTATTTCAGAACTCAATCATCACCTTTTCCTAATTGAACTATGCTTCATTCATCCAATATTCATAAAGGAATAACAACATATTGCCTTAAATCAAATTTTTTCATCAATTTAACTGGCGAAGGGATGATGTTTTTTTCTAAAATACCCGCTCTTTCATCATCGTCCCTTTTTAGCGATGAATTACCGGGCAAGGAACTCGAACCCGGAACTTTTAATTGAGGTGGTTATGTTCAGGAAATTAGCAGCTGAATTCTTCGGTACGTTTTGGCTCGTCTTTGGCGGGTGCGGTAGCGCAATACTGGCCGCAGCATTCCCGGAGTTGGGTATTGGATTTGCCGGTGTCGCGCTGGCATTCGGCCTGACAGTATTAACCATGGCATTCGCTGTGGGTCATATTTCCGGTGGACACTTTAACCCAGCGGTAACCTTCGGTTTATGGGCTGGCGGTCGCTTCCCGGCAAAAGACGTTATTGGTTACGTTATTGCTCAGGTTGTGGGCGGTATTGTTGCAGCTGCGGCCCTGTATCTTATTGCCAGCGGTAAAGCTGGTTTTGATGCAACGGCCAGTGGTTTTGCTTCGAACGGTTTTGGTGAACATTCACCTGGTGGTTATTCCATGCTTTCTGCCGTCGTCATTGAAATTATTCTGACCGCAGGTTTCTTATTAGTGATCCACGGCGCGACCGATAAACATGCTCCGGCAGGTTTTGCACCTATCGCAATAGGTCTGGCATTAACGCTGATCCACTTGATCAGTATTCCGGTCACCAACACTTCCGTAAACCCGGCGCGTAGTACCGCAGTCGCCATCTTCCAGGGCGGCTGGGCGTTACAGCAATTGTGGTTCTTCTGGGTTATGCCGATTATCGGTGGGGTACTCGGCGGTCTTATTTACCGCACTCTGCTGGAAAAACGCGATTAATCGCTAACAAAAAGACCTGACTATTGTCAGGTCTTTTTTCTCCACGCTATATTTCCTTTTATTTGCAACTTTACTCCCCTCTTTGCATTGAGTAGTGTGTATACCCGTTATACTTCAAGTTGCAGATGTGTTGACTGCGCTCGCTCCCCCCAGTCACGTACTTATGTACGCTCCCGGGGATTCACTCCCTTGCCGCCTTCCTGCAACTTGAATTATTTAGGTTATAGTGTCGCATTTCGTCTTACTTCTCAGCAAGGATCTGATTTTCATGTTTTCAGGGCTGTTAATCATTCTGGTTCCCCTTATTGTGGGCTACCTTATTCCGCTCCGGCACAGGACTGCATTACAACTTATCAATCGCCTGTTAAGCTGGATCGTCTACCTTATTCTCTTTTTTATGGGTATTAGCCTGGCGTTTCTGGATAATCTCGCCAGCAACCTGTTAGCCATTCTTCATTATTCTGCGGTCAGCGTGACAGTCATTATACTGTGTAATATTGCGGCGCTGTTCTGGCTGGAACGTTCGCTGCCCTGGAGACACAACCACAAGCAAGAAAAGCTCCCTTCGCGAATTGCAATGGCGCTTGAGTCGCTTCAGCTTTGCGGCGTCGTCGTCATCGGTTTCCTGCTCGGCCTCACTGGGCTTCCCATTCTGCAACATGCCACCGAAGCCAGCGAATATACGTTAATCTTTTTACTGTTCCTGGTGGGGATTCAACTGCGCAACAGCGGTATGACCTTAAAACAAATTGTGCTGAACCGTCGGGGGATGATCGTGGCCGTCGTCGTCGTCGCCAGTTCGATGCTGGCGGGGGTTATCAATGCCTTGATCCTCGGTCTACCGCTGAAAACCGCGCTGGCGATGGCATCAGGTTTTGGCTGGTATTCCCTATCCGGTATTCTGTTAACCGAATCATTCGGGCCCGTAATTGGTAGTGCCGCCTTCTTTAACGACCTGGCCCGTGAGCTGATCGCCATTATGTTGATTCCAGGAATGGTGGGCCACAGCCGCTCTACCGCGCTGGGATTATGCGGCGCAACATCAATGGATTTCACCCTGCCCGTTTTACAACGCAGCGGCGGTCTGGAAATGGTCCCGGCAGCCATCGTCCACGGCTTTATTCTGAGTCTGTTAGTGCCTCTGCTGATGGCGTTTTTCTCCGCCTGACGCCGGGATAAATACCTCTCTGGCGGTAGTCAGCTACCGCCAAAATTGCGCTAAATCAATCTCCCTGCAAGTAGTAGCAGAAATCCCTTTTATCCCTTCGCGCACAGGCATAATCTTAAACATGTATATTAAATATAACTTTAAAAGGTGTGACCATGTTTTGTGTGCAATGTGAACAAACCATCCGTACTCCGGCAGGAAACGGCTGCTCTTACGCGCAGGGTATGTGCGGTAAAACGGCTGAAACCTCCGATTTGCAGGATCTGCTGATTGCTTCCCTACAAGGTCTGTCTGCATGGGCTGTTAAAGCACGTGAATACGGCATCATCGACCATGAGGTTGATAACTTTGCGCCGCGTGCGTTCTTCTCCACACTGACGAACGTTAACTTCGATTCCCCGCGTATTGTTGGCTATGCCCGTGAAGCTATCGCCATGCGCGACGCCCTGAAAGCGCAATGCCTGAACATCGACGCGAAGGCAGCGGTCACCAACCCGATGGCCGATCTGCAACTGGTCAGCGACGATCTGGGCGACCTGCAACGTCAGGCCGCTGAATTTACCCCGAACAAAGACAAAGCAGCCATCGGCGAGAACATTCTCGGCCTGCGTCTGCTGTGTCTGTACGGCCTGAAAGGTGCGGCAGCTTACATGGAGCACGCACACGTTCTCGGTCAGTACGACAACGATATCTATGCTCAGTACCACAAAATCATGGCGTGGCTGGGTACCTGGCCTTCCGATATGAACGCTCTGTTGGAGTGTTCAATGGAAATCGGCCAGATGAACTTCAAAGTAATGAGCATTCTGGACGCCGGTGAAACCACCAAATACGGTCACCCGACCCCGACCCAGGTCAACGTAAAAGCAACCGAAGGTAAGTGCATCCTGATCTCCGGTCACGACCTGAAAGATCTCTACAACCTGCTGGAGCAGACCGAAGGTACCGGTGTTAACGTCTATACCCACGGTGAAATGCTGCCGGCACACGGCTACCCGGAACTGCGTAAGTTCAAACACCTGATCGGTAACTACGGCAGCGGTTGGCAGAACCAGCAGGTAGAGTTTGCCCGCTTCCCAGGTCCGATCGTCATGACCTCTAACTGCATCATCGACCCGACTGTTGGCGCGTACGACGATCGTATCTGGACCCGTAGCATTGTCGGTTGGCCGGGTGTGAGCCACCTCGAAGGCGACAACTTCGGTCCGGTTATCGCGCAGGCGCAGCAGATGGCTGGCTTCCCGTACAGTGAAATTCCGCACCTGATCACCGTAGGTTTCGGTCGTCAGACCCTGCTGGGCGCTGCTGATACCCTGATCGACCTGGTGAGCCGCGAAAAACTGCGTCACATCTTCCTGGTTGGCGGTTGTGACGGCGCACGTGGCGAACGTAACTACTTTACCGACTTCGCCACCAGCGTGCCGGATGACTGCCTGATCCTGACCCTTGCTTGCGGTAAATACCGTTTCAACAAACTGGAGTTCGGCGATATCGAAGGTCTGCCGCGTCTGGTGGATGCTGGTCAGTGTAACGATGCTTACTCTGCCATCATCCTGGCGGTAACCCTGGCTGAGAAACTGGGCTGTGGCGTGAACGATCTGCCGCTGTCTCTGGTGCTCTCCTGGTTCGAACAGAAAGCGATTGTTATTCTGCTGACCCTGCTGTCTCTGGGCGTGAAAAACATCGTCACTGGCCCGACTGCACCTGGTTTCTTCACACCGGATCTGCTGGCAGTTCTCAACGAGAAATTTGGTCTGCGTTCCGTGACCACCGTTGAAGAAGACATGAAGCAACTGCTGAGCGCGTAAGGAGTAAAGAATGACAATGCCAACTCATCAGTGCCCATGGCGGATGCAGGTTCACCACATCCATCAGGAAACGCCGGATGTATGGACAATTTCGTTGCTGTGCCACGATTATTATCCTTACCGCGCCGGGCAGTATGCACTGGTCAGCGTACGTAATTCAGCGGATACGCTGCGTGCTTACACCATTTCTTCAACGCCGGGCGTTAGCGAGTACATCACGTTGACCATCCGCCGGATTGACGATGGCGCAGGTTCACAGTGGCTAACCCGCGACGTGAAGCGCGGCGACTATATCTGGCTGTCGGATGCAATGGGTGAGTTCACCTGTGAAGATAAAGCGGAAGACAAGTTCCTGATGCTGGCCGCCGGCTGTGGTGTCACGCCAATCATGTCAATGCGTCGCTGGTTGGCAAAGTACCGCCCACAAGCGGATGTACAGGTAATCTTTAACGTTCGCTCGCCGCAAGATGTCATTTTTGCCGACGAATGGCGCGAATATCCGGTGACATTAGTTGCTGAAAACAATGCCACAGAAGGTTTTGTTTCCGGCCGACTGACGACTGAACTGCTGAAAAGCGTACCGGATCTGACCTCGCGTACCGTGATGACCTGTGGCCCGGCACCGTATATGGATCTGGTCGAGAAAGAAGTCAAAGCGCTGGGCGTGACGCGCTTCTTTAAAGAGCAGTTCTTCACACCTGTTGCCGAAGCCGCCACCAGCGGTCTGAAGTTTACCAAGCTACAGCCGGCGAAAGAGTTCTACGCGCCGGTGGGCAGTACGCTGCTGGATGCGCTGGAAAGCAACAAGGTTCCGGTTGTTGCCGCATGCCGTGCAGGCGTTTGCGGCTGCTGCAAAACCAAAGTGGTTGACGGTAACTACACGGTCAGCAGCACCATGACGCTGACCGACGCAGAAATCGCTGAAGGTTATGTGCTGGCTTGTTCCTGTCATCCGCAGGGTGATTTAGTGCTGGCGTAATTGGCCGGTATCTGATGTACAAAAGGCTGCCTGGCTGTACCGGGTGGCCTTTTTTTATGCTGTCAGGCGTTGAAAAATTCTGATGTTTTCACTCTCCCCGCAAATTATCGACCACACTTACCCTGCGCAGATTAAACATAATCCCCGACTAGCACGTCGAACTTTCTACAAGGATCCCCATGAAAAAAGTGGCTATTGTCGGCGTCGGTCCCACCGGGATTTATACGTTTCATGCCCTGGTTGAGCGCGGTGAACCGCTGGAAATAGAGCTTTACGAGCAAGCTGAAGAGGCGGGCGTTGGCATGCCTTACAATAGCAACAACAACGCAGACCACATGCTGGCAAATATAGCCAGCATTGAGATCCCGCCGATCTATATCAGTTATCTGACGTGGCTTCAGAATCAAAGTGATGACTATCTGGCCCAGTTTCAGATTGAACGCGCGTCTTTGCATGAGCGGCAATTTTTACCCCGCGTGATCCTCGGCGACTATTATCGCGATCGTTTCTTAGCCATTGTCGAGAAAGCGCAACAAGCCGGTTTCACGATTCGCGTACATGAATCAAGCGAAGTCACCGACCTGCGAGCAGACCCGAATGGGGTTTCTTTGTGGATCAACCACGCGTCACAGCCCGTTGAGGTGGATTTCGCCGCTATCGCCACTGGTCATCTGTGGCCTGAAACGGATGCTCAGGCACGCAAATTTTTCCCCAGTCCGTGGACCGGTCTGATGGACGCGCAGATTGGTGCTTGCCGGGTAGGGATTCTGGGCACCTCGTTAAGTGCTATCGACGCCGCGATGGCTGTGGCCAGTCAGCATGGCACCTTCACTACCAATACCGACCATTCACTGCAATTCACACCTAAATCCGACAGTCAAAACCTGAAACTGACCCTGATGTCGCGCAGCGGGGTACTGCCTGAAGCGGATTTTTACTGCCCCCTTCCGTATGAATCGCTGAATATCGCGACGCCAGAAGCGATTGAAGATGCCATTGCCCATGGCCAAAACGGATTACTGGACCGCATCTTTCAGCTTATGGCGCAACAACTGCAAGACGCAGCGCCAGGCTGGTGCCAACAGGTGGCGCTTGCGACGCTTAACGCCGACACGTTCCCCGAAGTCTATTTCGCCGACAGGCTCAGACATGACCCTTTTGACTGGGCGAGACGTAACCTGGTAGAAGTTGAGCGCAACAAGCAAAAACAACATACCGTCGCCTGGCGCTATACCTTGCTGCGCCTGCACGAGGTTATCGAGGAGATAGTCCCTCATCTTGATACCCGCGACGAAAAACGTTTCAGGTGCGGACTGGCGCGGGTATTTATTGATAACTATGCGGCAATCCCGTCAGAGTCAGTTCGCCGAATGCTGGCGCTGCACGAAGCCGGGCTGATTGAGATCCTCGCGCTTGGCACAGATTATGAGCGTATGAATGAACAGGAAATGACGGTAATTTCCCACCACGGTCAGCGCAGCGAATTTGATGTGTTTATTGACGCCCGAGGACAACGGGCATTGCAGAGCAAAGATATCCCGTTCCCAACGCTACGCGATCAACTGCTGGCCTGTGGCGATGAGATCCCAGATGTCGGCGAAGATTACACGCTGCAAGCGCCGGAAAACGCCCGCAATCGCATCGCTTTTGGCGGGCTGCCGTGGTTGATGCACGATCGTCCGTTTATTCAGGGATTAGTGGTCAGCGCTGAAATAGGCGCCGCGATGGCAAGGGCATTGACGCAGCGAGCGCTGAGACGTCGGCACAAACTATGGAACAGTGACGACATAGATTAGCGACAGATTGAACGACGAGGGGGAGCAATGCTACGCTTTCCCGCCTCGGTATTGACTCTCAGATGGTAACTATCGCCAGGCTGAATTTCCGGCAACGGAGTAACGCCCCGCCCCCAAAAACGCCACGGCCAGCGCGCCGATGAAGAAATACACCAGACTTTCAATCGCCCATGCGCCGGTTTTATCCAGTGTCCAGGTTTCGCCCATCCCGACCATCAGCCATGCCACAACCATCGTAAACGCCAGCCCCAACGCCGCCGGACGCGTCAGGATGCCAAGAATAATCAGGCACGGTGCTACAACTTCTCCCAGCAGAACGCCGTACGCAATAAAGCCTGGGAAACCTTTCGCTATCAACATACCGCTGATGCCATCAATACCCGCGAACAGTTTATGCAGCCCATGAAACAGCATCAGCCCACCGACGGCAAAGCGTAACAATAACTTGCCAAAATCTTCGTGAGTCAGCACTCGGTTAACTGAATTTAATAGTTTTATAACCATTTGAATTTATTCCTTGTTTCACCATGTCCAAAACAAACTACGCTTAATACAGGTTAAATGAAACCTGCCGGAAATAAGGGGGAAATGAGAAGCATAACTATTATCTTCATCTAAACTTGTAACCGGTATCACATTAGAGGAGAAGGAAAACCATGAAACAAACGGTTGCCGCTTTTATTGCTAAAACACTCGAACAGGCTGGCGTAAAACGCATTTGGGGTGTAACGGGTGACTCGCTAAATGGTCTGAGTGACAGTCTGAATCGTATGGGAACAATTGACTGGATGCCAACCCGTCATGAAGAGGTTGCAGCCTTCGCTGCGGGCGCTGAAGCGCAGTTGACGGGCGAACTAGCCGTCTGCGCAGGCTCGTGCGGACCAGGCAACCTGCACCTGATCAACGGGCTGTTTGATTGTCACCGTAACCACGTCCCGGTGCTGGCAATCGCCGCGCATATTCCCTCCAGTGAAATAGGCAGCGGTTATTTTCAGGAGACCCACCCGCAAGAGTTGTTCCGCGAATGTAGCCACTATTGCGAGCTGGTTTCCAGCCCAGAACAGATCCCACAGGTGCTGGCAATTGCCATGCGTAAGGCGGTGCTCAACCGTGGCGTTTCCGTGGTGGTTTTACCCGGTGACGTGGCGCTAAAACCTGCACCTGAAAGCGCCACCACGCACTGGTATCATGCGCCGCTCCCGGTGGTGACTCCACAAGAAGAAGAGCTGAGAAAACTGGCGAAACTGCTGCGCTACTCCAGCAATATCGCCCTGATGTGCGGTAGTGGCTGCGCCGGTGCGCATAAAGAACTGGTTGAGTTTGCGGCTAAAATCAAAGCGCCGATTGTTCACGCCCTGCGTGGTAAAGAACATGTTGAGTACGATAACCCCTATGACGTGGGAATGACCGGGCTGATTGGCTTTTCATCCGGCTTCCATACCATGATGAATGCCGACACGCTGATCCTGCTCGGTACCCAGTTCCCTTATCGCCCGTTCTACCCCACCGACGCCAAAATTATTCAGATTGATATCAATCCGGCGAGTATTGGCGCGCACAGTAAAGTGGATATGGCGCTGGTAGGCGATATTAAATCCACGTTACGGGCCCTACTGCCTCTGGTGGAAGAGAAAACCGAGCGGCAGTTCCTGGACAAAGCGCTGGAGCACTATCGCGAGGCGCGCAAAGGGCTGGATGATTTAGCCAAACCCAGCGATAAAGCCATTCACCCGCAATATCTGGCGCAACAGATCAGCCACTTTGCCGCTGACGATGCCATCTTTACCTGCGACGTTGGCACGCCAACGGTGTGGGCAGCACGCTATCTGAAAATGAACGGCAAACGTCGCCTGCTCGGATCGTTTAACCACGGGTCGATGGCGAATGCCATGCCGCAGGCACTCGGCGCACAAGCGACCGAACCAGGACGCCAGGTTGTGGCAATGTGCGGTGACGGCGGCTTTAGCATGCTGATGGGCGACTTTCTTTCGGTTGTTCAGATGAAGCTGCCAGTGAAGATTATTGTCTTCAACAACAGCGTGCTGGGATTTGTCGCAATGGAGATGAAAGCGGGCGGTTATCTGACCGACGGCACCGAACTGCACGACACTAACTTCGCGCGGATTGCCGAAGCCTGCGGCATTACAGGCATTCGCGTGGAAAAATCCTCAGAGGTTGATGAAGCACTGCAAAGGGCGATGTCGATTGACGGCCCGGTGCTGGTCGATGTGGTCGTAGCGAAAGAAGAGCTGGCGATCCCGCCGCAAATCAAACTCGAACAAGCCAAAGGTTTTAGCCTGTATATGCTGCGCGCAATCATCAGCGGGCGCGGTGATGAAGTGATCGAACTGGCGAAAACGAACTGGCTCAGGTAAAACATCCTTATTAAATCACACACAAAATCATTCATGATGCATCTAGGCGGCTAGCCCGAAAATCCCCAGGAGCATAGGTATACTATGTGACTGGGGTTTAAGGGTGCGGCCAACGCCGAAGCAGCTTGAAGGATGAAGTGTAATAAGGAGACACCATGATTGATTTACGCAGTGATACCGTCACTCGGCCGAGTCGCGCCATGCTGGAAGAGATGATGGCAGCCCCGGTCGGGGATGACGTGTATGGAGACGACCCTACCGTTAACGCCCTCCAGCAATACGCCGCAGAGCTTTCTGGTAAAGAAGCCGCTATTTTCCTACCCACCGGCACTCAGGCAAACCTGGTGGCGCTGCTCAGCCATTGTCAGCGTGGCGAAGAGTACATTGCCGGTCAGGGCGCACATAACTATCTCTACGAAGCAGGTGGCGCAGCGGTGCTCGGTAGCATTCAACCGCAGCCTATCGACGCCGCACCGGATGGCTCCCTGCCGCTGGACAAAGTGGCTGCAAAAATCAAAGTGGACGATATCCATTTTGCCCGCACCCGCTTGCTCAGCCTGGAAAATACCCACAACGGCAAAGTGCTGCCGCGCGCGTATCTGAAAGACGCCTGGGAATTCACCCGCGAGCGTAATCTTGCCCTGCACGTCGACGGCGCACGTATTTTTAACGCCATCGTCGCCTACGGCTGTGAACTTAAAGATGTCACGCAATACTGTGATTCGTTCACCATTTGCCTCTCCAAAGGCCTCGGCACCCCCGTTGGTTCACTGCTGGTCGGCAGCCACGAGTACATCAAACGCGCTATTCGCTGGCGCAAAATGACCGGCGGCGGAATGCGTCAGGCCGGTATTCTGGCAGCAGCCGGACTGTATGCGCTGAAAAATAACGTGCCGCGTTTGCAGGAAGACCATGACAACGCCGCCTGGATGGCGGAGCAGCTGCGCGAAGCAGGGGCGGACGTCATGCGCCACGACACAAATATGCTGTTTGTTCGCGTTGGCGAAGAGCACGCTGCCGCGCTGGGAGAATATATGAAAGCGCAAGGCGTGCTGATTAACGCCTCCCCAATTGTGCGCCTGGTGATGCACCTGGACGTATCGCGTGAACAACTTGCTGAAGTCGTCGCCCACTGGCGCGCTTTTTTAACCCAATAAGGAGATGGGCGTGCCGCAACGGATTTTGGTTCTTGGCGCCAGTGGCTACATTGGTCAGCATTTGGTACAGGCGCTCAGTCAGCAAGGGCATCAGGTGTTGGCTGCGGCACGTCGCATTGAACGGCTGGAAAAGCAGCAACTGGCCAATGTCAGTTGCCACAAGGTCGATTTGAATTGGCCAGATAACCTCACCCCGCTGCTGACGGGTGTTGATACGGTTTATTATCTGGTTCATGGTATGGGCGAAGGCGGTGATTTTATCGCCCACGAACGTCAGGTGGCGATGAACGTGCGCGATGCACTACGTAATACGCCAGTTAAACAGCTTATTTTCCTGAGCTCATTGCAGGCTCCCCGGCATGAACAATCCGATCATCTGCGTGCACGACAGATAACCGCGGACACCTTGCGCGAGTCAGGCGTGCCAATGACGGAATTGCGCGCGGGCATTATCGTGGGGGCTGGTTCCGCTGCTTTTGAAGTAATGCGCGATATGGTTTACAACCTACCGGTTCTCACCCCTCCACGCTGGGTACGCTCGCGTACCACACCTATCGCGCTGGAGAATTTAATGTACTACCTGGTAGCGTTGCTGGAACATCCCACACAGCATCACCGCGTCCTCGAAGCCGCCGGACCGCAGGTGTTGAGCTATCAGGAACAGTTCGAGCATTTTATGGCGGTCAGCGGTAAACATCGCCTGCTCATCCCCATCCCCTTCCCTACCCGCTGGATTTCGGTCTGGTTTTTGAACGTCATTACGTCAGTGCCGCCGACCACGGCCAAAGCGCTGATCCAGGGCTTAAAACACGACCTGCTGGCTGATGACACCGAATTACGTGCGCTGATCCCGCAAAAGCTGATTGCCTTTGATGACGCGGTGCGCAGCACCTTGAAGGAAGAAGAGAAGCTGGTCAACTCCAGCGACTGGGGTTACGACGCACAGGCGTTTGCCCGCTGGCGTCCAGAATATGGCTATTTTGCTAAACAAGCTGGCTTTAGCGTTGAAACCTCCGCCAGCAAAAAGGCTCTGTGGCAGGTTGTGAATCGACTCGGCGGCAAAGAAGGCTATTTCTTTGGCAATATTCTATGGAAGACGCGCGCGGCGTTGGACCTGCTGGTCGGCCATAAGCTGGCAAAAGGTCGTCCCAAACACCCACTATTGCAAGTTGGCGATACCGTTGATAGCTGGAAAGTCATCATCGTTGAGCCGGAGAAACAGCTGACACTGCTGTTTGGGATGAAAGCGCCGGGACTGGGTCGTCTGAGCTTCACACTGGAAGATAAAGGTGACCACCGACGCATTGATGTACGCGCGTGGTGGCATCCGCACGGTATGCCTGGCCTCTTCTACTGGCTGTTGATGATCCCCGCCCACCTGTTCATTTTCAGGGGGATGGCGAAGCGTATAGCCAAACTTGCAGAACAAATCACAGACTAATGATAAAAAGAGCCTGTATTCTTTCATGTTTCCCATTGCATACAGGCGTAATTCACGGAAGAATGCGCACGACGTTTTTTAAACACAGTGGATTGATATGAAGGTACTGGTTACCGGAGCCACCAGCGGCTTGGGCCGAAACGCGGTTGAGTTTTTATGCAGCAAAGGCGTCAGCGTCAGAGCCACCGGTCGCAACGAAGCGATGGGCAAGCTGCTGGAGAAAATGGGCGCAGAATTTGTGCATGCGGATTTGACCGAGCTGGTTTCTTCGCAGGCAAAAGTGATGCTTGCCGGCATTGACACGCTGTGGCACTGCTCCAGCTTCACCTCTCCATGGGGAACTCAGGAAGCTTTTGATCTGGCCAACGTTCGTGCTACCCGCCGTCTGGGCGAGTGGGCCGTAGCCTGGGGCGTACGTAACTTTATTCATATCTCCTCTCCGTCGCTGTATTTTGATTATCACCATCATCGCGATATCAAAGAAGACTTCCGTCCCCATCGCTTCGCCAATGAATTCGCCCGCAGCAAAGCGGCTGGAGAAGAGGTGATTGCGCTGCTCGCCCAGGCCAATCCGCAGACTCGCTTTACTGTCTTGCGCCCGCAAAGCTTGTTCGGACCTCACGATAAAGTCTTTATTCCCCGCCTCGCCCATATGATGTACCACTACGGCAGTATCCTGTTGCCGCACGGCGGGAGTGCGCTGGTGGATATGACCTATTACGAGAACGCAGTTCACGCGATGTGGCTGGCGAGTCAGGAAGCCTGCGATAAGCTGCCGTCGGGTCGTGCGTACAATATAACCAACGGTGAACATCGCACCCTGCGCAGTATTGTGCAGAAACTTATCGACGAGCTGAATATTGACTGCCGTATCCGCTCCGTGCCCTACCCGATGCTGGACATGATTGCCCGCAGCATGGAGCGCTTAGGCAATAAATCGGCGAAAGAGCCAAAGCTTACGCATTACGGCGTTTCGAAGCTAAATTTTGACTTTACGCTGGATACCAGCCGCGCTCAGGAAGAGTTAGGTTATCAGCCCGTTGTGACGCTGGATGAAGGGATTGAGCGTACCGCGGCCTGGCTGCGCGACCACGGTAAGCTGCCGCGTTAGGCTGATATCCATTGCAGGGTGGCGGCACAAGCGCCACAAATACCTGCCAAATTAACCGTAGGCCTGATAAGCGAAGCGCCATCAGGCATTGGTGTCTGCGTTAACCCTGCCCGTATTTCTCCAGTAACGCTTCGGCAATCGCCTGCGTTTCCGCGTCCGCCACGCCATTCCACAACGTCGGGCGGAAGTGCATCTGGAACGCCATAATCACCCGCTGCTGTTCACGCGGCGTCATCTCGGGTTTTACCTCATAGCCATAGCGTGACAGTAGATCGAGCAATGACGCGGTTTCTACCGGCGTATGGGGCGCTCGTCCGGCGAGATAAAATGCCACACGCTGAGCATCCGGCCATGCGCCAATGCCCTGAACGGCCAGTGCTTGCCACGGAAACAGCGGACCGGGATCGTCCTTACGCTGCGGCGCAATGTCTGCATGAGCCACCACGTTTTGCGGTTTTATGTCGTAGCGGGCGATGATATCTTTCGCCAATGGGACTAACGCCTGAATCTGCGCGGGCTCAAACGGCGCAAAATACTTGCTGCCCGCTGATTTTTGCCAGCCGCGGTTTTCCAGCTCAATGCCAATTGAGGTATCGTTAATACGCGTAGCGCCGCGCCAGAAGCTAATCCCCGCATGCCAGGCCAGATCTTTTTCCGGCACCAGTTGCCAGATACGCGGCTTACCATGGTAAAGCGGCGGCACTGCTGGGATCAAATAGTGCGAACTGACGTTTTTATCGGTCAGCGTAGCCAGAGAAGAGTCAAAATCATCGGCCGTGTAATGGATAACCAGCACTTTAATGCGCGGATAAGCAGCCTGTGCCTGTCGGCGGGTATCTAACTGATACCCGTCTTTGTCGACAATCCCTTTTTCGCCAGCACATCCCACCAGCAACAGCGTAAATGCCAGCAGACACAACAGACGTTTCATCGGCGAGTTTTCACCGCGGTACCGCTGACGCTCACCATCAGCATGCTACCGTCTTTGCCTACGGTTTCGTAATCGATATCGATACCGACCACCGCATCAGCACCCAGCGCTTTCGCCTGTTCGCCCAGCTCCTGAAAAGCAATTTCACGCGCTTTACGCAGCTCTTTTTCATACGCACCGGAGCGACCACCGACAATATCGCGAATGCCGGCGAAGAAATCGCGGAAGATATTCGCGCCTAAAATGGCTTCACCGGTAACAACACCGCAGTATTCCACGATGCTCTGTCCTTCCAGCGTAGGGGTTGTCGAAAACTGCATGGTTAATCTCCTTTTTGCGCTAAGAGCACGATCTCAAAAGCATTATCGAACCGATCCACTATCATTGAAAGGATATATTCTATCAACGTAGAACACTAATCGTAGAAAGCTAATAAGGAAATCATTATGCGCTACTCGAAACTCTCTCTGCTGGTTCCCTGTGCACTTCTTCTCAGCGCCTGTACTACCGTGACGCCGGTCTATAAAGATAACGGCACACGTAGTGGTTCATGCATAGAAGGTGGGCCAGACAGCGTGGCTCAACAATTCTATGATTACCGTATTCAGCATCGAAACAATGACATTACCGCCCTTCGTCCGTACCTGAGCGACAATCTGGCTAAACTGCTGACCGACGCCAGCCGCGATAATGCACACCGCGACCTGTTTAACAGCGATCCGTTCTCCAGTCGCGCTACGTTACCAGACAGCGCCAGTGTCGCTAGCGCATCGACTATTCCGAATAGTGATGCACGCAACATTCCACTGCGCGTAGAGCTGAAACAGGGTGAGCAAAGCTGGCGTGATGAAGTGCTGATGATCCGTGAAGGTCAGTGCTGGGTCGTTGATGATGTACGCTATCTGGGCGGCAGCGTACACGCGCCAGCCGGGACGTTGCGCCAGTCTGTCGAAAACCGCTAACCGCCCCATTCACCCGCTTAAATCATAACCCCCATAAATTGTCTGGCATTCTGCATAGAATGCCGACAATTATTCTTACCCACTGGTGACCTCGCTATTTTGTGCTATGTTTAGAGAAGAATGCGGTTTGCATTTAACTTTTAACGCATAAATATTGCATAACTATTCTGTCAAAGGTAGTATCTGCGGCTTCAATAGCTATCAGACTGCCAGTATCGAGTGTCAATGAGTATTCAATTAAACGGCATTAACTGCTTCTACGGCGCACATCAGGCGCTGTTCGATATCACGCTGGATTGCCCTCAGGGTGAAACACTGGTGTTACTTGGCCCAAGTGGAGCCGGGAAAAGCTCGCTGCTGCGCGTACTCAACCTGCTTGAGATGCCGCGCTCGGGCACGCTCTCTATTGCGGGCAACCGTTTCGACTTCACGAAGACCCCGTCGGATAAAGCCATTCGGGATCTGCGTCAGAACGTGGGCATGGTCTTTCAGCAATATAATCTCTGGCCGCATCTCACGGTGGTGCATAACCTGATTGAAGCGCCCTGCCGCGTACTGGGTCTGACAAAAGAGCAAGCGATGGCGCGCGCCGAGAAACTGCTGGAACGTCTGCGCCTCAAGCCTTACAGCGATCGTTACCCATTACATCTTTCCGGTGGCCAGCAACAGCGTGTAGCCATTGCCCGCGCGTTGATGATGGAGCCGCAGGTGCTGCTGTTTGATGAACCGACCGCCGCGCTTGACCCGGAAATTACCGCCCAAATCGTCAGCATCATTCGCGAACTGGCGGAAACCAATATTACTCAGGTGATCGTCACCCACGAAGTGGAAGTTGCACGTAAAACGGCCAGTCGTGTGGTGTATATGGAAAACGGTCACATCGTCGAGTTTGGGGATGCGAGCTGCTTTGCCAACCCGCAAACCGAAGCGTTTAAAAACTATCTTTCTCACTAAGATTCGGGACAATACAATGAAAAAAGTTCTGATTGCCGCGCTAATCGCAGGTTTTAGTCTTTCCGCTACCGCAGCCCAAACCATTCGTTTCGCCACCGAAGCGTCTTATCCTCCGTTTGAATCTATCGATGCGAATAACAAGATCGTAGGTTTTGACGTTGATCTGGCAAACGCGCTGTGTAAAGAGATTGACGCTACTTGTACCTTCACCAATCAGGCCTTCGACAGCCTGATTCCGAGCCTGAAATTCCGTCGTTTTGACGCGGTGATGGCCGGTATGGACATCACGCCTGAGCGTGAAAAACAGGTGCTGTTCACCACCCCTTACTACGACAACTCTGCGCTGTTTGTGGGCCAGCAGGGTAAATACACCAGCATCGACCAGCTGAAAGGTAAAAAAGTCGGCGTTCAAAACGGTACCACGCACCAGAAATTCATCATGGATAAACATCCGGAAGTGACCACTGTGCCGTATGACAGCTACCAGAATGCCAAACTCGATCTGCAAAACGGTCGTATTGACGGCGTCTTTGGTGATACCGCAGTAGTAACCGAGTGGCTGAAAGACAATCCTAAGCTTGCCGCGGTTGGTGACAAAGTCACGGATAAAGATTACTTCGGTACAGGTCTGGGCATCGCGGTACGCCAGGGCAATACCGAGCTGCAGCAGAAATTTAACGCTGCGCTGGAAAAAGTGAAGAAAGATGGGACTTACGAGACCATCTACAACAAATGGTTCCAGAAGTAATATTTGATGAATGAATTTTTTCCTTTAGCAAGCGCCGCCGGGATGACCGTCGGCCTTGCCGTTTGTGCGCTGATCATTGGCCTTGCACTCGCCATGTTTTTTGCCGTCTGGGAGTCAGTAAAATGGCGCCCGGTGGCATGGGCGGGCTCGGCCCTGGTCACCATCCTGCGTGGTCTGCCAGAAATCCTGGTGGTTCTGTTTATCTATTTCGGTTCCTCACAATTGCTGCTGACGCTGGCCGATGGCTTTACGATCAATCTCGGGTTTGTACAAATCCCGGTTCAGATGCAGATCGAAAACTTCGACGTCAGCCCGTTCCTGTGCGGTGTCATTGCACTGTCATTATTGTACGCCGCTTACGCGTCGCAAACGCTGCGTGGCGCGCTGAAGGCCGTGCCACTCGGACAATGGGAATCAGGTCAGGCGTTGGGTTTGTCTAAAGCCGCGATCTTCTTTCGTCTGGTGATGCCGCAGATGTGGCGTCATGCCTTACCGGGACTGGGTAACCAGTGGCTGGTATTGCTGAAAGATACCGCGCTGGTCAGCCTTATCAGCGTGAACGATCTGATGTTGCAAACCAAGAGTATTGCCACCCGCACCCAGGAGCCGTTTACCTGGTACATTGTGGCGGCCGCTATTTACCTGGTGATTACGCTGGTGAGTCAGTACATTCTCAAACGCATTGACCTGCGCGCGACACGTTTTGAGCGGAGACCAGGCTGATGCTTGAGTATTTACCTGAATTGTTGAAAGGGCTGCATACCAGCCTGACGCTGACGGTCGCCTCCATCGTGGTTGCTCTGGTGCTGGCGCTAATCTTCACCGTCATCCTGACGCTGAAAACGCCGGTGCTGGTGTGGCTGGTACGCGCGTATATCACGCTGTTTACCGGTACACCGCTGCTGGTGCAAATCTTCCTGATCTACTACGGACCAGGGCAGTTTCCGGCATTGCAAGAATATCCGGTACTGTGGCATCTGCTCTCTGAACCCTGGTTATGCGCCTTAATTGCGCTGTCGTTAAACAGTGCGGCCTACACTACGCAACTGTTCTACGGCGCTATTCGTGCAATCCCGGAAGGTCAGTGGCAGTCCTGCGGAGCGTTAGGGATGAGCAAAAAGGATACGCTGGCGATTCTGTTGCCGTATGCCTTTAAACGCGCCCTCTCCTCGTATTCCAACGAAGTGGTGCTGGTATTTAAAAGTACCTCACTGGCTTACACCATCACGCTGATGGAAGTCATGGGTTATAGCCAACTGCTGTACGGTCGTACTTATGACGTTATGGTCTTCGGTGCCGCGGGTGTGATTTACCTGATCGTCAACGGCTTGCTGACGCTGATGATGCGCTTAATCGAACGTAAAGCGCTGGCGTTTGAACACCGGAATTAAGCATATGCCTGATGGCGCTACGCTTATCAGGCCTACGGTTCATGCACCTTTTGTAGGCCGGATAAGGTGCTAGCACCGCCATCCGGCAAATGTGCATAAGTAAAAAACATAAAGACGGACAACAACCTAAATTGTCCGTCTTTTTTCATACCAATAAAAATACTTAATCATTTTTATTGCATATAAATTCATTAAATGGCATTGTTACTCCACGCCGCAGACACGGTAATAATCATAAGATTGACAGACGGGAGTTCCACCATGAAAAAGTTAGTACTGGCCGCATTACTTGCTACTTTCGCCGCTGGCGCCTCAGCTGCTGATAAAATTAGTTTCGGTGTATCAGCCACATATCCGCCATTTGAATCACTGGACGCAAGCAATAAAATTGTCGGTTTTGACATCGACCTGGCAACGGCGCTGTGCAAACAAATGCAGGCAGAATGTACTTTCACCAATCACGCTTTCGACAGCCTGATCCCCGCGCTGAAATTCAAGAAATATGATGCGGTAATTTCCGGAATGGATATCACACCTGAGCGTAGCAAGCAGGTTGCATTTACTCAGCCTTACTATGCCAACTCCGCGCTGGTGATTGCGAAAAAAGACACCTATAAAACCTTTGCCGACCTGAAAGGTAAGCGCATCGGTATGGAAAACGGCACCACCCATCAGAAATACCTGCAGGATAAACATCCTGAGGTGAAAACTGTGGCCTATGATAGCTATCAGAATGCGATTATCGACCTGAAAAATGGCCGTATTGATGGCGTATTTGGCGATACTGCTGTGGTTAACGAATGGCTGAAAACCAACCCGCAGTTAGGCGTCGCCACTGACAAAGTAACCGATCCGCAATATTTCGGTACTGGCCTTGGCATCGCGGTTCGCCCGGATAACAAAGCCCTGCTGGAAAAACTGAACAGCGCGTTGGCGGCAATCAAAGCTGACGGCACGTACCAGAAAATCAGCGATCAGTGGTTCCCGCAGTAACGTCTGCCCAATCTGAAAAGCCGCGCTCTGCGGCTTTTTTTATCTCTTCGCCTGCGCTTTCAGTCAGTTCTTACGCCATAAATGCTTTCCTGGCATACACTTGTTAAAACGAAAAAAAGTGAGGCAAACGGATGATAGCGTTCCCTGCCAGTTTACTGATCCTCAATGGAAAAAGTGCTGATAATCTCCCCCTGCGTGATGCCATTGCGAAGCTTCGCGATGAAGGCGTGGAAATCCATGTTCGCGTGACCTGGGAAAAAGGCGATGCCCAACGCTACGTTGATGAAGCTCGTCAGCTAGGCGTTGCCACGGTGATAGCCGGCGGCGGTGACGGCACCATCAACGAAGTCTCGACGGCGCTGATTCAGTCGCAGGGCGGCAATATTCCGGCGCTGGGTATTTTACCGTTGGGAACGGCGAATGACTTTGCCACCAGCGTTGGTATACCCGATGACCTTGATAAGGCGTTAAAGCTGGCTATCGCTGCAAATGCGACTGCAATCGATATGGTACAGGTCAACGATAAAACCTGTTTTATCAACATGGCGACCGGCGGGTTTGGCACTCGCATCACCACCGAAACGCCGGAAAAACTCAAGGCCGCATTGGGCGGTGTATCGTATTTTATTCACGGATTAATGCGCATGGATACGCTCAAGCCCGACATCTGTGACATTCGTGGAGAAGATTTTCACTGGCAGGGTAAGGCGCTGGTGATTGGTATCGGTAATGGTCGCCAGGCCGGTGGTGGGCAACAGCTTTGCCCGACGGCGCTGATCAACGACGGCCTGCTGCAACTGCGCATTTTTACCGGCGAGGAACTACTGCCAGGACTGCTTTCGGCGTTAACGCAATCCGAAGATAACCCTAACATTATTGACGGCGCATCGTCATGGTTTGATATCCGCGCCCCACACGAAATTACCTTTAATCTCGATGGCGAACCGCTCAGCGGACAAGAGTTTCATATTGAAATCCTGCCCGCTGCGCTACGTTGCAGACTGCCGCCGGGTTGTCCGCTGTTGCGCTAACCCAACGACAATCCGAGGGATCAGGCAATAGTGACTTTGCTGTCCAGATAAACGTCCTGTACGGCGTTAATCAACTTAACGCCGTCGGCCATGGTTTTCTTGAACGCTTTACGTCCCAGAATCAGCCCCATACCGCCCGCACGTTTGTTAATCACCGCTGTACGCACTGCATCGCTCAGGTCGGTGTCGCCGCCGGCCGCCCCGCCAGAGTTAATTAATCCGGCGCGCCCCATATAACAGTTCGCCAGTTGATAACGCACCAGGTCAATTGGATTCTCACTGGTCAACTTGGTGTAAACGCGATCGTCGGTGTAGCCAAAATTAACCGCTTTATACCCGCCGTTATTTTCCGCCATTTTCTGCTTAACGATATCCGCTCCGATAGTGGCAGCCAGATGGTTAGCCTGCCCGGTAAGATCGGCGGAAACATGGTAATCCACGCCATCTTTTTTAAACGCGGAGTTACGCAGATACGCCCACAGCACGGTAACCATACCCAACTCATGGGCGCGCTCAAACGCTGCTGAAATCTCTTCAATCTGGCGGCGAGATTCCTCAGAACCGAAATATATGGTTGCCCCTACCGCAACCGCACCCATATTGAACGCCTGCTCTACGCTGGCATACAGCGTCTGGTCAAAGGTATTCGGATAGCTGAGCGTTTCATTGTGGTTAATTTTAACGAGGAACGGGATACGGTGTGCGTAGCGGCGGGAGACAGAAGCCAGCACACCGTAAGTCGATGCCACGCAGTTGCACCCTGCTTCGATAGCCAACTCCACAATATTCTTCGGATCAAAGTACAGCGGGTTAGCGGCAAACGAAGCCCCAGCAGAATGCTCTACCCCCTGATCCACCGGTAGGATCGACAGATACCCTGTCCCGGCAAGTCGCCCCGTGTTATACAGCGTCTGCATATTACGCAGCACGGCAGGCGGCCGATTGTTATCCACCATTACGCGATCGACGTAATCATGTCCAGGCAGGTAAAGTTGGTCAGAAGGAATGGTCATACAACGATGCTGTAAAAGGCTGTCGGCATCTTTGCCAAGCAACTGCGCAATATCAGTCATAGCTATGCTCCCGTAAGTTCCGGTTTAAAACCGGAATATGGATTGTCCTGACCCGCCTTTTTGCGGGCAGCATTAAGCCTGGTACCGACTGCGCTTTTTTTCCATCTTTAGCGCACTTTTCAGCAACTTCTGCTGGCTCGATTCAGGAAAAAATAATGTTAAGACGGTCAAAGTTTAATCTCAAAGGTATTTTAAAGGTATTATTGAATGGTACTATCAGCGCGTACCTTACCTGTCATGAAGGATTTAAAGATGAAAACTACAGTTAAGCTGTCGTTCATGATGTTTGTAGAGTGGTTTATCTGGGGCGCCTGGTTTGTACCACTGTGGCTGTGGCTGAGTAAAAGTGGCTTTAGTGCCGGAGAGATAGGCTGGTCCTACGCCTGCACCGCCATTGCGGCGATCCTGTCGCCCATTCTGGTCGGTTCAATCACTGATCGTTTTTTCTCCGCGCAAAAAGTACTGGCGGTGTTGATGTTCGTCGGCGCTATTCTGATGTACTTCGCCGCCCAGCAAACCACCTTTAGCGGATTCTTCCCGCTGTTACTGGCCTATTCGTTGACCTATATGCCGACGATTGCGCTGACCAATAGTATTGCTTTTGCCAACGTACCGGATGTTGAACGTGATTTCCCGCGCATCCGCGTGATGGGCACCATTGGCTGGATTGCCTCCGGTTTGGCCTGCGGTTTCTTACCGCAAATGCTTGGCTATAACGACATCTCACCCACCAATATTCCCCTGCTTATCACTGCCGGAAGCTCCGCATTGTTAGGTGTTTTTGCCTTCTTTTTACCGGATACGCCGCCAAAAAGTACCGGCAAAATGGATTTCAAAGTTATGCTGGGTCTGGATGCGCTGATCCTGCTGCGCGATAAGAACTTCCTCGTCTTCTTCTTTTGCTCTTTCCTGTTTGCGATGCCACTGGCGTTCTATTACATCTTCGCCAACGGCTATCTGACAGAAGTCGGAATGAAAAACGCCACCGGCTGGATGACGCTGGGCCAGTTCTCTGAAATCTTCTTCATGCTGGCGCTACCGTTTTTCACCAAACGCTTTGGTATTAAAAAGGTGTTGTTGCTTGGTCTTATTACTGCGGCGATCCGCTACGGATTTTTCGTTTACGGCGGTGCGGAAGAATATTTCACTTACGCCCTGCTGTTTCTCGGCATTCTGCTGCACGGCGTCAGTTACGACTTCTATTACGTCACGGCTTACATCTATGTCGATAAAAAAGCGCCGGTCCACATGCGCACCGCAGCGCAAGGGCTTATCACCCTCTGCTGTCAGGGATTCGGCAGCCTGCTCGGGTACCGTCTGGGCGGCGTGATGATGGAAAAAATGTTTGCTTATCAGGAACCGGTTAATGGTCTCACCTTTAACTGGGCTGGCATGTGGGGATTTGGCGCGGTCATGATTGCCATCATTGCCGTGTTGTTCATGATTTTCTTTCGCGAATCAGACAAAGAAATCACCGCCATTAAGGTGGACGATCGCGATATAGCGTTGAAACAAGGGGAAGTAAAATGAAAGCAGAACGTATTCTCGGTGCTCTTTATGGGCAGGCGTTAGGGGATGCGATGGGCATGCCGTCGGAACTGTGGCCAAGAACCCGGGTAAAAGCACACTTCGGTTGGATCGACCGTTTTTTGCCCGGCCCTGCGGAAAATAATGCCGCCTGCTATTTTAACCAGGCGGAGTTCACTGATGACACGTCCATGGCACTGTGTCTGGCAGATGCCCTGCTTGAGTGCGACGGCGAAATTGTGCCTGACGTTATTGGTCGCAATATTCTGGCCTGGGCCGAGCAGTTTGATGCTTTTAATAAAAACGTGCTCGGCCCGACCTCGAAAATTGCGTTGAAAGCTATTCGTGACGGTAAACCGGTCGCCGAACTGGAAAACAACGGCGTGACCAATGGCGCGGCAATGCGCGTTTCCCCGCTGGGATGCCTGCTGCCCGCTCGCAATCTTGATGCCTTTATCGATGATGTGGCATTGGCCTCCAGCCCGACGCATAAATCGGATCTGGCTATCGCGGGAGCCGTTGTCGTCGCGTGGGCGGTATCGCGCGCCATCGACGGAGGAAAATGGTCAGAGATTGTCGACGCGCTACCTGCCATTGCCCTGCATGCGCAGCAAAAACGAATCACCACTTTTAGCGCATCGCTTTGTGCACGCCTTGAACTGGCGCTAAAAATCGTCCGTAACGCCGATGGCGTCGAGTCCGCCAGCGAGCAGCTGTATCAGGTTGTAGGTGCCGGAACCAGCACCATTGAGTCCGTGCCTTGCGCCATCGCCATGGTTGAACTGGCGCAGACCGATCCTAACCGCTGCGCCATTCTGTGCGCGAACCTCGGCGGCGATACCGACACCATCGGGGCGATGGCAACCGCCATTTGTGGTGCATTACACGGCGTGAGCGCGATCAACCCGGCATTGAAGCAGGAGTTAGATGCGGTAAACCAGCTGGACTTTACCCGCTACGCCAGTGGGTTAATGCGACTGCGTGAGCAGCGGGAGGCGCTATGAGCAACACGCATCTGCAACAACTTCTCTCGCAGTTACGTACACAGCGGCCAGTAACGGTGGTGGGTGCGGCGGTGATTGATGTCATTGCCGATGCGTATGCCCTCCCCTGGCGCGGCTGTGACATCGAGCTCAAGCAGCAAGGTGTTAACGTTGGCGGCTGCGCGCTCAATATCGCCGTCACGCTTAAGCGTTTAGGTATCGATGCCTGCAATGCTCTACCGCTGGGTCAGGGAGTGTGGGCCGACATTATCCGCAGCCGGATGGCAAAAGAGGGACTGCACAGCCGGATCGACAATGCCGAAGGCGATAACGGCTGGTGTCTGGCGCTGGTGGAGCCGGATGGCGAGCGTACCTTTATGTCTTTTAGCGGCGTTGAGAATCAGTGGAATGCCGCCTGGCTGGCACAGCTGGATATCCCGCGTCATAGCCTGGTGTATCTTTCTGGTTATCAGCTGGCGTCCCCGTGCGGTGAATTGCTGGTGCAGTGGCTGGAAGGTCTGGAAGAGGTGACACCGTTTATCGATTTTGGCCCGCGCATCGGCGACATTCCTGAGCCTTTACTGGCACGAATTATGGCCTGCCGTCCGCTGGTGTCACTTAATCGTCAGGAGGCGGAAATTGCTGCCGAGCGGTTTGCATTGAGTCAGGATGTGGAAGGTTTTGGCGCAGAATGGGGGCAACGTTTCACCGCACCGGTGGTCGTGCGTCACGATAAAGACGGCGCATGGTATTTCAGCGCACAGACATCCGGCTACGTACCGGCATTTGCAACGGCGGTCGTTGATACCATTGGCGCAGGTGACAGCCACGCTGGCGGCATGCTGGCTGGGCTGGCGGCTGGCTGGACGCTGGCCGACTCAGTGCTGTTAGGTAACGCGGTGGCGTCCTGGGTAGTTGGGCATCGCGGCGGCGATTGCGCCCCGTCGCGCGAGGAACTACTCCTCGCACACAAAGACGTATAGATCGCTACGACAGTAACTGATGCTGTATTCAATAGGCCGTTGCTGCTGGTCAAGCGCTACCTGCTTGATCACCAGTACCGGCACTTTGCTATCCATTTGAATGTGCGCCTGGAACTCTGCGTCAGGCATTCTGGCGCTAACGCGTGAGCGCGTGCGCTGTGGGAAAATATGCTGGCTACGAAAATAGTCATACAGCGAAACACCGATGGCATCCACATCATGAATTAGGTGTGCGGGTACCCAGGACTCTTCAATAGAAACAGCGTCTTCGTCAACGTAACGAATGCGTTTGAGCAAGAAGACATCACTCCCCACGGCGACAGCCAACTGCTGGGCCACCTCTTCCGGGCAAGGCACAATGCGCTTGTTGACCCACAGCGTATCCGGTTTTTTACCGCGCAACACCACCTGCTGAGAAAAACCGCGCGCTTCTTTAAGCGAATACTCGAAAATATTATTAATTTGCGTTCCATAACCGCGGGCACGTGTTACTACACCTTCTTCTTCCAGGGCCCGCATCGCCTTGCGTACCGTAATCCGAGAAACGCCGGTCAACTGGCTGAGGTCGCGCTCGCCGGGCAGGATATTGCCGTGCTCCAGGATCCCACTGCGCACAGCATTCTTCACCGTCTGCGCAAATTTCATATATAGCGGCGTGTTATCCGCCGCTGAAATACGTTCATTCAGTTGTGCGATAAGCTGGGTATGCGCTTGTTCCATTTATCTTTTTCCTGGCCGCCGTTTCTGCAGCCAGTATACCCATTACCACCACGCGTGGAAATGATGGACCGGACCGATTCCTTCGCCAACTTCCAGCGTGTCGGCCTGTGCCAGCGCCGCTGAAAGCCACAGTTTGGCTTCCTGTACGGTATCGGCCCAGTTGTTATGGCGCGGACGCAGGGCTGCCAACGCCGCCGATAGCGTACAACCGGTGCCATGGGTATTTTTGGTCATCACCCTTGGTGCGGTAAAACGCTGCTCACCATCGCGAGTAAAGAGCCAGTCGGGGCTTTGTGCATCATCCAGATGACCGCCCTTCATCAACACCGCCTCGCAGCCCAACGCCCGTAGCGCCCTTCCCTGCTCTAACATCTCCTGCTCAGTCTGCGCATGCGATGCCCCGAGCAACGCCGCCGCTTCCGGTAAATTAGGGGTGATAATCGAAACCTGCGGCAGCAAACGGGTACGCAGCGTTTCTACCGCCGAGGGAGACAGCAACGGATCGCCGCTTTTCGCCAACATCACCGTGTCCAGCACCACATTTTGTACCCGATGGCGACGTAAACGTTCGGCGACAGCTTCGACAATGTCCGTCTCCGCCAACATACCGATTTTAGTCGTATCAATACGCACATCACTCAACACCGAATCCAGCTGCGCGGCGACAAAATCAGGTTCAATACGATACACCGACTGCACCCCGCGCGTATTTTGCGCCACCAACGCCGTGATAACCGAACAGCCGTAAGCACCCAGCGCCGAGAAGGTTTTTAAATCAGCCTGAATACCCGCGCCACCGCTTGGGTCGGTTCCGGCGATCGTTAATGCGTTAATCCGTTTCATGCTTGCTCCTGGGCGTTCAGGTTATAGAGGGCGTCGAGAAATGCCGGGACAAAGCTACCCGGTCCGTTTGATTGCTCGGTGGCTATTTGCCCGGCCTGTTTCATCCAACTACAGGCGGAGGCGACGTTATCAAGTCGGTCACCACGCAAGGCACAACTGGCCGCAACAACCGCTGAAAGAGCGCATCCAGTGCCCACCACGCGAGTCATCAACGGGTCACCGCCGTCAACGCGGACGGTACGCTGACCATCGGTGACGTAATCCACTTCGCCGGTAACCACGACAATAGTCCCAACCTGACGAGCCAGCGCCTGCGCTGCCGGAAGCGCAGCAACAGCCGTATCGGTTGTATCCACGCCACGTCCACCACCGTTCATGCCGGCCAGAGCAAGTATTTCCGAAGCGTTGCCACGAATAGCAGCAGGCTGTAGTGACAATAATTCCAGGCAGAAGTGACGGCGAAACTCAAGCGCACCTACGGCAACGGGATCGAGCGTCCACGGGGTTTTAGCATGATGAGCCTGCTTAACTGCGGCACGCATCGCCGCGGCCCGTTCCCGAGTTAAGGTGCCGACATTAACCAGCAATGCACTGGCAATAGCGGCGAATTGGCTGGCTTCCTCAGGCTCGATCACCATCGCAGGCGATGCGCCCAGCGCCAGTAATGTATTGGCAGTAAAGCTTTGCACGACCTCATTGGTCATACAGTGTGTGAGCGGGGATAAGGTTCTAAATTGGTGCAAAGTGTGAGCCGCGAGTGCGCGGCTGTGCAGGTCAGGCTGCATGGTTCAGCTCCTGCCCGCGCGAAGAAGGGACACGAGCAGTGTCAGACTTCCCTACGCTGGCATTATCCAGATCAGGTGGTACGGGTATTTCTCAGCCTTCACCAGAAGGGCACCCCGAGTCGTTGAAACACAAACGTAATATGCTGGTTTCAGTAACAGGATACTGCCTGTGCTTAACGATGTAAATTGGCGCACTCCCCACTCCCGCAGTGAAACTACTGGTCAAGGTTGCTGCAATTCTGTACTTTCATTTACACTTTTTACGAAATGACTGGAGTGATCACAAAATAGTGCTTGTCAGACATCCGGTATGCCAGGAATGATACATGACTGATTTTGATGACCCGAAGAGGTAGAGAGGATGGGTATGAAGAATAAAATGTTGCTGGGTGCACTTCTGCTTGCAAGCAGCGTCGTCTGGGCCGCACCAGCTGCAACAGCTGCCCCCACCGGTATCGATAAGTATGAACTGAGCAGCTTTATTGCTGACTTCACCCATTTCAAACCCGGTGACAAGGTTCCACCACTGTATCTCACCGAAGAATACACCATTAAACAGTGGAATCTGCGCAACCTGCCCGCGCCGACGGCAGGCACCCACTGGACCTACATGGGCGGCGCGTATGTGCTGGTCAATGATGCCGATGCAAAGATCATTAAAGCCTACGATGGCGAGATTTTTTATCATCGGTGAAAAAATACGCACTCGCTCTGATGAGGGAGTGCGTAAAATACCATAGCATGATCAATCATAATCGATAACAATTTTTACACGGCTTAGTACCTGCCCGGCTTTAAATATCTTATTTCCATAAGGAGTATATTTATATTTCAGCGGTATAATCGTATTTCTGGCCACGTTTTCTTTTAAATCTCCCCATGCTATCAGATCATAACGGTTATTGCTTAAATTCACTACAGAACCATCTTTTATTAACTCAAAGCCAATATTTCCCGCGCTATCACTATTCGTATATTCATTAGGCAAAACATTACCTACAGCATTATCAGAAACGAATCTGTAATGAACAGATCTTGTGGCATAGGCCACAGTTTGGTCACAATCAATTTTTACTTCGGCATCAGCATCATGCGCAAGCCCTTTACTTACATCTCCGTAACTTATGTTGCTAACTTTAACGGTAGTATCATTAAAAGAACATGTGGTTGGAGTGTAATTAAACTTAACTCTTATATTTTGTTTTAAATTATAAGAATTCGATCCAGGACTTTCATTAAAACGCACATGATCTTTAAGAGTCACTGTATCCCCTATGTTTTTTGTTTCAGATGAAACAGGTTTATTTTTCGTTAATCTGTATTTAATTGCATAGGTTACCTTAGAATTAAGATCATCTCTTGGGAAATTAAAATAATAACGAGCAAAACCATAAAGACTATTCTCAACGCTATAAGAACCGAGTAAACTATTAACAGACAGCTGAACTTCAACATATACACCATCATTATTTCCAGTTGTTAATATCTGATAGTATTCAGAGGTGCCAGATTCTTGACTTCTGGCTGTTAACTTATAAAGTGAGCCTGGGTTAGACATTCCAAAATCACAATGATAGGTACTATTTCCTCCCGTAAAATTAAGAGGAATGTCTTCTATTGATTGAAATGAATTAAGAGAGGCATCATTCAAATCCAACTCAATCACGTCACTTTCAGCTGTTGCACCAGTAGTACTTGGATTAAAATCCAAAAATTTAAATGAAACCGGAAAACAATTGCATAATACTGAACTTGACATCATAACCAAAATTAATCCCAGGATAAATCTCATATCTCCTCCTCACCGACAAATATAAACTTTACTTTCATCAATCGTTTTGCCGAAGGTGATTGAGCATGAAAGTCCCTGTTGTTTATCGACCGCTACTTTTATTTCCGGCGGTACTTCATTGGTGCGAATAAAAAGCTGGCTTCCCTGGCCTACCACCCCAATATTGTGTCCATGAATATCCTCTACTTCGTAACCAAACGTCAGCGGTGAACCATCAGGGCGCTGCGCCCGGATATACCAGGGTTTGCGTTGGTCGGTATCAAACCTTGTCAGCACTACCGCTCCGCGGTACGGGGCGGCGCTGCGGCGGTTGCCTTGCAGGTCGGTTTCACTATTGGTGTTAGACACATCCAGCGTCAGGTGGTTTTCACGAAACGGCGTTAAACCGTCGTAGACCACCACACCATTACGGTTGGTCGTACGGTATTTTTGCCCATTTACATAAGCCCCTTCCAGACCCGGTGCATGCATTACAGCAAACGTTTCTGATAATCGATTGGCTAAATTCACACCACCAGACCAGGCCACAAGGCCACCCGAAATGCTGCCGCCAGCTTGCGTATATTTAGACGACTGGCTGTAGCTGCCGTTAAGCGTAGCAACTGGCGCATTCCACGTCAGATTGCCGCCCGCTGTTGTCTCGCTGTCCTGCCGTTGATGACTGAGATTCACCCCATAGTTAAACTGATCGCGACTGCCTGCAGTACCGGAAAGCCCGGTATTGTTAGACGCAAAACCATCATCATCAAAAGTCGTTGAGTTAGACACATACAAATGTCTGCGCGGAGCGCTAATATCATCTCCCCAGTCAAACGGAATGGAGATAAAGATGTTAAAACGTTTATCTTCGTGATGATCTTCATCGTAAGTCTGACTAGCTGAAAAGGTATAGCTAATCCGTTGCCAGCTATTGGAATAACTCAGTTGATAATCTTTGCTGCTACCGCTACGCCCCCAGTAATCTCGCCACAGCGTACTGAGCGAGAATGAACCCCAGCCTTGCGGCAGAGACTGGCTGACGTTGGCCGAAAAACTGTTCTTACGACCAAAATCATTCTGATAATAATCTGCAATGTCATACACATCGTTTTCATCACGACGGTAGCTATTTTTGTTATTGGCCCAGACATGATCGTTAAACGTGCGATAGTCTTTTGAAGAGTAGCGATACGCCGCTAAGCCAAAACGGGTGGCGGTTTGCGTCAAATACTTGTTGTAGGCAATCTGGTAGCTCTGCCCGTCAAACACATCACCGCTATCCTGCTTACTGTGGGACTGTGTTGCATCAACGGAAATCGCGCCAATACGCGTATTCCAGCCGGTACCCAACGTAAACGCATTGTAGTTATCCGCCAGCATGGTACCGCCGTACAGCGTTAACAGATTATTCAGCCCGTACTGATAGCTCATCTGTGCAAAGTCGGTCTGGTTACTGGCGCCTTCGATATGGCTACGCCCGGCGGCAAAATCATATTTTGAGACACCCGGCTGCAACATATTGGGCACCGCAGCATAGGGCACCAGATAGGTTGTTACCGATCCGTCCGCCTCTTTGATACTGACGTCAAGATCCGCACCGCCACCAGCCAACTGCAAATCAGCAATTGAGAACGGGCCAGGCGGAACCTCTTTCTGGTAAACCACAAAGCCGTTCTGCTCGATGGTGACCAACGCATTGCTTTGCGCAATCCCCTGAACCAGCGGCGTAAAATTCTGCTTTGAGTTTGGCAGCATCTGCATATCGCGATACAACCGTACGCCACGAAAGCGCACAGCATCAAAAATATCTGATGAGGTATACATATCCCCGGCACGCAGAGTGCCCAAAATTTGCGGGATGCCGCGTTCCAGATACAGGGTGTTGCTTTTCCACTCCCCGCTGCTGTCATCGGTTTTGTTATAGCTGGCATCAGAATGCAGCTGCCAGCCCAGCAGGTTTAACCCACTGGTAAAACGCGCATAGGTACTTTTGCTGTTACCAGAATCCTTATAGTCGCTGTAATACTGACTGGCATAATAGGAAGTATAGAAAGCATTGATGCCACGATCCCAATTCTCAGGAGGAACATACCCTTGCTCAAGTTCATCGACAAACGCCTGCGGAACGCTGAGATCCAGACGAAACGTGCCGATATTCCAGGCATAACTGCCCCCTTGCACCACCTGCTTTAGGGTTGGGCATTCATTCTGCTTGTCCAATGCTTGTATATTTATCCCCAGACGCGTTAATGCATCGCGGGATAGACAGGTGTCATCCGGATTATCCTTAACAGTAATATCATACTTACCACGCCACTGTTTATTGACGTAGATGTCAATATCATATTGGCCTGGCAGAGGTTGATTATCATCGAGGCGAAAATCAGAAACTTTCTCACCCTTCATTCCACCCATCATAAAATTTGTATCAAACGTTTCTTCTGCGGCATGGGCATCAATGCCAAGTAGCAACAGTAATACCGCCGAAGCAATCGGAGTCATCCTTAACATAACCAGCTCCTGTTATTTTAGGCTGACGTTATGGCTAATATAATTACCGTGATCGTCAATAATAGTCATTTTATACTGATTGGCATTAGCACTTTTTAATGCCACGTCTGTGCTGGAGAGCGGTGCAAGCATAATACTTTCGTTATTAATTTTAACATTATTAGCTTTTACTTCCGTCACCGTGACCCAGTTAGCGGCATCATTCTTAATGGAATAAATACTACCGCTACGTTTCATGGAAAGTTTCTGAAATGTACCTCTATTAACTGGGGCAATTCCTTTAGGCCGATAGAATAATTTAATGCGATTCTGCATTGCAAATTTCAATACATTTTTACCAGTACTGTCTGGATTGTTTGGTGGAATATCCAGTACATTAAGATAAAACAAACTTTCTTTATTATTTGGCAACATATTCGGCATTTTTTTAATTTTCAACTGCTGGCCAGAGTCCGCTGCTATCTTAGCCACTGGAGGAGTAAGCATAAATGGTACGTGAATTTTTTCCGGTGGTAACGATGTATATCCATCATCAATCCATGACTGTACCAGTGAAGACCGCACCCCCTGATTCGTCAATTGAACCAATACTTCTTTTTTTTCTGCCGGGTAGATAACGCGAGTGCCATAAATCACTATACCAGCATGGACGGGGTGCGTAGATGCAATTAATAAAGCCGTTAGAATCCATTTCATTTCGCGTTCGTCCTTTTTAATAAATTGCCGGTGAAGACACCGGCATAGAAATTTAGTCTGCAGAAACGGAAATGGTTAAAACCGAAGACAATGTCCCTGCGGTTACCGGGATATCAGAATTAAGACGAGCATATTTTGCTTTGAAATCCAGAGTATACTCAATTCCATCATTGGTTTCTTTTACTGTAAGCTCATTTTTTAGATTACTCTCTTCAGCATCTGTAATTTGCTTATCACCCAATGCTAAATTAAAACCAACACCGTTTGCATCACCAGACGTTTTATTCAGAACTCCGGATGTAAATTGTGCACCAGTAATTCTTACAGTATTTAATTCTGTACCTACTGGACACACAATAACCATTGGTGTTGAATCATCATCCCTCTTTTCGTCACCTACGGTAGCACCAGTAGACAAACCAGAAAAACGTGAAGCATCAATATTTGGCAGTGTAATAGTGCTTTTCGCATCGCTATTTTTAAAATAACAGGAACTATTTTCCACCGTACCATTGATGGTTAACGTGCCAATTTCATTGGCAGCAAAAGCCCCAGCGCTCATAAATACAGCAGACAGTACAGCAACAGAAATAATTGAACGTTTCATAATATCTTCCTTAATAAAATAATTTCTATTTGTTAAGAGGGTTAACTCTTGGATTTAAATTCGCACAACAAAAACGTTATCGCAATGTGAACGCGTTGTTTTGTTGATTTAAAACAAGTTACGAATTGCAATATAATTGCAACAAATAAGTGAAGATAAACACTATTTATACATTTAATAAATTAGCGTTATTAATTGTTGATTTTTATTTGTGATGATAATAAAAAAGCACTCATCATTCATATAAATGATGAGTGCTTAATATTAACGCTGAGATTCTTAGTCTAGTCGTAACGATTTAACACTATTTGCCGCAAAGAATCTCCAGGCACAGAAACGACCTCGGTCACGACACCCTTCGCCGGAACAGGATCCACATGACTGACATTTGAAAGATGAAGAGATTGACCACATTTCTGTTGAACGTTGTTATTCACGACGTCAGCACTACAGGTTGGTTCAACGACTCGCCCACTGATTGTTAAGGTCGCAGTATCGGAAGCGAAGGTAGGTGCGCTCATTCCATAAGTCAGAGCTATAATTCCCATCAGTAAACTTTTTTTCATTTTAATCGTTATTCCTGTGGTTAGCATCAAATAGCATACAGAGGACCTGTTCAGCAGATTATGGGCATAACACCCTATTTGAACCAATTGAAATTGTAGATTAATGAGATAGATTTGATCAATTATAATGATGCATCGAGGTGATTTATTCGGAAAAAGGCATGAATTATAAACGCAGAATGGACAATATCGTAAGATTTTTAAATTTAATATATTCACCGCATCAATAATACATTGATACGGTGAATATCTGTAATGCTATAAATTACACCGCGCGGAAGGCAATCTCGCCCGGAATAACTTCTCCTTGCCAGTAGAGCTGTGCAGCCACTCGTCCTGCCAGGTCGCGGTAAATAGCAGTAAATTCGCTGTCAGGGCGACTGATAACCGTCGGCGTACCACGATCGAGGTCCTCACGCAGAGAAATATGCAGCGGCATCTGTCCCAGCAGTTGGGTGTGATACTGCTCGGCCAGCTTCTGCGCCCCACCGGTACCGAAGATCGGTTCATGGTGACCGCAGTTGCTGCAAATATGCATACTCATATTCTCAACAATACCCAATACCGGCACTTCGACTTTTTCGAACATCACGATGCCTTTTTTCGCATCGATCAGCGCAATGTCCTGCGGCGTAGTGACAACAACCGCACCCGTTACCGGAATGTTCTGCGCCAGCGTCAACTGGATGTCACCGGTGCCCGGCGGCATATCCAGTACCAGATAATCAAGATCCGGCCATAAGGTTTCCTGCAACATCTGCAGCAGCGCTTTACTGGCCATCGGGCCGCGCCATACCATTGCGTTATCGTCAGTGACCAGATAACCAATGGAATTCGTTGCCAGACCATGAGACATGATCGGTGCCATGTGGGTACCATCTGGCGAGGTTGGACGCTGGTTTTCCGCGCCAAGCATTGTCGGGATAGACGGACCATAAATATCGGCGTCCAGAATCCCCACCTTCGCACCTTCTGCAGCCAGCGCCAGCGCCAGGTTCACGGCGGTAGAGGATTTACCCACACCACCCTTACCTGAACTGACGGCGATGATGTTTTTCACACCATTAATACCCGGCTGGTTTTTCACGCGTTTCAGCGTCGCGATGTTATGCGACAGTTTCCAGTCGATCGCTTTCGCACCGGTAATACGCAGCAGATCGGCGCTACATTGCTCTTTTAAGTCCTCAAACGCGCTATGCCAGACAAACGGCATGACCAGCTCAACGTGCAACGTGTCATCCATCCAGGCGACGTGGTGCAACGCTTTAAGCGTCGTCAGATTATGCTTCAGGGTTGAATGCTGAAAATTCGCCAGCGTCCCGGCAACCATGGCGCGCAGGGTCTCTGGTGATTTGGCCTGGGATTGTGCGTTCATCCCGACTCCTTTTTGTTGTTCTGAATATACAATAGTCACCAGGTAGTTTACTCCAACCGCAACAATTATTCATTTACGGATAAATGCCCTTATCGCTTGGCGCAGTAATTACCATTTTGGTACTATCAAAGCCCTTTTCACTACAAAAGAAGTAATTGCCCACTATGACTCAAGTCGCGAAGAAAATTCTGGTAACGTGCGCGCTGCCGTACGCCAACGGCTCAATCCACCTCGGCCATATGCTGGAGCACATCCAGGCTGATGTCTGGGTCCGTTACCAGCGAATGCGCGGCCACCAGGTTAACTTCATCTGCGCGGACGACGCACACGGTACGCCAATCATGCTGAAAGCACAGCAGCTTGGGATCACGCCAGAGCAGATGATCGGTGAAATGAGTCAGGAGCATCAGACTGATTTTGCAGGTTTTGACATCAGCTACGACAACTACCACTCGACGCACAGCGAAGAGAACCGTGAGTTGTCTGAGCTGATTTATACTCGCCTGAAGGAGAACGGTTTTATTAAGAACCGCACAATCTCCCAGCTTTACGATCCGGAAAAAGGCATGTTCTTGCCGGACCGTTTCGTTAAAGGCACCTGCCCGAAATGTAAGTCTCCGGATCAGTACGGCGATAACTGTGAAGTCTGCGGCGCAACCTACAGCCCGACCGAACTTATCGAGCCGAAATCCGTCGTGTCTGGCGCAACGCCGGTGATGCGTGACTCCGAACACTTCTTCTTTGATCTGCCGTCATTCAGCGAAATGCTGCAGGCGTGGACACGCAGCGGCGCGTTACAGGAGCAGGTCGCCAACAAAATGCAGGAATGGTTCGAATCCGGCCTGCAACAGTGGGATATCTCTCGCGATTCCCCGTACTTCGGTTTTGAAATCCCGAATGCGCCTGGCAAGTACTTCTATGTCTGGCTGGACGCGCCAATTGGCTATATGGGTTCATTCAAAAACCTGTGCGATAAGCGCGGTGACACCACCAGTTTTGACGAATACTGGAAGAAAGATTCCGACGCCGAGCTGTATCACTTCATCGGTAAAGATATCGTTTACTTCCACAGCCTGTTCTGGCCTGCCATGCTGGAAGGCAGCAACTTCCGTAAGCCGACCAACCTGTTCGTACACGGTTATGTGACGGTGAACGGCGCGAAGATGTCCAAATCTCGCGGCACCTTCATTAAGGCCAGCACCTGGCTGAAGCACTTCGATGCCGACAGTCTGCGCTATTACTACACCGCGAAGCTTTCTTCACGTATTGATGACATCGACCTGAACCTGGAAGACTTTGTCCAGCGCGTTAACGCCGATATCGTCAACAAAGTAGTCAACCTGGCATCCCGTAACGCCGGCTTTATTGCTAAGCGTTTTGACGGCGTTCTGGCGAATGAACTGGCCGACCCGGCGCTGTATAAAACCTTCACCGACGCCGCAGCGGTGATTGGCGAAGCATGGGAAAGCCGCGAATTTGGTAAAGCGATCCGTGAAATCATGGCGCTAGCCGACGTGGCAAACCGCTACGTTGACGAACAGGCACCGTGGGTCGTGGCTAAACAGGAAGGCCGCGATGCCGACCTGCAGGCGATCTGCTCTATGGGTATCAACCTGTTCCGCGTGCTGATGACCTACCTGAAACCGGTTCTGCCAACGCTTGCTGAACGTGTTGAAGCTTTCCTGAACAGCGAACTGAGCTGGGATGCCATTGAGCAGCCACTGCTCGGCCACAAGGTCAACACCTTTAAAGCGCTCTACAATCGTATCGACATGAAACAAGTTGAAGCGCTGGTTGAAGCGTCGAAAGAAGAAGTGAAAGCAGCAGCTGCACCGGTTACCGGCCCGCTGGCTGATGACCCGATTCAGGAAACCATCACCTTTGACGATTTCGCCAAAGTTGACCTGCGCGTAGCGCTGATTGAAAACGCCGAGTTCGTGGAAGGTTCCGACAAACTGCTGCGTCTGACGCTGGATCTCGGTGGTGAGAAACGTAACGTCTTCTCTGGTATTCGTTCTGCGTATCCAGATCCGAAGGTCCTGATTGGCCGCCAGACCATTATGGTTGCCAACCTGGCTCCTCGTAAGATGCGCTTCGGCATTTCCGAAGGGATGGTGATGGCCGCAGGTCCTGGCGGGAAAGATATCTTCCTGTTAAGCCCGGATGAAGGTGCAAAACCAGGCCAACAGGTGAAGTAAATCAAACATCTCAAGCGCTGCAACTGCAGCGCTTTTTTTTGCTACGCAAGTGCTTCCTCTAATCTCAACCCCTGCTCCATTTTCGGACTGCTTCGTTGTTAATATTAGATTTATTCTATACTGCTCTGGTATCAAGATAGTCTGAGCTCACCAGATTCGTGGACGTTATTATTTAACATCCGATATTCATGAAATGGAGTTTTACATGAAAGCGTTACAAAAATTATTTTTTCTCGCCGTGGCATCGATTGTGGTTTTTTCCCTGGCGGGATGTGGTGATAAAGAAGAGACAAAAACATTCAATGCCAACCTTAATGGTTCTGATATCACCGTCTCTTACACCTATAAAGGTGATAAAGTCCTGAAGCAAATCTCCGAAAGTAAAATTAGCTATGCGTCAGTCGGTGCCAGCAATAAAGAGGAGGCAGCAAAAGTATTCGACGCATTAAGCGCCAAATATCAAAACATTACTGGCATAGAAGAAAAACTCACCTATTCAGATACCTACGCGCAAGAAAATGTCACTATCGATATGGAAAAAGTTGATATAAAAGCGTTGCAGGCTATTTCAGGGATGAAGCTATCTGAAAACGCCGATAAAAACATCAGCATGAAGCAAATGCAAACGGTAATGGAATCGGCGGGTTTTAAAGAAGTGAAGTAAACCATCGGCGACCCGATGTTAATCGGCGTCGCCCATTTTTTCTTTATGGCTTCGCGTTATGTACCCGTGATGTCAAACCACGCAGAAAATAACGCAGGAACTGATCGCCGCATTCGCGATAGTTCTTATGATCAGGTGCACGCATCATGGCGGTAATTTCCGGCATCGACACACGGAATTTCTGCTCGGTCATAATAGCCAGAATATCGTCGGTTTTCAGCGAAAAAGCGATACGCAGCTTTTTCAGCACCGTATTGTTATTAACACGACGCTCCAGCGCCAGTTCCGGTGCAGAATCATCTTTACCACGCAGATGATAAATCAGGCCGTTTAAAAAACCGGAGAGAATGATATCCGGGCAACGAACAAACCCTGCTTCATCTTCTTTTGTCATCCAGGTATCGAAACCTGCGGAGGTGGATTCCATGTCAGCAAGCGCAAGAATACGCACCATGTCGTTATTGTTCGCTTTTAGGGTGTAGCGCAGGCTACGAAGAATATCGTTACTTAGCATAGAGCCTTCAACTGTCGGTGATGCAATGGCGCGCAGTGTATCAGTTTTACAGTCCAATCGCCTCTTTTAGACTTTTAAGATAACGACGACTCACCGGAACGGTCAGTCCGTTACGCAAAATCAGTTCCGCCTGACCGTTGTCTTCCAGACGGATCTCCTGCAATTGCGCCATATTCACCAGATATTGCCGATGACAACGCAGCAGAGGAGTACGGCTCTCCAGCGTCCTGAGCGTCAACTCAGTGAAACCTTCTTTACCATCACTGCTCGTCACATACACACCACTCATGCGACTGCTGATAAACGCCACATCATCCATTTGCAGCAAATAAATCCGACTATGGCCGCTGCACGGAATAAACTTCAGTGCCTGCTGATTTTCTGGCAGCAGTGATACATCCTGCTTGGTGCGCTCCTGACGCAAACGGATCAGCGTTTTTTCCAGCCGTGTTTCTTCAATCGGCTTGAGCAGATAATCAAACGCATGTTCTTCGAAGGCTTTCACCGCATACTCATCAAAGGCGGTCAGAAAAACAATGTATGGACGATGCTCAGGATCAAGCATACCAACCATTTCCAGGCCGCTGATTCGCGGCATCTGAATATCAAGGAACAGAACATCCGGACGCAATTTATGCACCGCGCCAATGGCTTCCACCGCATTCGAACATTCACCGACAATCTCGATGTCGCTTTGCTCTTGCAACAGGATCCGCAGATTCTCCCGGGCTAACGGTTCGTCATCGACAATCAGCACTTTGATCATGCCAGTTCCTCCAGAGGAAGTCGTAAAGTGATTCGGGTAAAGCGGTCAGGTTCACACGCTACGCTGATGCCAAAATCATCGCCAAACCGCTCGCGCAGTCGTTTATCGACCAGATTCATACCCAGTCCACTGGCTTCTGAGGTTGGCTGATACAGCCCAGCATTGTCTTCAATATCCAGCATCAGATATTGCCCTTCGCGACGGGCGGTAATCGATACTTCACCGGTATCCAGTAACTGAGAAGTGCCGTGTTTGATGGCATTCTCCACGATGGGCTGCAGAGTAAAGGCGGGTAATTGCTGATGCGAAAGTTCTTCTGGCACCGTCAAGGTCACCTGAAGACGCGACTGGAATCGTGCCTTTTCAATTTGCAGATAAGCATTAACGTGTTCAATTTCATCGGCCAGCGTCACAATTTCCGACGGGCGTTTTAAATTTTTACGAAAGAACGTCGACAGATACTGCACCAGTTGGCTGGCCTGCTCGCTATCGCGTCGGATCACAGCTTTGATGGTGTTAAGTGCATTAAACAGAAAATGGGGATTGACCTGGGCGTGCAGGAGTTTTATTTCCGACTGCGTGAGCATCGCTTTTTGCCGCTCATACTGCCCGGCCAGAATCTGTGCCGAAAGCAGTTGGGCGATCCCTTCCCCCAGCGTACGGTTGATCGAACTAAAGAGGCGGTTTTTGGCTTCATACAGTTTGATGGTCCCCATTACCCGCTGGTTTTCACCTCGCAGAGGGATCACCAGCGTCGAGCCTAATTTGCATTGCGGGTGCAAAGAGCAACGGTAAGGAACTTCATTCCCATCGGCATACACCACCTCTCCGGTTTCAATCGCGCGTTGGGTATATGACGATGAAATAGGTTTTCCGGGTAGATGGTGATCGTCACCAATACCGGTAAATGCCAGCAGTTTCTCACGATCGGTAATCGCCACCGCACCGATATCCAGCTCTTCATACAGCACCTGAGCAACCTTCATGCTGTTAACCTCGTTGAACCCCTGGCGTAAAATACCTTCCGTTGAGGCGGCAACTTTGAGTGCTGTGGCGGAAAAAGCGGAGGTATATTTTTCAAACATCGCCCGTTTATCGAGCAAAATACGCATAAACAAGGCGGCGCCCACGGTATTGGTTACCATCATAGGTGCGGCAATATTGCTGACCAACCGAAACGCATCGTCAAACGGACGGGCAATTAATAAGATGATCAGCATCTGCACCAGTTCGGCGACAAAGGTAATCGCCCCCGCAGTCAGCGGACTAAAGACTTTATCGGTACGACCACGACGGGTGAGCACGCTGTGCACCAGCCCGCCGAGCAACCCTTCCACAATGGTCGAGATCATGCAGCTAAGCGCTGTCATCCCACCCATAGAATAACGATGCAAACCGCCGGTAAGACCAACTAAGCCACCGACCACCGGGCCGCCAAGCAGCCCGCCCATCACCGCGCCAATAGCGCGAGTGTTAGCAATAGAGTCATCGATATGCAGCCCGAAATAGGTGCCTAAAATGCAGAAAATGGAAAAAGTAACATAGCAAAGCAGTTTATGCGGGAGTCGGATAGTCACCTGCATCAGCGGGATAAACAAACGCGTTTTGCTCATGAGCCACGCGATAACGAGGAACACACACATCTGCTGAAGCAGCAGCAACACCAGATTAAACTCGTACATACCCGCCAACCACACATCACTTAAAAGCGCGTAACATACATGGGCTGCGTGTAACTTTCTTTGAAGTGTTGCAAAAAAAGACGAATTTGTGAGAACGATCACTCGAAAGCGCGAGCATGGTTACAAATTCACCCATTCATAGATCAAAAAACAGACAAAACTACCTAGTTCGCAAAAGAGCGTCTAAAGTAAAACTGGGACCTCGCGAGCAAGAGTGAGACGACGATGGCGCTTTACACAATAGGTGAAGTGGCTTTGCTTTGTGATATCAACCCTGTCACTTTACGCGCGTGGCAGAGGCGTTACGGATTACTTAAACCGCAGCGGACAGACGGCGGGCATCGCCTGTTTAACGATGCAGATATTGACCGGATCCGCGAGATAAAACGCTGGATAAACAACGGTGTCCAGGTAAGTAAGGTTAAAATGTTGCTCAGCAATGAGAGCATTGATGTGCATAACGGTTGGCGTGAACAACAAGAGACGCTGTTGAGCTATTTGCAAAGTAATAATCTGCATAGCCTCAGACTATGGATCAAAGAGCGTGGCCAGGATTATCCCGCACAAACGCTCAACACCCATTTGTTCATTCCGTTACGCCGACGTCTGCAATGCCAACAGCCGATCCTGCAGGCGTTACTGGGGATCCTCGACGGCGTACTGATCAACTACATCGCGATTTGTCTGGCCTCAGCACGTAAGAAACAGGGGAAAGATGCTCTGGTGGTTGGCTGGAACATTCAGGATACGACCCGCTTATGGCTGGAAGGTTGGGTCGCCAGCCAGCAGGGATGGCGCATTGACGTCCTTGCCCATTCGCTGAACCAACTGCGACCGGAGCTGTTTGAAGGTCGCACCTTGCTTGTCTGGTGCGGCGAAAACCAAACGCCCGCTCAGCAGCAACAGCTGAATGAATGGCGCGCGTTAGGTCACGATATTTATCCACTCGGCATTTAATATTCTATTAACAAATAGTGTACAATCCTTGAATTCACATAAGGAGTGCATAATGAGCGCAGCTAAAATCGGTGTCATTACCCTCTTCCTGCTGATGGCCATCGGCGGTATCGGCGGTGTCATGCTGGCAGGTTATACCTTTATTTTACGTGCCGGGTAAGATGTCTCGCTAATTTCTCAAACCCGCGGTCAACAATTACCGCCGCCAGCGCGACCAGCAGCGCCCCCTGAATCACATAGGCGGTATTGAACCCACTCAGCCCGATAATAATCGGCGTACCCAGCGTGTTCGCCCCAACGGTTGAGGCGATGGTTGCGGTGCCGATATTAATAATCACCGACGTGCGAATCCCGGCCAGAATCACCGGGGCCGCCAGCGGCAACTCGACTTTACGCAGCCGCTGCCCCTGACTCATGCCCATTCCGCTGGCAATATCCATCACGCTGGGTGAAATTCCGCCGAGTCCCGCCAGCGTTGCCTGCAAGATCGGTAATACGCCATACAGGATCAACGCGATAATTGCCGGTTCAGGACCAAATCCCATCACCGGTACGGCGATCGCCAGCACAGCAACTGGCGGAAAGGTCTGTCCCACGGCGGCGATGGTTTCCACCATGGGCCTGAATTCCGCGCCCCAGGACCGGGTTACCGCTATACCGGCCCCGGTGCCAATAAGTACGGCAATCAGGCTTGAAATCCCCACCAGGCCAAAATGGCTCAGTGCCAGCACCGCAAAACTTTCCTGCTGATACACGGGACGCGGTAGCGCCGGAAATAGCGCACTGAACAAGGCCTGACTATGAGGCAACCCAACTAACAGGACCAGAAACAGGACAATAAGCCATAACAACGGATCAGCAAGACGTTTCACGGGTCGGCATCTCGGAAAGCAAATCACGAAAATGAAGCGTCCCGCAGGACACCCCCTGCAGGGTCACGACCGGCAAGACGTCGCAACCGCGCGCTACGAACACCGACAACGCATCACGCAGCGTCATTTCATCTACCAACGGTTCACCGGCGGTGTGTTCACCGCGACGGATAAAATCCCCTACCATGCGAAGCGACAACAGACGTACGCCCAGTTCACTACGGCCAAAGAATGTTTGCACGAATTCGTTCGCCGGTGCAGTCAGCATCGACAGCGGCGTGCCTTGCTGTACTACCTTTCCTGCATCCATCAGAACCAGATGCTCCGCCAGCCTTAGCGCCTCGTCGATATCATGCGTCACCAGCACAATGGTACGCCCGAGCAGACGATGAATACGCGTCATCTCCTGCTGCAGCGCACCGCGGGTGACCGGATCCAGCGCGCCAAAAGGCTCATCCATCAGCAGTACCTGCGGATCTGCCGCCAAGGCACGCGCCACGCCGACCCGCTGCTGTTGCCCGCCAGACAGCTGATGCGGATAACGATGGCGCAAACTTTCCTCAAGACCCAGCAGCGCCATCAGTTCGTCTGTTCGGTCATCAATACGTGAACGCGACCACTTTTGTAGCTGCGGCACCGTGGCGATGTTCTGCGCGACGGTCCAGTGGGGAAACAAGCCAATAGACTGAATCGCGTATCCCATGCGCCGCCTTAACTCCAGCACCGGCAGGCTGCGGATCTCTTCCCCAGCAAAGCGAATCTGTCCGCTGTCATGTTCAACCAGCCGATTGATCATTTTCAGTGTGGTGGATTTCCCGGAACCTGACGTGCCAATTAACACCGAAAAGCTGCCCTCCCCCAACCGCAGATTAAGGTCGTCAACGGCTGTTTGCTGACCATAGGTTTTACTGACATGGCGAAATTCAATCATTGTTTGTTACCTTCAACAGCACGAGCCCTAAATCAAACAGCGCATCAATCAATATCGCCAGTACCACAACCGGGATCACGCCCAGCAACACTAAATCGACGGCGCTACTGAGCAATCCCTGAAAGACCAGCGCGCCAAATCCCCCTGCGCCAATCAGCGCGGCAATCACCGCCATTCCCACCGTTTGCACCATCACTACCCGTAAACTGCGCAAGAAGACCGGCAATGCCAGCGGGAACTGCACCGAGAAAAACCGCTGTCGCGCGCTCATTCCCATCGCTCGGGCGCTTTCCAGCACATCGCGTGGAACCTGATGCAATCCAGCTACTACGCCGCGCACCAGCGGTAACAGCGCATACAGCACCAACGCAATAAGCGCAGGCGTCAGGCCGGTTCCGGCGACGCCGAGTGAACCCAGCAAGGGAAAATGCTTCACCAGCCCGGCAAGGGGCGCAATCAACAGGCCAAACAGCGCGACGGAGGGGATGGTTTGGATGATATTCAGTACTGCAAAAACCGGTCCCTGACGGGCGACAGAGAAAGCACACCAGATGCCCAGCGGTACGCCAATCACGAGTGCGGGCACCACGGTAGCGAACAGAATTGTCAGATGTTGTGCCAGGGCGTCGTTAAAAACATCCTGGCGGTTGGCATACTCTTTAAGAAGGGAAAGATCGTTAAACGTGCCGGAGAACAAAAGCACCAGCGGAAAAATAAACATTTGCGCGTGCAAAAGCCAGCGCCATGACGCCTGTTCGGTGATGCGACGAATGGCGTCACTGGCGGCCAGCAGCATCAGTCCTAGCCCCAACCAGAACCCGCTGCCCAGGCTGGTTCTGGCCAGTGGACTTCCCGTCTGGGCCAGATACGTTGCCGTTGTTCCTGCGGTTACCAGCGCTGCTATAACCAGCAACTGGCTAATAACAAGCGTCAATATATTGCCGGGCTTTCCCGGTACAAAGCACAGAAGAAACAGCAGCAAACAGGCTACTGCCAATCCCCACGCCATGTCGGGCCGGATATCCCAGAGTTGGCGCCCCTCACCAGAGACCAGGCGATTAGGCGCATAGCTAATGAAAGGCAGCGCTGCCGCCGCGAAGGTAAGAAGTACCAGTAACAACAGCACCCGATTAACTGAAATCTTTGACAAAACACCCACCTGCTGCAAACTCCGTTACTTCACCCATCCTTTTTGCTTCAGGTAGTCTGCTGCAACTTTTTTCGCATCCAGCCCCTCCACGGCAATACTGGCATTCAGCTGCTGCAACGTTTTTTCATCCAGGCTGGCAAAAACCGGTTGTAGCCATTCTCCCATTTGCGGGTAGTCTTTCAGCACCGATTCACGCACCACGGGTGCTGGCGCATAAATGGGCTGGACACCTTTTGGATCGCTTAAAGTTTGCAGACCGAGCGCCGCAACCGGGCCATCGGTGCCATAAGCCATCGCCGCATTGACGCCAGAAGTCTGCTGCGCCGCCGCTTTAATCGTCACCGCGGTATCCCCTCCTGCCAGCGACAACAGCTGGTTTTGATTCAGTTTGAAATCATAGGCTTTTTCAAACGCAGGCAGCGCGTCAGCCCGCTCGATAAATTCAGCAGAGGCGGCAAGTTTGAACGTTCCGCCGTCTTTCAGGTAACGGCCTAAATCAGCAAGGGACTCAAGCTTGTTCTTTTGCGCGATATCCTGGCGTACTGCAATGGTCCAGGTATTGTTGGCAGGAGCAGGCGTTAGCCAGACCAGCTTATTTTGCTCTGCGTCCAGCTTTTTCACTTTCTCGAATCCGGCCTGCGCATTTTTCCACGCGGGATCATTTTCATCTTTAAAAAAGAATGCGCCATTACCGGTATATTCCGGATAAATATCCAGCTCACCGGAGGTGATTGCCCCACGCACCACTGGGGTAGTACCCAGCTGTACTTTATTGACGGTTTTCACGCCATGGCTTTCGAGCACCTGCAAAATAATGTTGCCGAGCAGCGCCCCTTCGGTATCGATTTTTGAACCGACCGTGACGGGTGACGCGGCCTGTAAGGGCAGGCTTATCGCGGCTAACAGCGCCAGCGAACCCACCGATACTTTTGAGATTATCATGCTGTACTCCTCATCCTTTTGCGGCCCTTTTCAGAGACTTGAGGAAAAAGCATAGTCGAAAAATCAAGCCTTAACCTGGCTATTGGGTGGTAACGCTGAGAGTTATTAGCGGTAAGGCGATAATAAAATAAAAAAAATCCGGCAAACCCAATATGAATTTGCCGGGTGGTACGATTTAGTCGGCCTGATAAGCATTGCGCCATCAGGCCTGCTGCATGAATTTACTCGTCAATTAAAGCAGTTCGAATTCGCCCTGCTTCACTCTGGCGGAATCCACACCGATAAAGACGTTAAACTTGCCAGGCTCTGCATCGTATTTCATCTGCTGATTCCAGAATTTGAGCGCTTCAATATCAATCGGGAAGCTGACGGTCTGGGTTTCACCTGGCTTAAGATTCACTTTTTCAAAACCTTTCAGCTGTTTTACCGGACGACTCATGGAGGCGGTCACATCCTGTAAATACATCTGAATCACCGTTGCACCTTCGCGCTTGCCGGTGTTGGTCACCTGCACGCTGGCCGTCACGGTTCCGTCACGCTTCATCGTCGGAGAAGAGAGCTTCACATCAGAAACCGTAAACGTGGTGTAGCTCAGGCCATAACCAAAGGGATACAACGGACCATTGGCTTCATCAAAGTAGCGCGACGTGTACTTGTTCGGCTTATCGGCGTTATACGGACGACCGGTATTGAGATGGCTGTAATAGACCGGGATCTGTCCAACAGAGCGCGGGAAAGACATCGGCAGCTTGCCTGACGGATTGTAATCACCAAACAGCACATCGGCGATGGCGTTACCGCCTTCCGTCCCGGCAAACCAGGTTTCGAGGATCGCATCGGCTTGTTGATCTTCCTTAACCAGCGCCAGCGGACGACCGTTCATCAACACCAGAACCAGAGGTTTACCCGTGGCTTTCAGCGCAGCAATCAGGTCACGCTGACTTTGCGGAATGGTGATATCGGTGCGGCTGGAGGCTTCATGCGCCATCCCCTGCGCTTCACCGACTACCGCGACAACCACATCAGATTGCTTCGCGGCGTTAACGGCTTCATCGATCATCGCCTGTGGCGAACGAGGGTCAACCTTCACCGCTTCTTCATACAGGTTGAGGAAATCAACAATGCCTTTGTCGTTGGTGATATTCGCCCCTTTGGCGTACAGCACTTTGCCCTGATCGCCGACGGCATGTTTAATCCCCGTCAGTACCGTTACTGACTGATCGGCAACACCAGCGGCGGACCAACTGCCCATCACATCACGCTTGCTGTCGGCCAGCGGACCGACAACCGCCACGGTGGCGGATTTTTTCAGCGGCAACGTTTCCAGACGGTTTTTCAGCAGCACCAGGCTTTCACGCGCCACTTCACGCGCCTCTTTGCGATGCAAACGGCTTTCTGCGTTGGTGTCCTGTGGGTCAGATTCTTTGGCTCCCAGATGGCTGTACGGATCGTTAAACAGCCCCATATCATATTTCACGTTCAGCACGTGGCGCGCGGCGTCGTCCAGCTCCGCCATCGTCACTTTGCCGGATTTAATCAAGCCCGGCAGATATTTGCTGTAATACTCATCGCTCATACTCATGTTGATGCCGGACTTGATCGCCACACGCACCGCATCTTCAGGATCGGAGGCGGTACCGTGCTTAATCAGTTCCTTAATCGCGCCGTGATCGGAAACGGTAATCCCCTTAAAGCCCCATTCATCTCGCAGCACGTCTTTTAACAGCCAGGCGTCTGAGGTTGCAGGCGTACCGTTTAGCGAATTAAGACCCACCATCACCGCACCGCTACCGGCATCCAGCCCAGCTTTGTACGGCGGCATATAGTCGTTGAACAGACGCTGCGGGCTCATATCGACGGTGTTATATTCCTTGCCACCTTCAACCGCGCCATAGGCGGCGAAGTGCTTGACGCTGGTCATCACCGAATAGCGATCCGCTGGGCTTTTCCCCTGCATCGCTTCCACCATGGTTTTACCCATCGTAGCCGTTAAATACGTGTCTTCACCAAAACCTTCCGAGGCACGGCCCCAGCGTGGATCGCGAGAGACATCGACCATTGGCGCCCAGGTCATATTCAGACCATCATCGGCAGCTTCGTACGCGGAAATACGGCCAACGGTTCTGACCGCATCGAGATTAAAAGAGGATGCCAGGCCGAGACTTATCGGGAACACGGTACGCTGGCCGTGCAATACGTCGTAGGCAAAAAAGAGAGGAATTTTCAGGCGGCTGAGCTCCATCACCTGATCCTGCATTTTGCGGATATCCTGGCGCGTGACGGTGTTAAAAATTGCCCCAACCTGCCCGTCTTTGATCATCTCGCGGATGGCTTCTTTCGGGTTATCAGGCCCGACGCTTATCAAGCGTAGTTGCCCAATTTTCTCATCCACGGTCATCTGTTTAAGTAAATCGGTAACGAATGCATCCCGCGCTTCTGGCGTCAGAGGATGGTTACCAAACAGCGTGTCCGCCAGCGCTGGTTGCAACGCCAGACTCACCGCGACACCTACAGAACATAGCCATTTCATGTTGATTCTCTCTTTATTTTTTCCCGACGAGGCAGCGAAAATATAACAAAAACCGCAGTTTGCCGTAAGACTAAACGGGAGCGATAAAGAAAGCTAAGGTTATTCTCCTAATTTTCGAAACCAACGCGACTCAGTGGAAGACAACCCAGAGACAATGTGAATGAGAAAGCGTATTGTCATACAAAGCGCTATGCTTGTTTCTGATATTGAGTCCCACCACAAGGAGTGGAGAATGTCTTCCATTACAACAGATAATAAAGCTTTTCTGAATGAACTGACCCGTCTGGTAGGTCATTCACACCTGCTCACAGACCCTGCTAAAACCGCCCGCTATCGCAAGGGATTCCGCTCCGGTCAGGGCGATGCACTCGCCGTGGTGTTCCCTGGCTCGCTTTTAGAACTGTGGCGCGTCCTCAACGCTTGCGTCGCCGCAGATAAAATTATCCTGATGCAGGCCGCCAACACTGGCCTGACCGAGGGCTCTACGCCGAGCGGTAATGATTACGATCGCGAGATTGTCATTATCAGCACCCTGCGCCTTGATAAGCTGCACGTCATCGGCAAAGGCGAACAGGTGCTGGCCTATCCCGGCACCACGCTTTATTCACTGGAAAAAGCGCTCAAACCGTTTGGCCGCGAGCCGCATTCGGTGATCGGATCTTCCTGTATCGGCGCTTCAGTGATTGGCGGTATTTGTAACAACTCCGGCGGCTCGCTGGTTCAGCGCGGTCCGGCATACACGGAGATGTCGCTGTTTGCGCGTATTGACGAGCAGGGTAAATTACAGCTGGTTAACCATCTGGGTATCGAACTGGGCCAGACCCCGGAACAGATCCTTAGCAAACTTGATGACGACCGTATCAAAGATGACGATGTGCGCCACGATGGACGTCATGCACACGATCACGACTACGTTACCCGCGTCAGAGATATTGAGGCGGACACGCCCGCTCGCTATAACGCCGACCCGGACCGGTTGTTTGAATCATCCGGTTGTGCAGGCAAGCTCGCGGTTTTTGCTGTGCGTCTGGACACCTTCGAAGCCGAAAAAAACCAGCAGGTCTTTTACATCGGTACCAACCAGCCAGAGGTGCTGACGGAGATCCGCCGTCATATTTTGGCAAAATTTGAGCATCTGCCGGTCGCCGGTGAATATATGCACCGCGATATTTATGACATCGCTGAGCAATACGGCAAAGATACGTTTCTGATGATCGACAAGCTCGGCACCGACAAAATGCCGTTCTTCTTCACCCTGAAAGGTCGCACCGATGCGATGCTGGAAAAAGTGAAAATTTTCCGTCCGCATTTCACCGATCGGGCAATGCAGAAATTTGGCCATTTGTTCCCCAGCCACTTACCCGCGCGCATGAAAAGCTGGCGCGATAAGTATGAACATCACCTGCTGTTAAAAATGGCCGGTGGCGGCGTGGCTGAAGCGCAAAACTGGCTAAGCGAGTTTTTCAAAACCGCTGAAGGCGACTTCTTTGCCTGTACGCCGGAAGAAGGCAGCAAGGCGTTTTTGCATCGCTTTGCGGCGGCTGGCGCGGCGATTCGTTATCAGGCAGTACATGCCGATGAAGTGGAAGATATTCTGGCGCTGGATATCGCACTGCGTCGGAACGATACCGAATGGTACGAGCATCTGCCTGCAGAGATCGACAGCCAACTGGTGCACAAACTCTATTACGGCCACTTTATGTGCTACGTCTTCCATCAGGATTACATCGTGAAAAAAGGCGTGGATGCGCATGCGCTGAAAGAGCAGATGCTGGAGCTTCTGCACGAGCGCGGAGCACAGTATCCGGCAGAGCATAACGTCGGACATCTGTATAAAGCACCGGAAACATTAACCCGTTTTTACCGCGAGAATGACCCCACCAACAGTATGAATCCGGGGATTGGTAAAACGAGTAAGCAAAAGTTCTGGAAAGAGTCGTAAACCAGAAAAAGATAAGCGCCACCGGGCATGTTACCGGGGGCGCTTCGCTTGCCCGGCCTACAGCCACATTAGTTTTGTGCAGGCCGGATAAGACGTCTTGTTTAATCGTTCTGTGCGGTTTGCTCGCCCGTCGCCGAACCTGCCGCCGCCATCTGCGCGGCTTTTTGCTTTTTATAGCTCAGCGCCGCCGCCGGAACCGGCATCACCTTGCCCGTTTCAATCCAGGTTCGTAAACGGCTGGCATCGGCAAAGTGGGTATATTTACCGAACGCATCCATCACCACCAGCGCCACCGGTTTGTTATTGATCACCGTGCGCATCACCAGACAGTGTCCTGCCGCATTGGTAAACCCGGTTTTGGTTAACTGAATATTCCAGTTATCGCGGTATACCAGATGGTTGGTGTTACGGAATGGCAGCGTATAAGCCGGGTTGGCAAAGGTCGCCATATCTTCACGCGTGGTGCTTAACTGGCCAATCAGCGGATACTGCTTGCTGGCGATCAGCAGCTTGGTTAAATCACCAGCGGTCGATACGTTATGAATCGATAAGCCAGTTGGTTCCACAAAGCGAGTCTGAGTCATGCCGAGCGCTTTCGCTTTGGCATTCATGGCCTTAATAAACGCGTTATAACCGCCAGGGTAATGATGCGCCAGGCTCGCCGCCGCACGGTTTTCTGATGACATCAGCGCCAGCAACAGCATGTCTTTACGGCTAATTTCACTGTTCAGTCGCACACGAGAGTAGATGCCTTTCATTTCCGGCGTCTGACTGATATCAACTTTCAGTTTCTCATCCAACGGCAGTCGTGCATCAAGCACCACCATCGCGGTCATTAATTTGGTAATCGACGCAATCGGACGCACAAGGTCCGGGTGGTTCGAATAGATAACTTTGTTGGTATTCAGATCAACAATCATCGCGCTACCGGACGCTATCTCAGGTTGAGAAGCCGCTGCGGTAGTTGCCGTTTTAGCCACGGCTTGGGGTGCAAAAGGAACGGCCAGCACCAGGGCAAGGCTTAATAATGAAACTCGGAATTTCAGCATGATGAGATTTCTGATAATGGTTCACGCACGTCACAACGCACACCGCCAGAGACTAAGTATTATCTCAAGCTAGCTCAGGCATCATAGCGATCCAGCAGGTTTGCCGCCACAGGAGAATCGTCTCGAAATGCTGCGTTGCTGACTTTTACGTCAACAACGCAGTGCAGACAGGTTTACCCGTCAGAATAATCGATAGCCGTAACCCCACAGGATTACCGTAATCGCCAGCAGAACTTCCAGTACCAGCACACCGATCGCCAGCGTCGAACTGGAAAAGCTCAGGCCTTCCTCTTTAGAGATGTTCAGGAACGTCGGTATGCCGAGATAAAGTAAATAGCCGGTGTAAAATAGCGCGATCGTTCCTACTAATGCACACAGCCAGACCAGCGGATAAAGTGCGACCAATCCGCTTAAAAACAGCGGCGTCGCGACATATCCTGCAAAGACCATACAGTGGGCCAACGACGGACGCAGCGGGTAATTACGTGCCATCCACCAGATAACCCGGCCCATGACAGCGACGCCTGCCAGCATGACCCCGTAAAACAGAATTGCCATCGCAAATCCGGTCAACAGAGATAACTTCAGGATATTGCCATCACCAAAATTCCAGCCGATTTGCGTGGTACCGATAAATGCGCAAACAACCGGGATTGCCGCCATCAGCAGTACATGGTGGGTATAGTGATGCGAAACACTTTCGTTTTCGCTGTTGATCACGTGCATTTCACGATCGGGATGGGAAAACAGCCCCCAGACATGGTTCATACCGCCCCCTTCTTGTCAGCTCCGGACCTCAACACTTCAAGTATAATTCAGCTTTTGATTATTTTATGTACACATGAAAAATACCGAAGCGCCGGGTAAAAAGTGTGTAAGCCGTAGGCTTGATAAGCGAAGCGCCGAAGCGCCATCAGGCATTAGGGAACTGAACGACGTTAAGCGCTACTATGCGTCTTTTCCGGCATCAAGTATTCATTGGGTGTATGCTATGACCAGTGGAGGTCATACAACGTATGGATATAACGCATTATGTTGCGCAATACGGCTATGCTGCGTTAATCATCGGCAGCCTGGCAGAAGGTGAAACCATTACCCTGTTAGGCGGCGTCGTGGCGCATCAGGGAGTCCTGAAATTCCCGCTGGTGGTGCTCTCGGTCGCGCTGGGTGGGATGATTGGCGATCAGTTGCTCTATTTACTCGGACGTCGTTTTGGCGGCAAAATTCTGCGTCGTTTCTCGCGCCATCAGGCGAAAATTCATTATGCGCAGAAAATGATCCAACGACGTCCTTACCTGTTTGTTGTCGGTACTCGCTTTATGTACGGCTTTCGCGTTATTGGTCCCTTACTGATTGGCGCCAGTCACCTGCCGCCGAAGATCTTTTTACCGCTGAATATTCTTGGCGCGTTTGTCTGGGCATTGCTATTTACCACCCTCGGCTACGTCGGTGGTGAAGTGATCGCGCCGTGGCTGCACAGCCTTGACCAGCATATCAAGCATGGCATCTGGCTGGTGCTGGTTATCGGGATAGTCGCGGGCGTCCGCTGGTGGATGAAACGCCGAAGCACGCGTAAAGCGCAATGAAGATGGCCCGACAGCGGAACACCGGCGGGCCGAACAATCAGGATGCGTGATAACCGCCACCCAGCGCGCTGGTCAACTGGATTGAGGCATCCAGCCACTGCCCTTGTAAAAGCAGACCGTTGCACTGCTCACGTAATGCCGGGATCTTTGCCTCGCTGACCCTGGAGCCCGCAATAATACCCGCATTAAAGCGCGCCTGTGCCAGCCCCACTACGCGCTGAGCGTCATGTTCAATCTGCTGCTGATGCTGATTTTTCTGCGCCAATGTTTCTACCTGCGATGCCGCACGTGCCACGTCATTCACCGCATCCACCACAGCTTTGTTGTAATTCGCCACCGTCAGATTACTTTGCGCTTTCGTTATATCGAGATTCGCATTCAGCCTGCCACTGTCAAAGATAGGCAGCGTCAGCCCGGCGGTTACGCCCATTTGCTGCGCGGAATGGCGGAACAGGTCACTCAGATGTAACGCATCCTGTTGTAAAAATGCCATCAGATTCACATCGGGATAAAACGCCGCTTTCGCCGCATCAATGCTACTCAGCGATGACTCAATGTACCAGTGAGCCGCCTGCAAATCTGGTCGACGGGCAAGCAGCGAATAACCTAGCTGGGACGGGAGCTGACTTTCAACCACGGGCAGTTTGGTCGAATGGAGCTTCAGGGCAACGGACTGCGAGTTGCTCAACGCGCTTAGGCGCGCCTCAATCACCTTCATTTTACCGCTGACATCATTCAGCTGCTGCTCTGTTTTGCTGGAATCGATATCGGTTTCGACGCCTTCCACCGAAGAAGTGAGGCCGTTTTGATACAGTTGACGATCGACGGTAATCACGTTTTGCTGCTCAGTTTCGATTTGCGTCAGCACGGTTTTCAGCGCCGCCTGCGTCTGCCATTCCCAGTAAAGACGGGAGACACCGCTCGCCAGCAGCTGCCGGGTTTGCTCGCGCTCAGCCTCACGCGCCTTAACGGCTCCTATACGCGCAGTCACTTCGGCCCGATTCTTACCCCACAGATCCAGATTCCAGCCGGCGGTTAAACCAAAGGTACCGTTGGTGTACCACGGCCCTGTATTTCCATCCAAATCAGTAGCAAACGGTCCCATCAGTCCTTCTGCTGACATTTTCTGACGCTCAACGTCTGCGGAGAAGTCGATCTCCGGGCCATCCTGCGCTTCCACGGCCTTAGCCTGCGCCTCCGCCAGTTGAATGCGCTGTTCCGCGACCTGCATATCAGGAGAATTTCGCAACGTGCTGTCAATCAACGCATTAAGCTGGGGGTCGTGATATGCCTTCCACCACTGGCTGTCCGGCCAGCCATTTTTTAACGCGGCAGGCAATGTGGTATCGACATTTGCGGCAGGCGTCTGCTGTGACAGAGACTGGCGGTCATCATGCATCGGCGCGCATCCAGACATCAGAACAAAAAGCGGCAACAATGCCGTCGTGACAAACACAGAATTACGATTCATGGAGATATACAGGTAAGAAAAGATGTGCAGAGATTACGACTTGTCGCTGTTGCTTTTTTAGTTACGCGTGGCAATACATCTTTGGCAATAAAAATATATAATCAGAAAAATATACACCTTGTGAATAATATAGATTAAATAATTTTAATAATTAATGGATGGAGATGTTATGTCACAGAATATCTATGACGATCCTGAGTTCTTTGCCGGATATGCCACGCTGGATCGTTCAGTAAAGGGACTCGACGGCGCGCCAGAATGGCCGACAATACAAGCGATGCTCCCCTCTCTTCAAGGCAAAAACATTCTTGATTTGGGCTGTGGATATGGTTGGTTTTGCCGCTACGCGCGCGATAATCAGGCAGCCAGCGTAATGGGACTGGATATTTCACAAAAAATGTTAACCCAGGCACACAGTATGACGCAGGGTAATGGCATCGTTTATCAGCGTGAAGATCTCGAAACGCTAACCCTGTCCCCAAATTCTTTTGACCTGGTTTATAGCTCGCTTGCCCTGCACTATTTGCACGATATAGAACGATTATTCGTAACCATTTACCAGTCATTAACACCAGGCGGTATGTTAGTTTTCTCTGCCGAGCATCCAATTTATACCGCACCGCTTAATCAGGGCTGGATAAAAGATAAAACCGGGCAGCAGTCCTGGCCGGTTAATCATTATCAGCAGGAAGGTGAGCGCATCAGTAACTGGTTTGCTGAAGGCGTCAAAAAACAGCACCGTAAGCTGGCGACCTGGATTAATGCGCTGATTGCCGCCGGATTCGAGATCGTTTGTCTCGATGAATGGGGACCTTCCGGGCAACAGATTGCTGAAAACCCGGCTTTAGATGAAGAAAAAGAGCGGCCGATGGTGTTTCTGCTCAGCGCACGTAAACCAGCATAACAACGCCCCCAGGCAGAATGATTGATACTTTCCTATACTCAATCTGAACTTACCAAAAAAAGGAAAGTTAATGAAAATTCTGCTGTGGGTAATTCTGATTATTTTTCTGATTGGGCTATTGGTGGTAACAGGCGTGTTTAAGATGATTTTTTAAAAAAGATTACTCCGGTAGTAATGAATTTGTTGCCTCCGGTGTATTGCTACGTTCACCTTATGTTTTTCACTTCTCTGAAACAATACTGCCTGTGAACGTGTTAAGGGTACTATCGCCGTACCCTTAACAATCCCGGCTCCCGGCGGGAAAATTGTTGCTACGCAATACCCTCCGCTTATTCCTCCAGGCTACCGGGCCGGGCGCGAGGAAGCGTCCTTGCAAAGCGCGCCCTGAGCCAGCATCCATGCTGGCTCTCCCGGCCTTACGGAAACACGTCGGCAATTTTCAGCCGGACCAGTCCACACCTGACCATCTGCGTTTTTTTGTTTAAATAGCAAAACGGGTTTCAATGGAAGTCAGAGAGTTGAAGCGATGACCCCGGTCCGGCTGAAAATCGATGAGGCGTTGACGTCTGGCCGGGTCTGCCCGCAGGGATGCGGGCAGAGGGGACGGCCTGCATGGATGCAGGCTCGGCCCCGACCCGACAGGCAGACGGCATAAGGTGAATGAATCGCACAGCGACGATTTTCCCGCCGGGAGCCTGGGTTGCAAGGGAGGTGGCGGCGAGCCTCCCTTGCACGTTCACAGGTATCTGCGCTTCAGAGAAATGACACTGCTGAGGTGAACGGAACCTTGAGCAAGAATCAAATGTTCTCAATAATTCTTAACTGACAGGAACTTCCACTCCGGTGGCCGGTTCATTTGTTAATGCAATTGGGCTACATCGATGGCCTGAATCGCCCGCGCGATATCCGGCGAATTGTTTAACGCACGAATTTCCTGAAAAAGCGCGGTTGCCTCTGAATATTCTTTGCGCAAATACCCTAACCACTGCTTAATCCGCGCTACATGATACAGCCCGGTGTCCCCCTGCTTTTCAAGGCGGGTATATTTTTGCAACAGCGTCACGACTTCAGGCCACGGCATACGCGGCTCGTTGTATTTCACCACGCGGCTCAGGTTCGGAATATTTAATGCGCCACGTCCGATCATCACCGCATCGCATCCGCTGATGGCCATACAATCCTGGGCGCTCTGCCAGTCCCAGATTTCGCCATTCGCAATAACCGGAATGGTCAGCCGCTGGCGGATCTCGCCAATCGCCTGCCAGTTAATATGTTCGGCCTTGTAGCCCTGCTCTTTGGTTCGGCCATGCACCGCCAGTTCGCTGGCACCGGCCTGCTGGACGGCATCGGCAATTTCAAACTGCCGGTCGCTGTTGTCCCAGCCCAGACGAACTTTCACCGTCACCGGAAGATGAGCCGGGACCGCCTCACGCATAGCTTTTGCGCCCCGGTAGATAAGCTCAGGATCTTTCAATAACGTTGCGCCACCGCCGCTACCGTTCACCAGCTTCGACGGACAGCCGCAGTTCAGATCGACACCGTACGAGCCCAGTTCTACCGCGCGTGCGGCATTCTCCGCCAGCCACTGCGGATACTGTCCTAACAGCTGAATGCGAACCAACGTGCCGGATGGCGTCCGGCTGTTATTATGCAGTTCCGGGCAGAGTCGATGAAATACTTTTGCCGGCAGGAGCTGATCCACCACGCGCACAAACTCGGTGATGCACAGATCGTAATCATTCACTTCAGTCAGCAGCTCGCGCACCAGTGAGTCGAGCACGCCTTCCATCGGCGCCAGTAAAACACGCATATCGTCACCCGCAAAAAAAGAGGCGCTATGGTAGCGCCTCCGTTCGGGAGATTAAAGAGGCTCAGCGCGGCAACAGGCAGTTATCTTCTTTCCAACCGTACAGCCATTCCATACCGCGATAAAACTCCGCCTGCGATTTGTCTTTCCACAGCAGATTACGCACCTGCCGCTCGACGCCTGCAGCATGGTAGACACGGCCCATTTCACGCGTTGACCAGACGATGCGTGCGGTACGCGGAATACGCACCGACTCATACAGCGCAAAGGCAGCAGCCGCATCGCCGTCACATTGCTGTAGCGCTTTACCGAGCGTTACCGCGTCTTCCAACGCCATACAGGCACCCTGCGCCATATATTGCGCCACCGGGTGCGCGGCGTCTCCCACCAGCGTGATGCGGTCGGTTCCCCATTTTTCTACCGGCTCGCGGTCGGCGGTGGACCAGCGCCGCCATGATGTCGGTTTATCCAGCATCTGGCGCGGGCGCGGATGGATACCCGCAAAATAGGAGAGCACTTCCTCTTTGCTGCCATCCTTCACGCCCCACTCTTCCTGCTGACGACTGTGGAAGGTCACCACCAGGTTATACTGCTTACCTCCGCGCAGCGGATAGTGCACCAGGTGACAGTGTGGTCCGGCCCACAGCACCGGTGCGTTAATGCGTAAATCTTCCGGCATATCATCACAATCAATCACGGCGCGATAGACCACGTGTCCGGTAACCCGTGGCGCATCGCCAATCAGAGACTGACGAACGACCGATTTTACACCGTCACAGCCCACCAAAATATCCGCCGTCCAGCTGTTGCCGTGCTCATCAAATACCGTCACGTCATTCTCTGTCTGGCGAATATCAACCACGTTAGTTGAAGTGCGATACTCAACGTTAGGATGCACCAGCGCCGCTTCCCAAACGCTGGCGTGAATATCAACCCGATGGATAACCGCATAAGGACCGCCAAAGTGATCGCGGAACGCCTGCCCGGTTTCAATGCGCACAACCTCTTTTGCGTTTACCGCATCCATCATCGTGATGTGATCGGTAAAAACAGCACGCTGACGGGCGACTTCCCCCACGCCAAGGCTGTCCAGAGCAGAGAATGCATTCGGCCCGAGCTGAATACCCGCGCCAATTTCACCAATCTCGTGCGCTTTCTCCAGCAACATCACTTTAATGCCCTGACGGGCCAGCGATAGCGCGGTTGCCGCGCCGCCAATCCCGCCACCCACGATAATTGCGCGTGTCACTTTAGCCATTGTCGTTCTCCTTATCAGGCTGGAATTTTATCTTGTTGATTCTCGGGCGCGGCGGCGATAAACGCCGGAAGCTGAGTACAGGCATCATATACCGCCTTACAGCGCGGATATCCGCTCAGATCGCAGCCCATACGTAACGCGTTCGCCCACTGTGGGATCAGACAGCAATCCGCCAGCGTCGGCGCATCACCCACGCAGAACTTACCCGAATGACTCTGGCGCAGCATCTGTTCCACCGCGCTTAACCCTTGCTGGATCCAGTGTGCATACCAGCGTTTTTTATCTTCTTCACTGACCTTTAACTCTTCGCTCAGGTAGCGCAGTACCCGCATGTTATTCACCGGGTGGATATCACAGGCGATGGCATAGACAATTTCCAGCACCTTACTGCGCACCGGGAAGTCGGCAGGCAGCAGCGGCGTTTGCGGAAAGTGGCCATCCAGCCAGTCAATTATTGCCAGCGACTGCCCAAGTGATTCTCCGTCATCGGTCACCAGCGTCGGCACCAGTCCCACCGGGTTCATCCGTCGGTAGGCCAGTTCGTTCTGCTGACCAATGCGAATGTTGACGCCCACCGTCTGGTAATCCAGCCCCTTCAGCGCCAGCGCAATGCGCACCCGATATGACGCCGAGCTATTAAAGAAACTGTACAGCTTCATCATCCACCTCAGACAATCTTCACGGCGATGGGGGTTAAACCGTCTACGTTTCCGGTGATCACATCCCCTTTCACTACCGCCCCCACGCCTTCAGGGGTACCGGTGTAGATCAGATCGCCCGGCTGCAGTTCGAAGAAGCCAGACAGATAGCTGATGGTTTCATTCACAGACCAGATGAGGTGGCGAATATCGCTACGCTGATGATCGTCGCCGTTGACCTGCAACCAGATTGGCGCATGGTTAACATCCACACTTTCGCTGGCTTTATGCAGCGGCGCGATGGGCGCGGAGAGATCAAACGCTTTGCCAATTTCCCACGGACGCCCCATCTGGCGCATCTCCATCTGCCGATCACGGCGAGTCATATCCAGACCGGTGGCATAGCCCCAGATATATTCGTGCGCTTTTTCCAGCGGAATATCACTGCCCTTTTTGCCAATCGCCACCACCAGCTCTATCTCATAGTGATAGTTATCGGTTTGCGATGGGTACGGTAGTTCGAGGGTCTGACCAGCCGCCACCGGGACTACCGCATCGGCAGGTTTACAGAAAAAGAACGGCGGTTCGCGATCCGGATCAAAGCCCATTTCACGGGCATGAGCGGCATAGTTACGGCCCACACAGTAAACACGGCGCACAGGAAATTGTTCATCACAGCCAACAACCGGAACGGTAACAGGCGCTTGTGGTTCAAATACGTATTGCGTCATTTTCTCTCTCCCAAATTAATAACGTGCTTCGCGGAACAACCCCAGTGCTTCCTGAACCGGTCTGTCCGAAAAACTGAATAAGACGGTATCTTCGCGGGTCTGGAACGACACGCCGTGCCAGGTCGGCACCACAAAGATATCTTTTGGCGAAAAGTTGAAGGCCTCATTGCCGATGGTGACCTGCCCACTTCCTTCCACCACGTGGTAGATAGTGCTGTCGGTGGTACGCGCCATTCGTGAGGAAAAGCCCTGCGGCAACAGTTGCAGGAAGGTTCCCATTGAAGGCATGGGATAACCGCCGGTTACCGGGTTGACGTAACGCATCTTGTAACCGTCCCATTCATCGGCGTCGCCCATACGGGTCAGGTCATGCAGTGCCTCACGGCTGCGATCGTAGCGATAGTTAAAAATCGGCGATGAGTTACCTTTCTGATGACGCAGCGGCAGCATATTGGCCGCGTAGCGCGGTAAATAATCCCCTTCCTTGCGCGTGACCGGCTGCTGATCTTCCGGGTAGTCTTCCGCAAAGCCACAGCCCAGCAGGTTCACCAACGGCAGGTCCAGACCGTCCAGCCACACCACCGGTTCACTGCCCGGGTTGCCGTGATCGTGCCAGCGCCACTGCGGCGTCAGAATAAAATCGCCTTCTTGCATCTGGGTGCGCTCGCCATCCACGGCGGTAAATGCCCCTTTCCCTTCGACAATAAAGCGCAGCGCAGACTGGTTGTGGCGGTGACTCGGCGCAACCTCGCCCGGCATAATTAACTGCAATCCCGCGTACAACGTTGGGGTGATTGAAGACTGTCCGCGCAGCATTGGGTTTTCCAGCACCAGCACGCGACGAATCGCCTCTTTCGCGCCAATCAGATTGCCACTTTCTAACAGTAGTGGACGGATCTCCTGATAGTTCCAGTACGCTGGCGCGCAATGTGCGTTCGGAGTTGGCGGCACCAGACGATGCAGCGACTCCCACAGCGGGGTCAGATTCTGCCCGGAAATATGCTGGTAAAACTGCTGACGGCTGTTCTTAACATCCTGATTCAGTTCAGACATAGGGATTCTCCTTATTCATTCACAACACCTGCGCGAGGCAGAGTATTCGAGGCAGAGGCCGACTGGCGGATAACAACCGTCAGCAGCGTAAGCATCACCGCGCTGATGGCCGCCGGGACGGCAATAATGAAAAACAGGTTATCGAATGAGAAATTCATCGCCATCATCACGCCGCCGGAAAGTGAGCCGACAATCGCGCCGCAGCGTCCCACCGCATTAGACCAGCTGACGCCCGTCGCCCGGCTTTGTGTCGGATAAAGCGTGGCGGTTAACGCATTAAGACCAACCTGAGAACCGCTGATACCAATGCCGGTGCCAAAAATGGCCAGCGCCATCAGCCACAGGCCGTTCTCACTCAGACCAATCATGACGATGCATACCGCGCCCAGCGCATAGCTCACGGCCAGCACGCGGAAAGGATTGTATTTATCCATCAGCACGCCCAGCGCCAGCGCGCCAAGCGTACCGCCAATCTGGAAGGCAGCGGTCACCCAGGAGGCATGCTGCAGATCAATTCCACGGTGGTTTAACAGCGTTGGCATCCAGCTGGAGAGCAGATAAATAATCAGCAAGCTCATAAAGAACACTACCCATAGCATCAGGGTAATGGGCAGCTGTCGCCCGACGAACAGCTGGCGAATGCTGCCTTTAGCAATTGCGGCGCCCTCGTTGAGATAAAAATGGGTATTGTCATAACGTTCCCGGGTGATGGCGCTAACGGTTCTGGCAATCACGTTTTGCGGCAGTTGACGACGAACCTGCCAGCGTGGGGATTCCGGTAGCGCAAACAGCAGGGCCACAAACAGCATCAGCGGTAGAACGCCTCCCAGCACCAGGATGCCGTGCCAGCCAATCACCGGCACCAGCTGCGCGCTGACGATGCCGCCCATTGCCGATCCCAGGGTGAATCCGCAGAACATCATGGTGACCAGTGCCCCACGCCGACGCGCTGGCAGGTATTCAGACGTCATGGTGATGGTATTTGGCATTGCGCCGCCCAGACCTAAACCGGTCAGGAAGCGCAAAATAACCAGCGTTTGTAGATCGGGTGAAAAAGCCGAGATCAGACTTAGCGCACCGAACAATGCCACGCAGAGTTCTATCACTCTTTTGCGGCCAAAACGGTCGGACAGCGGGCCACAGAGCAGCGCGCCAGCGGTCAGTCCCAGCAGACCTGCGCCAAACAGCGGGGCCAGATCGCCGGCAGTCAGTTGCCAGTGAGTGCGAATGTCGGGTGCGATAAAACCAATCGCCGCGGTATCAAATCCGTCGAGCATGACAACCAGAAAACAGCAGATGATAACGCGCCACTGGGTCTTACCGACGGGGGCGGAATCGATCAGCGCTTGTAGATCATGTTGTTGAGTCATAGTGAATGCCTCAGTGCAGGTAGAGTTGATGTCTGTTTTGTTTTAGGTATGTTGCGACTTTGTATGTTTGGAGATGAAATGTACAATGGCTTTTCATGCAGAGGTATAACCTGGAGGTTATAGCAAATGGCAAACTGGGCGCAGAAACTGAAGTTGCACCACCTGCAAACGCTTATTGCACTGGGCGAACAGGGAAATCTGACTCACGTCGCCCGGATGATGAATATCACCCAGCCCGCGTTGTCGAAATGGTTATCACAACTCGAAGATGAGATTGGCATCACGCTCTTTGAACGTCATAGCAAAGGCTTGCGTCCTTCCGAAGGCGGCAAACTGCTACTGCAGCATGCCCAACGCCTAATCAATGATATGGAACGTTCGCAGTATGAGATCGCCCGTTTTAAGCAAGGCGGCCTTGTAGGGAGTCTGAAGATTGGCTGCTCGCCGGTCGCGACCGACTGTGTTTCTCAGGCAATACTGGGGTTGCTTAAAGAGTTACCAACCCTGCATCTGAATATTGAAGAGAAAGTGATGACCCCGCTGCTGCACGATCTGCTCGCGGGTTCGGTGGATGTCGTCGTCGGTCGCGTCGGCGGTCGGGCGCTTCAGTTGCCGCTCAATTACCAGGTGCTATATACCGAACCGGTCTGTTTCGTCGCCCGTCCCGACCATCCCTTAGCAAAATATCCCCTGCTCACCTGGCACGATCTGGCGAACTGGCGTTGGATTGTCTGGCCGACAGGAACCCCTATCCGGATAAGCATTGATAACGCACTGGTTGATAACGGCGTCATGTTGCCGGAAAACATCATTGAATCAGCATCGATCAACGTCAGTACCAACCTGCTGCAAAGTAGCGACATGATCTCTATTCTTTCTTTGCGTCTGGCACAAAGGTATGCCGCCCAGGGACAGCTGGCTATCCTGAATCTGCCGAAGATTGAACAAAAAGGCAGCGTCGGCGTATTCTGGCGCAACAACGAAACGCCGACTACCGCCCTGAATCGTTTTTTGTATTATCTGGCACAGGTTTAGCGCGGAGAGTTAGGGCCATCGCCCGATGTTCCAGATATCTATTTCCTCTATGCTTAGAATTCATGATGTGATCGGTAGCACGTTTTTAAGTTTAATTGTATGATGAATGAGTCTCGTCAAGGGTTTCAACTATGAGCAAAGCACTGAACGTTATCTGGCAATATTTGCGCGCATTCGTCCTGATTTATGCCTGCCTCTATGCAGGTATTTTTCTTGCATCGCTACTCCCTATCACCATTCCGGGCAGCATTATCGGCATGCTGATCCTATTTGTCTTACTGGCTTTGCAGGTGTTACCGGCAAAATGGGTTAACCCTGGCTGCTACGTGCTGATTCGTTATATGGCCCTGTTGTTTGTCCCGATTGGCGTGGGGATCATGCAGTACTTTGACCTGCTCCGCGCACAATTTGGTCCGGTGGTGGTGTCTTGTACCATCAGTACGCTGGTCGTTTTCCTGGTGGTGAGCTGGAGCTCGCACATTGTGCACGGTGAGCGCAAAATCGTTGGGCAAAAAGAGGCTAAAGCAAAAAAATGATGTCGTATATCTGGTGGTCGTTACCTCTTACGCTGGCGGTATTTTTTGGCGCACGTAAGCTGGCAGCTCGCTTTAAAATGCCTTTGCTGAACCCTCTGCTGGTGGCCATGGTGGTAATTATTCCCATTCTGCTGCTGACCGGTATTCCCTACGATCACTATTTCAAAGGCAGCGAAGTGCTGAACGATTTGCTGCAACCTGCCGTGGTCGCGCTGGCCTATCCGTTATACGAACAGTTGCACCAGATTCGCGCCCGCTGGAAATCAATCATTGCTATCTGTTTTGCCGGCAGCGTTGTGGCGATGGTTACAGGTACAACAATCGCCTTGTTGATGGGCGCATCGCCGCAAATTGCCGCGTCAATCATGCCAAAATCGGTCACCACGCCTATCGCTATGGCCGTGGGTGGCAGTATTGGCGGTATTCCGGCTATCAGCGCCGTTTGCGTCATTTTTGTCGGCATTCTCGGGGCAGTATTTGGTCATACGTTGCTTAATGCGATGCGTATTCGCACCAAGGCCGCTCGTGGGCTGGCAATGGGCACCGCGTCGCACGCCCTGGGCACCGCACGCTGTGCGGAACTGGACTATCAGGAAGGTGCGTTTAGCTCACTGGCGCTGGTCATTTGCGGCATTATTACCTCGCTGGTAGCCCCGTTCCTGTTCCCGATTATTCTGGCAGTGGTGGGTTAACCTTCATTTTTTAGCTATTTATTTGCGATGCGTTGCACATTTTTCATTTAAGTTTCATAAGTTGCATACACAATGAGATTTGGATCACATATAAAGCCATAACAGGCCCGTAAACTACGATTCCATTACATTGTTATGAGGCATCGCCATGCATCCACGTTTTCAAACTGCTTTTGCCCAACTCGCGGATAACTTGCAATCAGCCCTGGCCCCTGTTCTGGCGGATGCACATTTCCCCGCCATGCTGACTGCTGAGCAGGTCTCTTTGCTGAAACGCGAATCGGGACTGGACGAAGACGCGCTGGCATTCGCTCTGCTGCCGCTGGCTGCGGCCTGCGCACGTACTCCGCTATCCAACTTCAACGTTGGGGCAATTTCTCGCGGCATCAGCGGCAACTGGTACTTCGGTGGGAACATGGAGTTCCTGGGCGCGACCATGCAGCAAACCGTTCATGCCGAGCAAAGCGCCATCAGCCACGCCTGGCTGCGCGGTGAAAAAGGGCTCGCTGCCATCACCGTCAACTACACGCCGTGCGGCCATTGTCGCCAGTTTATGAACGAACTGAACAGCGGACTGGATTTACGTATTCATCTGCCGGGACGTGCACCACACGTGCTTCGCGATTACCTGCCAGATGCCTTCGGCCCGAAGGATCTGGAGATTAAAACGCTGCTGATGGACGATCAGGATCACGGCTTCGCGCTGCAGGGCGATACGTTGACTCAGGCGGCAATCACCGCTGCCAACAGATGCCATATGCCGTACAGCAAATCCCCAAGCGGCGTGGCGCTGGAGTGTAAAGATGGTCGTATTTTTAGCGGCAGCTATGCTGAAAATGCCGCCTTTAACCCGACCCTGCCACCGCTGCAGGGCGCGTTAAACCTGTTGAATCTCAACGGTTATGATTATCCAGATATCCAACGTGCTGTACTTGCTGAAAAAGCCGACGCGCCATTGATTCAGTGGGATGCAACCTCCGCCACGCTGAAAGCACTGGGCTGCGACAATATAGAGCGCGTACTTCTGGGTTAATCGACTCAATAACGCCAGTTCGTAGGCCGGATAAGGTGTTTACACCGCTATCCGGCACTATGCGCAATGCCTAAAATCCCCTCAATCAGACTGCTGTTTCTTGCGCTACGTCTTCCGGTACAGTAGCCTGATTGAAATTCCATCCAAATAACGAGTTTTCTGCATGTTAAAGCGCGTGTTTTACAGCCTGTTAGTCCTGCTAGGCTTGCTGCTTTTGACTGTGCTTGGACTCGATCGCTGGATGAGCTGGAAGACGGCTCCCTACATTTACGACGAACTGCAGGATTTACCCTACCGCCAGGTAGGTGTGGTTCTGGGCACGGCGAAGTATTACCGCACCGGCGTCATCAACCAATATTACCGTTACCGCATTCAGGGCGCATTGAACGCCTATAACAGCGGGAAGGTAAACTATCTGCTGTTAAGCGGCGATAATGCCCAGCAAAGCTACAACGAACCCATGACGATGCGTAAGGATCTGATTGCCGCAGGCGTCGATCCCGCTGACATCGTGCTTGATTACGCAGGGTTCCGGACACTCGACTCCATCGTGCGTACCCGCAAGGTCTTTGATACCAACGATTTCATCATTATTACTCAACGATTCCACTGTGAGCGCGCCTTGTTTATTGCGCTGCATATGGGTATTCAGGCCCAGTGCTACGCCGTACCTTCGCCAAAAGATATGCTCACCGTGCGGGTACGTGAATTTGGCGCCCGTTTTGGCGCACTCGCCGATCTCTACATTTTCAAACGTGAGCCCCGTTTTTTAGGCCCACTGGTGCCCATCCCTACTATGCATCAGGTACCGGACGATGCGCAGGGGTATCCGGCGGTCACGCCTGAACAATTACTCGAATTACAAAAGAAACAAGGAAAATAAGCATGGAAGGAAAAACGATCTTTATCGTTATTGGCGTACTGATGATTGTTCTCTGGACGTGCAGAGAAGGCCTGAAGGGACTGCGTTCCGGTATCGTCGAGAAAACAGTGAAAGGTTCGCAGACGCCAATGATCATTTCTCGCGCTAAAGAACCCAGCACTTACTGGAGCTATATCATCGTTTATTTCGGTATGGCCATTGGTGCACTGTTCACTGGTATCTGGTTACTCTTTATCAAATAAAAAAACCGATGCAGAACGCCCCTGCACCGGTTTTATTTTTCTCTTCCCAGATTACTTCTTACGCGCGTACTTCAGTGAGTCCAGCGCGACCGCGAAGATAATAATGCCGCCCTTGATAATATACTGCCAGTAAGGGTTCACGCCGATGTAGGTCAAACCGTAGTTGATGACGGTGAAGATGATCACACCGGTTACTACGCCAAACACGGTACCTACCCCGCCGCTGAACGACACGCCGCCAACCACGCACGCCGCAATCGCATCCAGCTCATACATAAAGCCGAGGTTGTTGGTCGCCGAGCCGATACGCCCGGCTTCGAGCAAACCGCCGAAGGCATAGAACACGCCAGACAACGCATAGATAATCAGCAGGTTCAGCGCAACGTTTACCCCGGACACTTTCGCAGCTTCCGGGTTTCCGCCGATGGCGAAAATGTTTTTACCGAAGCGGGTCTTGTTCCACAGCACCCACACAAAAGCCACCGCAATCAGCGCATAGAAAGTGATGTAGGAGAGTCGGAAACTGCCCAGTGCAATAAAGCCCTGCGCAAAGGTTGAGAATCCGCTGTCAAAGCCAGAAATTGGCGATGCGCCGACGAAGTCGTAGTACAGGGAGTTGATCCCGTAAACGATAATCATCGTACCCAGTGTGGTAATAAACGGTGTTACGTTCAGATAAGCAATGATAATACCGTTCACCAGACCGATAATGGCGCCAATCACGCAAACAATCAGCACCACTACAATGATTGGCATCGTCGCCATTTCCGGGAATACCTTGTTGGCATTCTCCATCGACTGCAACAGAGTTGCCGCCACCACTGCCGCCAGGCCAACCTGACGCCCCGCCGACAGGTCGGTCCCTTGGGTAACAATCAGTCCAGCCACACCCAATGCGATAATAATACGCACCGAGGATTGCGTGAGAATATTACTCAGGTTCAGTAAGCTTAAGAAAGTGGGATCCTGGAAAATAATAATCGCCAGCAAAACCAAAAGAACAACGTAAATTCCGCCTTCTTTCAGGTAAGTAAGAAAACTTTTCTTATTTAACGCACTCATGAGGAGCCCCTAATCTTAAAGGTGCAAAGACGCAAGACGGAGGATTTCGTTTTGCGTTGTTGTTTTAGTGTCAACAATTCCAGCGACGAGACCATTGCTCATCACCAGAATACGATCGGTAATACCCAGCAGCTCCGGCATTTCAGAGGAAATAATAATAATCCCCTTATCCTTTTTCGCGAGTTCGGCAATCAACTGATAAATTTCAAATTTCGCGCCAACATCGATTCCACGCGTCGGTTCATCCAGCATCAGAATTTCTGGCTGGGTTAATAACCAACGACCAATAACCACCTTTTGCTGATTACCGCCAGAAAGTGAACCGATTTGCGTACGATGACCCGGTGTTTTTACCCTCATGGAGTCAATTACCCACTGGGTATCACTCTTCATGCGGGAATTATCCAACAGACCAACTTTGTTTTTATAGTTTTGGATATTGGAGATTAACGAGTTAAAACCAATGTCCAGATATGCATAAATACCGGTTGAGCGGCGCTCTTCCGTGACCAGTGCAAAACCATGGTTGATGGCTTCATTTGCACTGTGGTTATTAATTTTTTTGCCGTGTAGCGTAATCGTACCTGATGATTTCTCACGAATACCAAAAAGCGTTTCAACGATATCCGTGCGTTTTGCGCCTACCAGACCTGCAATCCCAAGAATCTCCCCTTTGTGCAAATCAAACGAGATATCACGAATCGACGGCTGGCGCAGCGAGGTCAGGTTACGCACTTGCAGAATGACTTCACCAGGTTTGTTTTCTTTATCCGGAAAACGTTGGTTCAGTGAACGTCCGACCATCATGGCGATGATCTTATCCATATCCAGCCCTTCCAGCGGCTGGGTCGCAATCCACTGACCGTCGCGTAGTACGGTAATTTCATCGCACAGCTGGAAGATTTCTTCCATTTTGTGAGAGATATAAACAATACCGCATCCACGCTCTTTTAGCTTACGGATGATGGTGAACAGATGGTTAACTTCTTTTTCAGTTAACGATGAAGTTGGTTCATCCATGATGACGATTTTGGCGTCATAGGAGAATGCTTTCGCAATTTCAATCATCTGCATTTGTGAAACGGATAATGTACCGACGCGCGCACGTGGATCGATATCAATATCCAGTTCATCAAATATCGCTTTGGTATCGCGGTACATTTTTTCCTGATCGACAAACATGCCTTTGGTGGGATAGCGTCCCAGCCACATGTTGTCCATCACAGAACGTTGTAATACCAGGTTTAATTCCTGGTGTACCATCGAAATACCATTTTCAAGCGCTTCTTTCGCAGAATGAAAATCGATTTCTTTACCCTGAAATAAAATACTGCCGGAATCTTTTTGATAGATGCCGAAAAGACATTTCAATAATGTTGATTTCCCCGCTCCATTCTCTCCCATTAGGGCGTGAATAGAATGCGGGCGGACTTTTAAATTGACATTATCAAGCGCCTTAACGCCGGGGAAGGACTTGTTGATGCCGGTCATTTCCAACAAGTATTCGCCTGACGACTGAGTATGTGTGCTGACCATAATTATACCTTGTTGGCCTTGCAGAGTGCATTATTAAGGGCGCAATGAAATTGCGCCCACATACGGAGTATTTATTTGTTGGTGAACTCTGCCAGATTATCTTTATCGACACCTACGTACGGAACGCGAACAATCTTGTTCTCAATTTTCCAGTTAGTGCCATCTGCCGCACCTTTGCCGTCAGCCAGGTTTTTCGCCAGATCGAAGGTGGCTTTCGCCTGGTTGTTGGCATCGTTCAGGACGGTACCGGCCATGGCGCCAGATTTCACCAGAGCCAGCGCTTCAGGCAGCGCATCCACACCAAATACCGGTACGCTGGTTTTGTTGTGCGCTTTCAGCGCTTCAACTGCACCCATTGCCATCGCATCGTTGTTAGCGATAACCACTTCAATTTTGTTCGCGTTTGGACCAGACATCCACGCATCCATCTTATCTTTCGCCTGAGCGGTATCCCACATTGCAGTATCTAACTGCAGCTGCTCAGTTTTAATGCCCTTGTCGTTCAGCTCTTTAATCACGTAAGTGGTACGTGCTTCAGCATCCGGGTGTCCCGGTTCGCCTTTCAGCAGAACAAACTGAATTTTGCCGTCTTTGTTCAGGTCCCAGTTCGGGTTAGCTGCCCAGTGTTTGGCAATCAAATCACCCTGAATAATGCCGGACTCTTTAGAGTCGGTACCGACGTAATACGCTTTGTCATAGCTGTCCAGCGCTTTACGAGAAGGTTCTTTGTTGAAGAACACGATCGGTACGTTCTGTCCGCGTGCTTTTTCAATGACCGTGCCAGCAGCTGCCGGGTCAACCAGGTTAATCGCCAGTGCTTTAACGCCTTTTGCCAGTAGCACGTCGATCTGATCGTTTTGTTTGGACTGGTCGTTCTGCGAGTCGTTCATCAGCAGCTGTACATCTGGTGCCGCTTTGGCATCTTTTTCAATAGCCTTACGTACTACAGACATAAAGTTATCGTCATACTTATAGATAGTCACACCAATGCGGGTATCAGCAGCGTGCGCAGCCGCGCCGAATAACATGCTTGCCATTACAGCAGACAGGGTCAACACCTTCTTATTCATGGTATCTCCGGTTTTATTATGCAGGGTAGTACTTGAGATAAATGCTCGGCAGGCAGAACGTTACTGAAGTGTTACTGAACGCCGAAGCTCACTTTTAAAAAATATTTCTTCCGTGTCTGGCAACGCTCCAAAAACAGGCTTTAATTTTTGTTTAAGGCACCTATACCTCGATGAAAGTGATTATTCACCGTTACATAGTAGTTACAGCGCAACAAACAGTGTCATCATAGCTATCGCATTGTTAATATACTGTGAATTTACTCACATATTGAAAGCGGTTACATCGCGCAACGTTATGAGTTAGTGATCGGTGCCGCATTCTGCCGCAGCGCTACTGAATGGCGACGCACCAGCGTTGGCATAAAACAATGCGACGCCTGCGGATCCAACGTGCCAGCCGCCCCCTGTAGCGCAAGCTCCGTCGCCATTTTTGCCATTGAAGCAATGGGATAGCGCACAGTGGTTAGCTGCGGATCGGTGTAACGCGCGATGGGAATATCATCGAAGCCAATGATAGAAAGGTGTAATGGAATAGCGATGCCGTTATCTTTTAGCGCGGTCAGCGCGCCGGCTGCCATATTGTCGTTATAAGCGAAGACCGCCGTCAGTTGTAAGTTACGCCCCAGCAGTTCCACCATCGCGGACTCTCCGCCCTGCATATCGGGCGAACCGGTGCCGACCCAGCTTTCTGCCGCAACAATCCCCTGCTCTTTCAGAGCAGTTAACCACCCTTCTTTGCGCATGGCGTCATCTTCAATGCGGTGGCTTGATGCCAGATAACCGATGCGTTGATGACCATTATTTAGCAGCATTCGGGTAGCCATTTTGGCACCGCTGATGTTATCCAGGCAGACGCAACGGTGGGCGTAGCCAGGAACAAGGCGGTTGATCAGTACCATGCCGGGGATTTGATCCATAAACTCGGCCAGTTCCCGATCGCTCAGCGCTTTAGAGTGTACAATCAGCGCGTTACAGCGTTGGCGAATCAACACCTCAATGGCATGACGTTCTTTTTCCGCCTCATGGTAGCTGTTGCCAATCAGGACATACTTCTGATGCTGCTGAGCAACCATATCCACGGCTTTTACCAGCGCGCCAAAAAACGCATCTGATACATCCATGACGACAACACCAATCGTGTCGCTTACCTGCGTCGCCAGCGCTTGTGCGTTGGCATTAGGTCGATAGCCAAGCTGAGTGACTGCCTTCATTACCGCTTCACGCGTATCGGGACTCACCAGCGCACTGTTGTTCAGTACGCGGGAAACGGTCGCTACAGAAACGCCAGACTGCCGTGCCACATCACGAATGGTTACCATATTCACTGCCCTGTTTTAGATTGCGGCTGCCCGCAGACACCCCAGGCTGGGTATTTTGTCAGCACAATGAAACGGACTGCGTGAGTGATGTCACAGGAATGAAAGCGCTTACATCCATTTTGTTAATGAATGTGATCCAGATCGTTATCTGGATGTTCGTGGTAATGATGTCCCCGCAGCACGCAGGGTTAATTGACGCCACAGCCATTCCACCGGGCCCTGCCGGTAGAAACGCAGCCATATGACAGAGAAAAGTAAGTTAATCGCCCAGACCGGGATGACGAAAAGCAGCAGCTCCAGCCGGTCAAATTTCATAAATAAACCGGCCTGATAAAACAACGTGGTGCAGATTAAGGTCTGTAACAGATAGTTGGTTAATGCCATGCGACCCACACAGGCGACGGCAATGACCCATTTTAAGCGACTAAGCTGTGGCCAGAAACCAAACATCAGCGCGGCATAACCAATGGTCTGCAACGGCGCCCCCAGTTCTCGCGGAGCTTGCAACAGGAAGGCACACCAGCGGTAGGCCCAGTCCAGTTGCCACTGGGCGATGATAGCAGGCAGGTTAATCGCCATGCCGATAATAACCAGCAGAACGCCAGTGCGTCGATAATGCTGCAAACTGTACTGCCCTTTTAGCCAGCCGCTACGCATTAATGCCGCGCCGAGCAGCATCATCCCCGCCAGTTGCCAGCCATATTGCGCACCTAACGCCAGCAAGCTATTGGACATCATATCCACGCGATTACTGATTGCTTCCATTCCGCCGTTCACTTTCCAGTATTTTTCATACAGCAACGCTGAAGCATCCGGCGTCCAGGCCCGGCTGGTTTCGCTCCCGGAGATCACACCCAACAGCAGCAATACACCAACGCCCGCCAAATAAAGCACCACGCCGGTGTTAAACAAGCTTTTCACCGACGGCGCATCCCGGATCAGCCGCCAGCAAATCAGGCCGATCAAGCCATATGCCAGCAGGATATCGCCATCCCAGAAGAGTAAACCGTGAATGAATCCCAATAGCACCAGCAACGTAAGCCGCGACTGGATCCAGCGTTTGCCGCGCGGGAGCAGCATTTGCAGACCGGCACCGAACAGCAATGCAAACAGCGTGAGGAATTTTACCTGCGCAAAGAGATCGAGCAGCGCCCAGGTCCAGGCATCGGATAAGGTGATGTTGCCATACCACGCGGGATTGAGGTATGCCGCCTTCGGCAGGCCAAAGGCGCTAATATTGAGAAGCAGGATACCAAGAATGGCAACGCCACGAATAAAATCCAGCGTGACATTACGCTCCATGGTTCCTGCCCTAATCAGTTGTGATGACGTACTGCGCGCAGGAATTCCTGACGCGTGTTCTGGCTGGACTTAAACAATCCGCCAAGAGAAGTGGTGGTGGTCGCACTGGTCGCATCGCGAATGCCGCGCGCTTTCACACAGTAATGCACCGCATCAATCGATACCGCCACATTATTCGTCCCGAGCAGCGTTTGCAGCGCGGTGAGAATTTGCTGGGTCAGACGTTCCTGTACCTGCGGACGCTGTGCAAAGAACTGCACAATGCGGTTAATCTTCGACAGACCAATGACCGAATCTTTCGGAATATACGCCACCGTCGCTTTGCCATCGATAGTGACAAAGTGGTGTTCGCAGGTGCTGGTCAGCGTGATATCGCGGACCGTGACCATCTCGTCCACCTTCATTTTGTTTTCAATGACGGTGATTTTCGGGAAGTTGGCGTAATCGAGACCAGAGAAAATCTCATCGACATACATTTTCGCAATGCGATGCGGAGTTTCCATCAGACTGTCATCGCTCAAATCGAGATTGAGCAATTGCATAATCTCGGTCATATGGCCAGAGATAAGACGTTTGCGTGTTTCGTTATCCATCTCTTGCACAGGTGGGCGCAGCGGGGTTTCGAGACCACGCGCAACCAGCGCTTCATGAACCAGTGCCGCTTCTTTACTGAGTGATGACATTTCTTCTTCTCCTGCAGGTGGGGCGCCTCTGCCCTGCATGGGGCAAAGTTTTTAGGCTGTGTCACAGCCAGAACATTGTGCGTGAGGCGGCGCACATAATCCAGTATTCACCGTGATAATTATTGAAATTGGCACAGCCTTTCAGCGTCGCTGATTTCACTTGTCTTTTAGCCCGGTGACGTCGAGTGTTAATGTAAAGTTATATAGATGATGAAGTATGTTTGCTCAATGCGGAAGTGAAAGTTACTCACAGTGCTATGAATAATCTGTATTATGATGAGTTCGCAAACACATTCAGGTTCAACACAACAAGGAGCCACGCATGGAAATGCTTGAAGAGCACCGCTGTTTTGAAGGCTGGCAGCAACGCTGGCGTCACGACTCCACCACGTTAAATTGCGCCATGACCTTCAGTATTTTTCTTCCACCACCCCGCGATAACGCTCCGCCTCCGGTGCTGTACTGGCTGTCGGGCCTGACCTGCAATGATGAAAACTTCACCACCAAAGCGGGTGCGCAGCGCATCGCGGCTGAGCTGGGTATAGTGCTGGTGATGCCGGACACCAGCCCGCGCGGCGAGCAGGTTGCCAACGATGACGGCTACGATTTAGGTCAAGGGGCAGGATTTTACCTCAATGCCACCCAGCAGCCGTGGGCAACGCATTTTCGTATGTATGACTATCTGCGTGATGAGCTTCCGGCACTGATTCAGTCGCAGTTTAACGTCAGCGATCGCTGCGCCATCAGCGGACACTCCATGGGCGGCCACGGCGCATTGATTATGGCGCTGAAAAATCCCGGGAGATACACCAGCGTTTCCGCCTTTGCGCCGATCGTAAACCCTTGTCGTGTTCCGTGGGGTGAGAAGGCTTTTAGTGCTTATCTGGGCGAAGATAAAACACAGTGGGCAGAGTGGGATAGCTGCGCGTTGATGCTGGCCAGCAAACCCGCAGACGCGATCCCGACGCTAATCGATCAGGGAGACAGCGATCAGTTTCTTGCCGATCAGTTGCAGCCCGCGGTACTAGCCGAAACTGCCCGTCAGACCGCTTGGCCAATGACGCTACGCATCCAGCCTGGTTACGACCATAGCTATTACTTTATTGCGTCGTTTATTGAGGATCACCTGCGCTTCCACGCCCAGAATTTGCTGAAGTAATTTCTTAGTTGAGGGCGGAAGCCCTCTTCATTTCTCCATCATTCCTTCACTTTTTCTCCTTTTTTCTTCGTCCATTATCCTATTGATTTAAAAAGTATTTAACTTCAAATCATATCAAACACAAATGATTTCTATTATCATTTGTGTTTACAAACATTCATACTTTTGTACAATCCCCCCGCTTCTTTACTGAAAAGAGTCCTTAAAAGACAAATACATACAATTGTCATGGCCTTTCACATGACGCGCAGTTTGATTCATTTAAATGGAATGATACAAATGACTATACCTCACGTTAAGGCTGTAGCTGCCGCAGTATGCGTCGCCTGCCTCCCATCACTCGGCCATGCCGCTGAACAAGACACCGTGGTCGTTACCGCTACCGGTTTCGAGCAGAAAATTCAGGATGCCCCGGCTTCAATATCTGTTATTACCAAGCAGCAGATTGAGGACAAAGCCTATCGAGATGTCACCGATGCGCTAAAAGATGTCCCTGGCGTCGTCGTCACTGGCGGGGGGAGCAGTAGCGATATCAGTATTCGCGGTATGGCTTCGCAATACACTCTCTTCCTGGTCAACGGTAAACGCATCAGCACCCGCGGTACACGTCCTAACAGCGACAACTCAGGTATTGAGCAAGGTTGGCTGCCGCCGCTGGAATCCATTGAGCGTATCGAGGTAATCCGCGGCCCGATGTCATCCCTCTACGGCTCCGATGCGATGGGCGGCGTCATTAACGTCATCACCAAAAAAGTGTCGAATACTAAAGCCTGGACCGGCTCTTTGCACGGCGATGCCACTTTCCAGGAAGACAGAGACTCCGGCGATATTTACCAGACCAACGCCTATGCGTCTGGACCACTGATTGACGGATTACTTGGCGCGAAGGTGACCGGATTATTCTCCCACCGCGCGGAAGATGAAATCGTAAATGGCTACAATGAACAGCGTATGCGTAGCGGGGGATTAACCCTGAACTTTACGCCAGATGATAAAAACGACATCGATTTCGATTATGCACGTGAATTGCAGGATCGCGACAGTACGCCGGGCAAATCCATGGCCGAGGAAAACTGCCGCAACGGAAGCTGTAAGCCCAACAGTAAAAGCGAAAACAAGTATGTGCACACCACGTACTCAATAACCCACAGCGGTTATTACGACGACTTCAACTCCACCAGCTATGTCCAGCAGGAAGAGACCGACAACCCCGGTCGCCAGATGAAGTCCTACAACTCGATTTTCAATAACCAGAACCAGGTATTCCTTGGGGCGCACACCCTGACGTTGGGCGGGCAATACCGTTATGAAAAACTGCGCGATAATGGCAACCAGCTGCAAGCTGCTGATGGACTGAACAAACTGACTCGCTGGAGCTGGGCGCTGTTTGCTGAAGATGAATGGGCCGTTACCGATACCTTCACGCTGACCGGCGGTCTGCGTATGGATAAGGATGAAAACTACGGTGACAACTGGACGCCGCGCGGCTATGGCGTATGGCATCTGAGCGATCAGTGGACCTTAAAAGGCGGTGTTTCCGCGGGCTATCGCGCACCGGATCTGCGCCAGTCTTCTGCCAGTTGGGGACAGGTCACCGGCGGCGGTCGTCTGAACGGAATCATTGTCGGCAACCCGGACCTGAAACCGGAGAAAAGCCTCAGCGAAGAGATCGGTTTACTGTGGGATAACGGCAACGACCTCAACGCAGGCGTTACGTTGTTCAATACCGACTTTAAAAACAAAATCACCGAAGTTCGCCGTTGTAACAGCAGTTCCGATCCGGCCTGCACCATCGGCGGCACTCATTATGACTTCGTCAGCGATCGCGTTAACGTCGATAAAGCCAATATGCGCGGCGTAGAATCCACCTTCGGCTGGAAAATAACCTCTGACGTCAACTGGACCGCGAACTACACCTACACAGAATCTGAGCAGAAAAGCGGTCAGTTCTCAGGCCAACCGTTGAACAAAATGCCGAAGCATATGTTTAACACGACGCTGGACTGGCAGGCTACGCAGGATCTCGGTTTCTGGAGCCGTCTGAATCTGCGCGGGAAAACGTCTGAATACCTGAGCCGTACCTCCATGGCACAGGGCACCCCGTCCTATACTCAGGTCGACGTTGGTTTACGTTACTATGCTACCAAGGATCTGTTGATGACCGCTGGCGTGTATAACGTGCTGGATAAACAAATCGATTACGATACCTACGACACCGTCCTTGATGGACGTCGTTACACGGTTGGCATGACTTACAGCTTCTAAGTTAGGCGCAATAAAAAACCCCGGCACTCATCATGCCGGGGTTTTTGTTATGCTTTTTTATACTGTTACTTCTTTACGCGGCCCGGGAATTTCATTTCGCTGTAGCGAACAAAACGGGTTCCTTTGGTCAGCTTATAGCCAAACCAGATAATCAGGAACAGCGGGATACCGATATAGGTAGCCATCACGCCGCCCCAGTCAATGCTGTCTTTCAGGAACGCTTCGTAGTTCTGACCCAGGGTGATAATCAGGCACAGCACAAAGGCGAAGATCGGACCCAGCGGGAAGAAGCCAGAACGGTACGGCAGATCCTTCACATCGTGCCCCTGCAGTACATAACCGCGACGGAAGCGATAGTGGCTAATAGCAATCCCCAGCCAGGCGATAAAGCCCGTCATCCCGGAAGTATTCAGCAGCCACAGGTACACGGTCTGGTTGCCAAACATTGAAGTCAGGAAGCACAGCCCCGCCACCACGGTGGTCGCATACAGCGCGTTACGCGGTACGCCGCCACGAGACAGTTTGCCGAAAATACGCGGCGCTTTACCGTCACATGCCAGGGTGTAAAGCATACGCGTGGAGGCGTACATCCCGGAGTTACCTGCGGACAGCACCGCCGTCAGGATAACTGCGTTCATCACCGCTGCCGCAGACAGCAGACCCGCATGCTGGAATACCAGCGTGAACGGGCTAACGCTGATGTCTTTTACATCGTTACGCAGCAGGCTTGGATCGGTATACGGAATGATCAGGCTGATAATCAAAATTGCGAACACATAGAACAGCAGGATTCGCCAGAATACCTGACGTACCGCACGTGGAATGTTCTTTTCAGGATTTTCAGATTCGCCAGCCGCGATACCGATAAGCTCCGTCCCCTGGAAGGAGAAACCGACGATCATCGCCACGCCAATCATCGCAGCAAAACCACCGGCAAACGGTGCATCGCCGGTCGTCCAGTTGCTCCAGCCCACCGGCTGAGCGCCTTTGAAGATACCGAAAATCATCATCACACCAACCACGATGAAGATAATGACGGTGGTAACTTTGATCAGTGAGAACCAATATTCCGCTTCACCAAATCCACGAACGGAAATGTAGTTCAGCAGGAAGATAACGCCGAGGAACAGCGCACTCCAGATCCAGCCCGGCGTGTCCGGGAACCACCAGCTCATCACCAGCTGTGCGGCCACCAGGTCAACGGCAATCGTTACCGCCCAGTTGTACCAGTAGTTCCAGCCCAGCGCGAAGCCAAAGCCTTCTTCTACATAGTTCTGACCGTAGGTGGAAAACGAGCCGGAAACCGGCATATAGGCAGCCAGTTCACCGAGGCTGGTCATCAGGAAGTACACCATCAGACCGATCAGAATATAAGAGAACAACGCGCCGCCTGGACCCGCTGCAGAAATAGTTGCACCAGATGCAACGAAAAGACCCGTACCGATGGAACCTCCAATGGCAATCATCGTCAGGTGACGCGCCTTCAGTTCACGACGTAGCGTGGGCGCTTCTGTGGTTTTAGTTTCGGAAACCATGTGAAAATGCTATCCATCCAAAAAATGAGGCGCGATTGTAGCAGACGAAATGGCATTCTTCCGGCACAAATACGCTGTTATAAGAGACCTTCATGACTGGCCGCGGATTATAAGTAAAGCAGAAAATATGCGGTGTAAGGCGGTTAAGTTATAACCGCCGTTCTACAGAGGTGACATTACGACAGTAAGCGCCCTATTCGCCCAGCTCGACCTGATCGCTGTAATGTAAAAAACGCGTAATGGCATTGGAGATGTGTTTTTGCCTGTGATGCACGCGCCAGAGAGTACGGACTAAACGCGGCAGCGGCACGGGAACTTCGCTCAGCGTTCCCGCCTGCAACTGCTCCGCAATAACCCGACGCGACAAGCAGCTGATCCCGAGACCATGACGCACCGCATGCTTAATGGCCTCGGAGTTACCCAACTCCATTGCCATCTGAAATCTCGGCAGATGAGACAGCAGCAGGTAATCCACCAGTTCGCGCGTACCCGATCCTCGTTCACGCAGGATCCACGGCGAAGCAGCCAGCTGTTCCAGCGTAACAGGCCCCTTTGTGAGCGGTGACGACGGTGCGGCAAACACCACCAGCTCGTCTTCCAGCCACGGTTCAGAAATAATTTCAGTACTGTGACAAGGCCCTTCGATCAGTCCGATATCTACCCTAAAATCCAGCACCGCATTAATCACATCCTGACTGTTACCCACGCTCAGCTCGAGCGGCAAATCAGGAAAATCCTGCCGATAGCGGGCGATCATAGCAGGCAAGATATAGTTACCAATGGTGCTACTGGCATAGACCCGAATGGCACCATTATCTTCGCGAAAAAGCTGTTCGATTTCGGTTGTTTGCTCAAGTAACGCCAACGCTCGTGGGTAGAGCAAACGCCCGTGCTCGTTGACCACCAGTCGTTTACCGACACGGTCAAACAGTTGCACGCCGAGTTGCCCTTCCAGATCGGTAAGTGCCGCACTCACCGCCGACTGCGACAATGCCAGCATGACAGACGCCTGGGTCGTTGAACCGCTTTTTAGTACCTCAGCAAACACTTCAAGTTGTCGCAGGGTGATATGCATAGTCGTTTTCCACCGGATATCCGTTACTTATACCCTAAATAATTCGAGTTGCAGGAAGGCGGTAAGAGAGAGCATCCCCGGGAGCGTATTTAAGTACGTGACTGGGGTGAACGAGCGCAGCCAACGCACATGCAACTTGAAGTATGACGGGTATACCACTTATATAGATTAATTATAAATATATAATCAATTTTATTTTTAAACCACTTCGCCGTACTCTTTTACCCAGATAAAGGAGAAGGATATGACAGAACTCACCTTGCAGACTCATCGTCGTACAGCGTGGCATTTTATTCCGGGGCTTGCCCTGAGTGCAGTTATCACTGGGGTCGCCTTATGGGGTGGATCTATTCCCGCCGTCGCAGGTGCCGGGTTCAGCGCCCTCACCTTAGCAATCTTGTTGGGAATGGTCCTCGGCAACACCGTCTATCCGCACATCTGGAAAAGCTGTGACGGCGGCGTGCTGTTTGCTAAACAACATCTATTACGTCTGGGGATCATCCTCTACGGCTTCCGCCTCACCTTCGCGCAAATTGCTGACGTCGGCGTCAGCGGTATCGTGATTGATGTGTTAACGCTGAGCAGTACCTTTATGATTGCCTGTTTCCTGGGGCAAAAAGTGTTTGGTCTGGACCGCCACACCAGCTGGCTGATTGGCGCGGGGAGCAGCATTTGCGGTGCCGCCGCCGTGCTGGCAACCGAGCCGGTAGTGAAAGCGGAAGCCAGTAAGGTAACCGTCGCTGTCGCCACCGTGGTGATCTTCGGTACCATCGCTATCTTCCTGTATCCGGCAATGTATCCGCTGCTGGCACACTGGTTTAGCCCAGAAACCTACGGCATTTACATTGGTTCCACCATGCATGAAGTGGCGCAGGTAGTGGCTGCCGGGCACGCCATTAACCCGGATGCAGAAAACGCCGCGGTTATTGCCAAAATGCTGCGCGTCATGATGCTGGCACCGTTCCTCATCCTGCTGGCAGCTCGCGTTAAACAACTGTCTCCGGCTACGGGTGGTGAGAAAAGCAAAATCACTATTCCATGGTTTGCCATCCTGTTCATTGTGGTCGCGATTTTTAACTCGTTCCACCTGCTGCCGCAGTCGGTTGTGAACATGCTGGTAACGCTGGACACCATTTTGCTGGCAATGGCAATGGCTGCACTGGGGTTAACCACTCACGTTAGCGCACTGAAAAAAGCCGGTGCCAAACCGTTACTGATGGCCCTGCTGCTGTTTGTCTGGTTGATTGTCGGTGGTGCTGCGATTAACGTCGCTGTCCACGCCCTGATGGCATAAACGATCACGACTCACCTCCATTAACCCGCTATACTCTCCCTTTTTGTATTTGAGTATGGCGGGTTAAATTTATGAAATACATCGGAGCGCACGTAAGCGCCGCTGGCGGTCTGGCTAACGCCGCTATTCGAGCCGCAGAAATCGAAGCGACCGCATTCGCCCTGTTCACCAAGAATCAGCGCCAGTGGCGTGCCGCGCCGCTGACCACCGAAATCATTGATGATTTCAAATCTGCCTGTGAGAAGTACCACTACACCTCTGCACAAATCCTGCCTCACGACAGTTACCTGATTAACCTCGGTCACCCGGTCAGCGATGCGCTGGAAAAATCGCGTGATGCATTTCTTGATGAAATGCAACGCTGTGAACTGCTTGGCTTATCCCTGCTGAACTTTCACCCGGGTAGCCATTTGATGCAGATCCCGGAAGATGAGTGTCTGGCGCGCATTGCAGAATCCATCAACATCGTCCTCGCTCAGACCCAGGGCGTTACGGCAGTAATCGAAAATACCGCCGGACAAGGCAGTAATCTGGGATTCAAGTTTGAGCACCTGGCCGCCATTATCGACGGCGTCGAAGATAAGTCCCGAGTTGGCGTTTGTATTGATACCTGCCACGCTTTCGCGGCGGGTTACGATTTGCGTTCCGCAGAAGAGTGCGAAAAAACGTTTGCGGAATTTGAACGTATTGTCGGTTTCAAGTATCTACGCGGTATGCACCTGAACGACGCCAAGAGCGCGTTTGGCAGTCGCGTTGACCGTCATCACAGCCTGGGTGAAGGCAATATTGGCCATGATGCCTTCCGTTGGATTATGCAGGATAATCGTTTTGACGGTATTCCAATGGTGCTGGAAACCATTAATCCGGATATCTGGGCCGAAGAGATCGCCTGGCTGAAAGCCCAGCAAACAGAAAAAGCAGTGGCGTAACGATCTCCGCGCGCCAGACAAGCTGGCGCGTATCAAGTGAGCGTAACCAGATCCTCTGGCATATGGTTGTACAAAATCCGCCAGAAATGCTCAGCCGTTTTATTCAAACGGGTATCCATTCGGTAAATATAGGCCTGAATTGGCACCATAAACTCCGGCGTGTCCAGACAAACCAGGCGCTTATCGCGCAATTCGTTCACGATCGTCCACGCTGGCAGCCAGGCGATACCATGACCATCTAATGCCATATTCTTCAATAGCTCACTCATCGAAGACATAAACAGCGTACGCGCCGAAATACTGCCCACCTCCGCCAGGTGACGGTTAACCAATCTTCCCATGTAGGAAGTGCTAGTATAGTTCAGAATCGGCACCTGCGGCTGATAGATATCAAACAACGCCTTACCCTGTGCATCCGCAGCACAGACGGGATACAGCTCAGACTCAAAAACCTTCAAGCCGCAGAAAGGTGACTGCATTAAGTCTTCATCGCGAAAGGAGATAATAAAATCACTTTTCCCCTCGCGCAGCGTATTCACCGCCTGGACTACGTCAATCGCTTCGACGTGGTACACAAACTCCTCGCCCCATGCCGACATTGAATGTACTAATCTGGGCAACATCGTCAGCGACAAAGAATGTGCCGCCGCTATTTTGATATTGGGAACGCCAAGCAGGTTGTGACCACTTAGCTCATCTAAATTGCATTCCAGTTGTTGCAGCAGGCTACGGGTCTGCGAATGGAATAACTTACCCTCCTCCGTCAGCTGCAGTGGACTCGTCGTACGGTCAAACAGCAGCACCCCAACAGCGGATTCGAGCGCCTTGATCCGCCGGCTAAATGCCGGTTGGGATAGGTTGCGCTCCTCCGCGGCCTGGGAAAAATGACGACACGCTTCCAGCGTCAGAAAATCATATAACCATTTTGTCTCGATATTTTTCATGCCTGTCACGCGGATGTTTAAATATGTCGATTAGTCTTAAGCATCATGCCTGAATATTCCCGGAGATGATATTCAACATCAGTATCTGGTGATTCATTTTTTGCATAATGCCTTCGTTTTTGACATTAACATGTTTCTTTACTCATCGACCACGACCGCTCACCCACCGCGTAACGTCGGGCCTCTGGCTGATTGCCGGCCAGCTGAGGTGGTAAAAGACATCACACTCATGCGTTTTTTGCATTGAACCAAACATTATTGCATTTCTCCTCACGACACTCTGCTGTTAAACATAAGCACCAGATAGACACCAGCTCTGAATATTAAATATCGGTAAATAGAGGTATATATCGTGAAAGGTTTAATTGGCGTACTTGGTGGTATGGGGCCTGCTGCAACCGTCGATCTTTTTAATAAATTCGTCACCTTTACCGCAGCGCAACGCGATCAGGAACATATCCCATTAATTATTTCATCCATCCCTGATATTCCAGACCGAACTGATGCGTTAATGCATCATGGTCATTCCCCACTTCCGGCAATGCGTGATTATATGCACAAACTGGAAGATGCTGGTGCGGAGTGTATTGTGATCCCCTGTAATACCGCCCATTTTTGGTTTAATGAATTAAAAGAGTGCTGTCATACAGAGTTACTCAGTATCGTTGAAACAACCATGAATGAGGTCAAAAACTGCGGAAAATCACGTATCGGTTTACTTGCTACTAACGCCACCCTTTACATGGGACTCTACCAAAAAGGCATAGAATCTCTTGGTTTAACCTGCATCAGTCCTGATTCATCCGATCAGGAAAAGGTCATGGAAAGTATTTATTGCTTAAAAGCCGGCGACCTTAAGCGGGCACAAACGCTGATGAGTGAACAGGCTGAAGTGCTCTTCTCACGCGGCGCACAAATCATTGTACTGGGATGTACTGAAGTCCCCGTCATTCTTGCCGACGCAGTCAGAAAGTCTCCAGATAAATATATTGACTCAACCGGATCATTAGTTCGCGCCGGTATTAAATGGTACGAAAAACGAGTTGGCAAACATCATCTTCTGGCGCAATAACAGCCATTACCAGATTAATAAAGCATTAAACAACCACTTATTTTAATAACAAATTATTCTCTGGCGGAGGCCATTATGGTTTGGTTAGAAATTATCGTCGTGTTGGGTGCAATATTTTTTGGTATCCGCCTCGGCGGAATAGGTATCGGTTTATGCGGTGGTCTGGGGCTGGCTATTTTAACGTTGGGATTTGATCTGCAAATTGGCTCGCCACCCGTTGACGTTATCCTTATTATTATGACAGTTGTCGTGGCAGCATCGGCGCTACAGGCCGCAGGAGGTATGGATTATCTGGTTCGTGTTGCCGGTAATTTCATGCGGCGTAACCCTAAATATATCAATATTATTGCACCGATTATCACCTGGTCGATGACCATAATGGCCGGAACAGGGTTCATTGTATTTTCTACCCTGCCAGTGATTGCCGAAGTCGCCAAAGAGTCCGGTATCCGCCCTTCTCGTACGCTCGCCGGATCCGTAGTCGCCTCCCAGGTGGCGATATCCGGTTCGCCGATCAGTGCCGCAATGGCGGCGATGCTGACCATTATGGAGGGCAACGGTATCACCTTTATTCAGGTCATGGCGGTATGTCTACCAGCTTCGTTTGTCGCCGCGATGGTTGCCGCTTTTATCGCCTCACGTCAGGGATGCGAGCTTCAGGATGATGAAGTCTATCTGGAACGCCTGCAAAAAGGATTAGTGCGTAAATATGAAGGGCAAAACAGCACCACGCCGGGTGCCAAACTCTCAGTCGCCCTGTTTATGCTGGCAACGGTCGTCATCGTTATTCTTGCCGCCTGCCCGCAGCTACGCCCTGGATTCGATGCAGGCAACCCAATGAATACCCGGGATATCATCATTATCTGTATGCTGGCTGCCGCTTGCCTGATGGTGGTGTTATGCAAAACATCAACCGATGCTATTGTCCTGACATCCACGTTTAGATCAGGGATGAGTTCACTGGCGGTCATTCTCGGGATTGTTACACTGGGAACGACCTTCATTGATGCCCACTTAGCGGAGATTAAGGATATCGCAGGCGATATTCTACGGGCTTATCCCATGCTGTTGGCACTGGTGCTGTTTGGTACCTGTGCGCTTCTCTACTCGCAAGGCGCCACCACGCCGCTGATCATCCCTCTGGCCGTTGCGCTCGGCGTGCCTACATGGGCAATTCTGGCCTCCTATGTGGCGGTAACCGGGGTGTTTGTTCTACCAACATACCCGACTTCGCTGGCGGCAATGGAGTTCGACACCACAGGGACAACGCGCGTGGGCAAGTATGTCTTAAACCATCCGTTTATGCTGCCAGGACTGGGTGGGATCATTGCTGGCGTTGCCTTTGGTTTTATCATCGCGCCAATGATTACCTGACCCGTTTTATTAAGGCTGGATGGATTATTGTGGCGATGCTGCAACGGTATAGGTAAAAGCATAAAAAAGGGGCAGAGAATTCTCTGCCCCTGGTATTGACGTTAAATCAGGCCGCCTTTGCCACAACCTCAGCTTCCGGGCGCTTCAGCACCGCGTAGGAGAGACCGGCTACCAGCGTACCGGCAATAATTGCCAGCAGGTATCCCAACACCGGCGTGATTGCACCTGGGATTAACAGGACAAACAGCCCGCCGTGTGGCGCCATCAGCTTCGCACCCACCGCCATCGAGATAGCCCCGGTAATCGCACCACCAACGATACAGCAAGGCAGAACGCGCATTGGGTCACGGGCAGCGAACGGGATTGCCCCTTCGGTGATAAAGCACAGGCCCAGTACCAGGGCAGCTTTGCCGCCTTCCTGCTGCGCTTTGTCGAACTTACGACGCGCAACCAGCGTTGCCAGACCCAGAGCCAGCGGAGGTACCATACCCGCAGCCATGATGGCCGCCATCGGCGCATAAGTTTGTGTACTCAGCAGACCCACACCGAAAGCATACGCCGCCTTGTTAACCGGACCACCCATGTCGGTACACATCATGCCGCCAAGAATCGCGCCAAGCAGCACCGCATTGGCCGTACCCATGGTTTGCAGCCAGTGAGTCAAACCTTCCAGAATACCCGCCACCGGTTTGCCGATCAGGTAAATCATGGCCAGGCCAACCACCAGGCTTGAGAACAGCGGAATGATCAGGATCGGTTTCAGCGCTTCCATACTCTGCGGGAGTTTCAGCTTCGTGCTGATAAGCTTCGCCACATAACCGGCAAGGAAACCAGCAATAATCCCGCCAATAAAGCCGGAACCGGTGCTTACCGCCAGCATACCGCCGATAAGACCCGGCGTCAGACCCGGACGGTCAGCGATGGAAAATGCGATATAACCTGCCAGTACCGGCACCATCAGCGCGAAGGCTGAACCACCGCCAATCTGCATCAGCGCCGCCGCCAGCGTACCCTGCTCTTTAAACGCTTCGATACCAAAAGCGAACGAGAGTGCAATACACAGGCCGCCAGCAACTACCATCGGCAGCATATAAGAGACGCCCGTCAGCAGGTGACGATACGCCCCCGCGCTCTCTTTCTTACTTTCGGTTGCTGAAGTCTGCGCTTTACCGGTTGGCTGGTACGGTGTTGCTTCTTCCAGCGCTTTGTCCAGCTCCTGCTTTGTTTTCTTCAACGCAAGACCGGTAGAGGTGCGATACATCGGTTTGCCGGCAAACTTCGCCAGATCAACTTCAATGTCAGCTGCCACAATCACCAGATCAGCCTGAGCCACCTCTTCCGGCGTAATAGCGTTACCTGCGCCAACAGAACCTCGGGTTTCAACCTTCACCCACCAGCCACGTTTTTTCGCTTCAGTTTCAATCGCTTCAGCGGCCATAAACGTATGAGCAACACCGGTCGGACAAGCCGTCACCGCCACCACGCGTTTTGGACCACTGCTGGCCACAGTTGCTGTTGCAACCGGGGCACTGTAAGGTTTTGCATGGCCTTTAGCTTCGCTAAGGAAGAGTTCAGGATGCGCAACCGCACGACCAATGTCGCCCAGCCAGACTTTTTTGCCATTCAGCGAACTGTCGGCAGGAAGCGTATCGCCCAGAACAATTGCCAGTTCGGCATCATTCGGATTATCAATAATTTCCAGATGTGCTTTCTGTGCCGCCGCTCCAAGCAGGGTTTTCGCCATGTAAGCGCGAGCCTGGCCGAGATTAGCGTCAATAATCAGCAGCGTTTTCATTATGCCTCTCCTGCTGTCAGTTAAACGGTTTTAAGTCGACACGCGCCATCATTGCGGCCAACTGAGGACGATCGGTAATGCCTACATTACTTTGGCTTACCGCCAGGGCGGCAACAGCCGTCGCCAGACGCAGGGTATGTTCGCTGGACTCACGCATCAGCAGGCCGTAAATCAGACCGCCAACCATTGAATCACCCGCGCCGACGGTGCTGACCACCTCAACTGACGGCGGTTTAGCAATCCACTCGCCTGAGGCGTTAACCCACAGCGCACCTTCCGCGCCGAGTGAAATCACCACATGAGCGATCCCCTGCTCGCGAAGCGCATGCGCCGCTTCAATCACATCTTTCATTTCCGGCAGCTTACGACCGGCCCAGATTTCCAGTTCGCGACGGTTTGGCTTCACCAGCCATGGCGCCGCTTTCAGACCTGCTACCAACGCTTCACGACTACTATCAAAGATAATGCAAGGACACTGACTACGCAGGCGCGTCATCCAGTCGGTGAAGGCTTCCGGGCTCACGCCGGTTGGCAAACTGCCGCTGACGCACACCATGTCGAACTGGCCCAGCCAGCTCAGCGAATCATTTACAAAGCGTTCCCAGTCAGCCGGGGTGACTTCAAAGCCGGAGAAGTTGAAGTCAGATACTTCACCGTCTTTTTCGGTCAGCTTGACGTTAATACGGGTACGGCCCTGCACGACCTGAAAACGGTTGGCAATGCCCAGCTCGCTGAACAACTGCTGAAAACCATCCTGGTTGTCTTTACCCAGGAAGCCACCCACAGTGACATCGATACCTAAATCCTTCAAAACCTTAGCGACGTTGATCCCTTTCCCTGCCGCATGCAGACCGGTGGTTTTAACCAGGTTCACTTCACCGCGTTCAATTTCCGGGCAGAAACCCACCAGGTCGTAGGCCGGGTTAAGGGTGATAGTAGCAACACGTCTGCTCATTACGCGCCCTCCCCAAGACCTGCTGCGATGGCTTCGCCAATCGCCTTCAGCGCCTGTTCAGCATCTTCGCCCTGTGCAGTAAAGCGCAGGTGATGTCCTTTCTTCACGCCTAACGCCACAACTTTCATCAGACTGCGTCCATTCGCCGGCTTGCCGGTTCCATCAAGATTTGTCACGGTAATTTCACTGTTAAATTGTTTAATCGTATTCACCAGCATGGTGCCCGGGCGGGCATGTAAACCATGCTCATTGCGCACAATAAATTCGGCGCTCAGTACATCATCAGTTAAGGCGTCATCGCTGGTCAGCAGCGCCAGCACCGTTGCCGCATCAGCTTTCAACAAACGGTCAGCTTTATTATTCAGCAGGAGATCGCCAAGGCGCTTCAGCACCGCAACCGGTTGATCGTCATTCATGGCGACGGTCACCAGCAAGGCTGCCGCTTCACCTTGTACATCGAACGCTGTTGCTGCACGACTAACCGCAACGGCGCTACGCACGTTACCTTCAGCACAGTCATTCAGCCAGATCCCCTGACCGAGATTCATCGGTTGCTCATTGATTGCTCTGGCCACAAAGGTGGCGTCAACCGCACCGACTTCTTTCAGCCGTGCCGCGTTGAGTGCCTGCAGCGTCACCAGCGAGTTGGCCACGACATCCAGCGACAGCGTTTCGTTATCAAGCTTCAGCTGTTCACTTTGCTTTTCACCCATCAGCAGCGCACGCAGTTCTTCCGCCGTGGTCGCAGATTTCAGCTGTTCAGCGACGGAGTCATCGCTCAGCACGTGTGTCAGCTGACGCAGTAAACCGAGGTGTTCATCAGAACTTGCGGCGATGCCGATTGCCACATAAGCAACCTGCCCTTCGCCCCAGGTCACGCCCTGCGGAAACTGAAATACCTGCACACCGGTTTTCAGCACCCGATCGCGCGTGTCCGTCGTACCGTGAGGAATAGCAATACCGTTGCCGAGGAACGTGGACGTCTGTTGTTCACGCGCCAGCATGCCATCGATGTAGCCTTCCGCCACGTTACCCGCCTGTACTAAGGCAGCGGCAACCTGGCGAATAGCCTCTTCTTTATTCCCGGCCTGTTCGCCCGGGTGAATATCCTGAACAGATAACTGGAACATGGTTCTCCTCTCCCGCTGATTTGAAACGATTCAGCTAACATGAGAAAAAAGGCGTCACCTGACTCTATCAGTTATGGCGAGATGACGCTGAAACGTTTCAAGAAGTCTTGCTCTTTTTTCTTCAGCACACAAGTAAAGTTGACAAATTACTTGCTGAATTTAGAGATAACGCACACTTTCTCTGCGTGGGAGAAAAAAATGCTGACGAAAAATCGGCGTCAGCATGTCAGATTCAGCAGCGTCAGCAAACGGCATTCTCTGACTGAAATGCTATTTTGATTTTTGATGCCGATTTTGATTTGGCTCCCTGTTTATTTTCTGACAAGCAGCGTAAACTCCGCGTCTCTTCACATCATTGATATCAAAACATGCATAACACCCCCGTAGCCGCCACACCCAAGGCGTTTGATTTAACGTCTTCGGCGTTCCTGCTTGTCGCATTTCTGACGGGTATCGCCGGTGCGTTGCAGACGCCAACGCTTAGCCTTTTTCTGACGGATGAAGTCCATGCCCGTCCCGGCATGGTCGGTTTCTTTTTTACCGGCAGCGCCGTGATCGGCATTTTGGTGAGTCAGTTTCTGGCCGGACGCTCGGATAAAAAAGGCGATCGCAAAAACCTGATTGTGTTTTGCTGCGTACTGGGGATGCTGGCCTGCGTGCTGTTCGCCTGGAACCGTAACTATTTTATTCTGCTGTTTATCGGGGTATTCCTCAGCAGCTTTGGATCGACCGCCAACCCGCAAATGTTTGCTCTCGCCCGTGAACACGCCGACCGCACAGGTCGGGAAGCCGTCATGTTCAGCTCAATATTACGTGCGCAGGTTTCGCTAGCCTGGGTAATTGGCCCGCCGCTGGCCTACGCGCTGGCCATGGGATTCAGCTTTACAGTGATGTATCTCAGCGCGGCGGTGGCGTTTGTTGTCTGCGGCGTAATGGTCTGGCTGTTTTTACCCTCAATGAGTAAAAACGTGCCTCTCGCGACAGGCGCAGTTGAGGCCCCGCGCCGCAATCGACGCGACACGTTGCTGCTGTTTGTTATCTGCACATTAATGTGGGGAACCAATAGTCTCTATATCATTAATATGCCGCTGTTTATCATCAACGAACTGCATCTGCCGGAAAAACTGGCTGGCATCATGATGGGCACCGCAGCCGGTCTGGAAATCCCGACCATGTTGATTGCTGGCTATTTTGCAAAGCGTCTGGGTAAACGTCTGTTGATGAGAATTGCCGTCGTTGCCGGATTCTTCTTTTATGCCGGTATGCTGCTGGCTCACTCTCCGGCGATATTGCTTGGCTTACAGCTGCTGAACGCGATTTACATCGGTATTCTCGGCGGGATTGGTATGCTCTATTTCCAGGACCTGATGCCGGGACAGGCGGGTTCAGCCACCACCCTCTATACGAATACCATTCGCGTGGGCTGGATTATTGCCGGATCGCTGGCGGGGATTGCCGCTGAAATTTGGAACTATCACGCGGTGTTCTGGTTTGCGCTGGTGATGATCGTCGCCACCGTCGTGTGCCTGGCGCGCATCAAGGACGTTTAAGGTGCGGTCAGCGCTTCAAGCTCGATAAGATAAACCATGGCCTGGTGCGTCGTCTGTCCGCACATTTCCGCACTGGGCTGTAAACCGGCGCACACCTTTGGTCGTAGCGGCGACGCAAAAATTTTGCAACGCAGGGATTCATCCAACTGAACGCAGGGCGTATTAGCGGGCTTGCCATCAGGCATACCGGGGATGGGACTGGAGATTGAAGGCGCGGTGCAGCATGCACCACAATCCGGACGGCATTCCATACAGTACTCTCTTTATCGTAAACCATCGGATTGTGCGGGAAGGGCACAGTACCACCTTTTTTGCACCAGCAAAAGCATGAATTCCGCTTGCCTGAATGCCCCGGCGCGAGTAGTTTTACGCGATATTTTAGACACTCCTCACTACAGGATTTTTTCGATGCCAAGAGCGAACGAAATTAAAAAAGGTATGGTACTGAACTACAACAGCAAACTGCTGATTGTAAAAGATATCGATATTCAATCACCGTCTGCACGTGGTGCTGCCACGCTGTACAAAATGCGTTTTTCTGATGTGCGTACCGGTCTGAAAGTTGAAGAGCGCTTCAAAGGCGACGATATCGTGGATACCGTCACTCTGAGCCGTCGTGGCGTTGATTTCTCCTACGTCGATGGCAACGAATACATCTTTATGGATAAAGAAGACTATACCCCGTATACCTTCACCAAAGACCAGATTGAAGAAGAGCTGCTGTTCATGCCGGAAGGCGGTATGCCGGACATGCAGGTATTGACCTGGGACGGCCAACTGCTGGCGCTTGAACTGCCGCAGACTGTAGACCTGGAAATCGTTGAAACCTCACCGGGTATTAAAGGCGCTTCAGCGAGCGCGCGCAACAAGCCAGCAACCCTGAGCACCGGTCTGGTGATCCAGGTTCCTGAGTACCTAAGTGCGGGTGAAAAAATCCGTATTCATATCGAAGAACGTCGCTATATGGGCCGTGCAGATTAATCTCCTGTCGTTACAGGTGAACCAAAGATAATGACATGTTGTCTCTGGCAAAATGTTCCGTTCACTTTAGTGATATCACTTATCTGAAACAATACTGCCTGTGAACGTGTTAAGGGTACTATCGCCGTACCCTTAACAATCCCGGCTCCCAGCGGGAAAATTGCCACTTCGTGGTCCCCTCCGCTTATTTCTTCAGGCTATCGGGCCGGGCGCGAGGTAGCATCCCTGCAAAGCGCGCCCTGAGCCAGCATCCATGCTGGCTCTCCCGGCCTTACGAAAACACGTCGGCAATTTTCAGCCGGACCAGCCCACACCTGACCATCTGCGTATTTTGTTTAAACAGCAAAAAAGATTTAACTGGAAGTCAGAGCGTTAAAGCGATGACACCGGTCCGGCTGAAAATCGATGAGGCGTTGACGGCTGACCGGGTCTGTCCGCAGGGATGCGGACAGAGGGGACGGCCTGCATGGATGCAGGCTCGGCCCCGACCCGACAGGCAGACGACATAAGACGAATAACTCGCATCGCGACGATTTTCCCGCCGGGAGCCTGGGATGCAAGGGAGACGGCGGTGAGTCTCCCTTGCACGTTCACGCGTATCTGCGCTTCCAGAGAAATGACTCCGCTGAGGTGAACGGAATCCTATGCCGCAATAGAATGTTCTCCATAATACTTTACTGACTGGCATTACAGCACCAGCTGTCCCTTTGTCATATTCAGCGCTGACTGCTGAGATAAAAATCATCCATCAACAATGACTCCAGATACTGTTCATCCTCTTGCATAAAACGCACTATCAGATTAACCGCCTGAGGATAAAACCCCTCGTTATCCCGCACCAGACAAGCGTCGCGAAATAACGGTGCCCAGCACAGAATATGATGATGCAAAAAGTAGTATTGCGCCGATAGCCTCTCCTCTTTAGCAACCATCCTCGCCATTAATGCCAACTGCACGGCAATATGATCGGAGGGCTCATTCTCTCTCGCTGCCAGACCTTGCTCAATCAGCAACACATTCATTTGCCGACGTTCTTCTGCCGCTGTCGTGTGTGGATAGTGCCCTGCATAGGGAGAAACACTAGCCGGCGGGGCCAGCAGAAACAGCGAGGCAAAATCTGCTGCCAGCTCCAGCTGACGGGAGTCGCGCCGCAAAACCCGGCTCAGACTACGCTCAAAACGTTTAACCTCGGCAGACACTCCAGGAACCGCCGCCAGTGAGGCAATCCAAGCCTGGCTATCGCCGTTTTCCAGACTGGCGAGCTGTTTTTCATCCAGCTCACGAAATAACAGTTGCGAAAACCACTGGTACACAGCCGCCCGCTGCTGATGAATTTGCTTATGCTGCACTGGTCCCCTCCTCTTTCACAATCTGCGGACCACCGAATGCCGTCACCTGCGGGGCTTTCTGCTGATAACGCTCGACCTCCACCAGCACGGTATGCGCCGAAGGCCCCTGGGCCAATTGTGAAGTACCTATATCCGCGCTCAGCACGTTCGGGTCGCCATAGGTGCATAATGTCCCGGCTTTCCCTCCTTCCTGCGGGGAATACCATGCGCCTTCATGAATACGAATCACGCCAGGGGAAAAATCCGGACTGACAACCACGCCAGCCAGTACCTGACCACGAGCGTTATAAACGCGGGCGATATCACCGGCTTTTAAGCCACGAGCGGTGGCATCCTGTTCACTGATATAAAGCGGCTCTCTTCCGGCAACCGCATAGGTGTTGCGAAACGCCTCGCTAGAGCACAGCTGGGAATGCAGACGTTTATCCGGATGGCAGGATTGCAGATGCAGAGGGTATTTATCTTTTTTGCCGCTATGGGTACGCTCAAAGGGTTCCATCCATACCGGATGCCCCGGACAGTCCTCATAGGCAAAGCCCGCGATGGTTTTGCTGTAGATTTCAATCAGACCTGACGGCGTTCCCAGCGGATTCAGGTCTGGCTGATCACGAAACTCGCCGTGACGGACCCACGGCTGACCCGGCGGATATTCAATATATCCGTCACCCTGCCAGAACGTTGTGAAATCCGGTAATGAGACGCCGAGCGATGCCCCCATCTTCACGCCTTCGTCATAAAGCGCCTGTATCCACTGCATTTCATCACGGTTTTCACGGTACACCGCTTCCTTGTCAAAGCGCTTACACAGCCCGGCAAACACATCAAAATCATGTCGCGCTTCATATTGCGGTTTGACGATCTGATGCAACGCCATCAACCCTTTATTCGAATGTGTGCCGAACTGCTCAATATCGTTACGTTCAAAGCGGGTAGTAACGGGCAGGACGATATCGGCAAATCGGCACGACGCGGTCCATTGGTGATCCAACACCACCACGGTTTCCAGCTTCTTCCACGCGTCGATCATGCGGTTCCTGTCCTGCTGCGCATGAAATGGATTTGCCGCGCTGTAGATCGCCATTTTGATGTCAGGCCAGGTTAACGTCTCGCCGTTAAAGGCAACCTTTTTACCCGGCTCAAGCAGGCAGTCAACGATACGCGAAGTGGGGATATGCTCCGATGCGCCGCGAAAATCCGCTTTATATTTCGCCGGTGGCGGATTAGCAATGCTCCCCAGCCCGGAGAGTACGGGGCCGGCGGATGTCACCGTGCCACCGCCGTTGTAGTGCCAGCCAAATCCTACCCCGCCGCCGGGCAAACCAATTTGACCGACCATGCTGGCCAGTACCACCAGCATCCACGGATACTGCTCACCATGGTGCATGCGTTGTACGCACCAACCGCCCATAAACTGTGTCCGGCCTTTCACCAACAGGCGGGCGAAGTCTCGGATCTGCTCTGCCGTCAGCCCGCAGATTTCTGCAGCCCATTCGGCATTTTTCGGCTGTTTATCGCTCTCGCCCAGCAGGTACGGTAAAAACTGTTCAAAGCCGACGGTGTAATCGGTAATAAACGCCGTGTCGTACAGTTTTTCTTCGTACAGGGTATGCGCCAGCGCCAGCATTAACGCGACATCGGTTTGTGGCCGTAACGCCAACTGCTCGCAGCCAAGATAGTTTTGCGATTTGCTACGCACTGGATCAACGCTGATAACGCGCATCTTACCCTGCGCTACCGCCTCTTTAATCTGCTGCCAGTAGCCAAACGCATCGTGATCGGGAACCAAAAACTCGATCTGCAAGTTCTTGATCGGATCGCAGCCCCACAACACGATGGTATTGCTGTTTTGAATCACCAGCGGAAGCGACGTCTGCTGCTCATAAACTTCCAGCGAACCAATCACATGCGGTAAAATGACTTGTGCCGCTGCCGCAGAATAGTCGCCGACGGTTGTCACATAGCTACCATGCAGGCCAAGTCCCCGGTCCATCGCCCCGCCCGCTTTATGGTATTTGCCCACCATCTGCCAGTCGGCAAGCCCGGTAAATACGCCTGATGAGCCATAGGTTTTTTGCACCCGCTCCAGCTCTTCGTAAAACAAATCCAGCGCCTGATCCCAACTAACCCGTACAAAACGGTTATCTCCGCGCTGGCTGCGATCCGACTTCTCACGCTTACGCAACCAGTCCAGACGCACCATTGGGTAGCGCACCCGCGACGGGTTGTAAACCACTTCACGCACCGCGTTCAGCATATCGCAGGGGTATTTGTCATGTTTGAACGGACGGGTTTCGGTCCACTCACCGTTGACCACTTTGGCTTCAAAAGCGCCATAGTGCGAACCAGATTGGATCCACTGTTCGGGATTTTCCCCCGCCGCCCACACTTTTGATATCAGCGGATTAGGCGCCAGTGCGCTGGCAGCACCCACCGCCAACATACCGCTAAGAAAACGGCGGCGGGACGGATTAAAGTCATGAATATCCATACATTATCCTTACTTTTTGTTGGTTTCAGACACATCGCTGGCGTGGGTCTGGAGGTATTTCAACAACGTACGTTCCTCCACCGGATTAAGCCGGTAATAGGTCGACATGGCTTTCAGTCCGGCGATCCAGCCGTTAGCGGTATATCGGGTTGTAGGAGGAGTGCTATGACAGGCGCTACAGGTGGATTGCAGCATTTGATCTGAGTACTCCCAGATTGGCGCGAGCGTGTTGATAAAGTCCTGATCGGTGGTCCAGGCGGTGACGCTCACCTGCTGCCATTCCTGATGTGAGTCAGGATCGACCTGGGTTTGTAGCACTTTTACGTTCGCCATCAGGGGCTCATCGAGAACGGCGGAGAAAACGCGTTTCCCCATATACTGGGTGATCACCCGTCCGCGTCCTTTGCTTTCACGCCAGCCCGTGATTTCGAGCTGCACGTTACGGCCTTCTTTTTTCAGCACCTTGACCTCGGTGGCGGGAAATAACAGCGCCTTCCCGGCCGGACTCTCTGCCGTTGCCGCCAGTGATTTTTCGCTTAATGAGAACAGCGTGGTCGCATCCGTTGGCGTATCTCCTTGACGCTGTAGTTGCTTATAGCGATCGCGAAAACCGCTGCTCATATCGGGTTTGTGATGGGCAATTCCTTTGTGACAATCGATACAGTTACTGTCTTTTGCTGCCGCTGCGGTCATTTGCGCCGCCGCATTTGCCGATTGCTTGCCATGATCCATTGCCTCATAGCTATGGCAGGATTTACACGCCGCTGAATTATTCGCGCTCATGCGCGCCCACTCCCGCTGGGCCAGCTCCGGGCGTTTGGCAGCAAACTTTTCAGGAGTATCGATAGAAGGAGAAATAAAGGTGTGATAGAGGTCGTTTAAGGCTTCAGTTTTACGAATAAGCGTTGGAATAACGCCCGGTGGAATATGACAATCCTTACACTCAGCCCGCACGCCAGATGCGTTGCGAAAATGCACGCTGGTTTTATATTCCTCTCCAGCCGTGCGCATCGAGTGACACGATAAACAAAATTCGGTGGTACTGGTGTAATGAACGCCTTGCCACGTTCCCCAAATAGCCAGGGCCATTGCCACCGCCCCAGCCAATACGCACCACAATGCGTTCTTTCTTATCCACGACATGCTTGCCTCCATTTTTTTAATAGCGACACGCTAAGGGATAATAAAAACCAAAAATAGAGACAGCGATAGCAAGTTATAGGAACAGCCACTACTCCATGAGGTGTATCAAATAGTAAAAACGAGAAATTCGTAATATAGTGGCCATATATTAATAAGGAATTCCTCATGCTTACATTAACGCTCAATAGAGAACTCCGCACTCCGCTGCAATTGCAAATTTTTCAATTTTATTTCCAGGCTATTCAGCGGGGAGATTTGCTTTGTGGCGATAAGCTTCCCTCTATTCGCGAGCAGGCTCAGGTATTGAACGTAGCCAAAATAACGGTAGTGATGGCCTATGATAAGCTTATGGCTGCAGGGTTAATCAAGAGCCGACACGGTATTGGCTATGAAGTGATATTCACAACGCCTGTACGTATAACACCAACACTTGTGCCCGTTACCCAGGGTTCTCCGCCCACAAAACCTAAAGCTGCCGGGGTCTCTACCGATGTTTACGCCGAGCCTGGACGAGAGTGCTACTGCCGGATGGGCGTCCCCGATCCCAACGCTTTTCCCTGGTCAAGCTGGCGGAAATGGAATAATGCTCCAAGCATACTTAAAGAACAATTATTTACCCGATATCATTCACCAAATGGATTATTTTCATTGCGTGAGCAATTGGTCAGATACCTTAATTTATCCCGCGGAATTAATACCCGAGCAGAGAACATCATCATTACCAACGGGATTCAGGAAGGATTATCACTGCTCAGCCAAATATTTATTATTCACCATGCTGTCAGTCAGCAAAAAAAGTGCCATATTGTGACCGAATCCCCTTGTTATTCTGGCGCATGGCATCTTTTCAATTATTACGGTGCAGACATTACGTCAATCGCCGTAGATAACCTCGGGCTGCAAACAGATAATTTACCCGAGTATGAAACCCAGCTTTGTTATGTTACTCCAGCGCATCAGTATCCGATGGGAAATGTACTTTCGCTGGAGCGCCGTCAGTCATTATTAACGTGGGCGCAACGCGTCGGCGCTTACATCATTGAAGATGATTACGATGCCGTTTTTACCTATGGGGAAAATCCCCTTCCCGCGCTGAAAGCCATGGATTATCACAACCGGGTTATCTACATGGGGACATTTTCTAAAACGCTGGGGCCAGGCGCACGGCTTGGCTATCTTATTTGCCCTGATGAACTGCTTCCGGCGGTACAGAATATGAAAGCGCTCAATAACAACGGCAGTCAGTGGTTGTTGCAGCAATTTTTAGCCGAGCTGATGCAAAATCAGGTGTTTTATACGCATATCAGCAAGCTGGCCTGCAGCTATGCGACGCGCCTCGCCCTGTTACGCGATGGCCTTTCCACTCTGTTTCCCGAAGGGAAAATCGCTGGCGCAACGGCAGGTCTGCACCTCTCGTTACGCATTGCCAGACATAGCGAATTCATCGCCAGGCTGCAACAAAGCTGCCTGTTAGCCGGGATCCGTTTCGACACTCTGCCGGATATAGAAAATGGATCAGAAGCCGCCTGGCGCAAAGAGAACAGCGATGCTGTTATGTTTTTTGGATTTGGTGGATTGCAGATACAGCAGATCAATAAAGTGCTGACAGTGCTGGAGCAGGCGCTTGCGCAGCCTTGATGAATAACAGGGATCGCGCCTGTCGCGCAATCCCTGTGGTTAGACTTACAGCAGGTCGCGGAACTGCGTTTGTTTCAGCGCCAGCTCAACGCCGCGGACTTCTGCCAGGCCTTTCAGGCGACCAATCGCAGAGTAGCCTGGGTTGGTTTTCTTATGCAGATCGTCAAGCATCTGGTGTCCATGATCCGGGCGCATCGGGATAGGACGCAGGTCGCCCGCCTTTTTACGCCGCTGCTCTTCGCTCAAAATGGCAGCCACCACCGATACCATATCCACATCGCCCTGCAGGTGCGCACCTTCGTGGAAGGTTTTCGGGTTATCTTCACGACAGGTCGAGCGCAGGTGCGTGAAGTGGATACGATCGCCAAAGGTTTCGATCATTTTCACCAGATCGTTATCAGCGCGCACGCCGTAAGAACCGGTGCACATGGTAAAACCGTTATTAATGCTATCGACCGTTTCTTTCAGCCACTGCATATCTTCGATAGTCGAAACGATACGTGGCAGGCCGAGGATCGGGCGCGGCGGATCGTCAGGATGCACGGCCAGACGCACGCCGACTTCTTCTGCCACTGGCACAATCGCCCGCAGGAATACCGCCATATTATCGCGCAGATCGTCCTTGCTGATGCCGTCATATTCAGCGAGACGCGCACGGAACTGATCCAGCGTATAGCCCTCTTCTGCACCTGGCAGCCCAGCAATGATATTGCGGGTCAGCTTTTCAATTTCTGCATCACTCATGGCATTGAAGTAGTCCAGCGCCTGGCGTTGTTCTTCGGCGGTATAATCCGCTTCAGCTCCCGGGCGTTGCAGAATGTGAAGTTCGAAGGCCGCAAAAGCAATCTGGTCAAAACGCAGCGCTTTGGAACCATCCGGCAGCTGATATTCGAGGTCGGTACGCGTCCAGTCGAGGATCGGCATGAAGTTATAGCACACCGTATCGATACCACAGTTCGCCAGATTACGGATACTCTGCTGATAGTTGGCAATCCACGTTTGAAATTGACCTGAACGCGTTTTGATATCTTCGTGGACAGGGATACTTTCCACCACCGACCAGGTCAGCCCTTTTTCAGCCAGAATGGCCTGACGCTGTTGAATTTCTTCTACCGGCCACACTTCACCGTTAGGAATATGGTGCAAGGCGGTCACAACACCCGTTGCGCCAGCCTGACGCACATCATCAAGCGATACCGGATCGTTAGGTCCGTACCAACGCCAGGTTTGTTCCATTGTTTCACCTCACAAGTTGTTATACCAAATTAAATCATCTTAATGACGACTACCATACAGGCATCCGTCAACCGATCAACACATTGCCGATGATTGGTTGATCAAGCTCACATTCCCCGGATAAATGAGGCACACCAATTCAATTTGTTGTCATATAACTTTATACTGCCATTGTTAATTTATGGTTAATCAGGTGTATTAAATGAAAACTATTGCCTCAGCGCCACTGGCGGAAAATGTCATGATTCCGCAATACGACCGCCAGCAATTAAAAACGCGGATTGTGCATTTTGGTTTCGGTGCTTTTCACCGCGCCCATCAGGCGTTACTAACCGACAGGGTGCTGAATGCGCAGGGTGGAGACTGGGGTATTTGTGAGATCAGTCTGTTCAGCGGCGATCGACTGATGAGCCAACTGCGCGAACAGGATCATTTATTTACCGTGCTGGAAAAAGGGGCCAACGGTAACCAGCCAATTGTTATCGGCGCCGTCAACGAATGTCTCAACGCCAGGCTGGATTCGCTGGCGGCCATTATCGAAAAATTCTGCGAACCTCAGGTGGCTATTGTCTCGCTAACCATCACAGAAAAAGGCTACTGCATCGATCCGGCGACAGGCTCGTTAGACCTCAGTAATCCACGTATTGCTCACGATCTGCAAACACCGACTGAACCGCACTCTGCCCCCGGAATTATTGTTGAAGCCCTACACCGCCGACGTGAACGCGGGCTACAGCCGTTTACCGTCCTCTCTTGCGATAACATCCCGGACAATGGTCATGTGGTAAAAAACGCCGTCCTTGGAATGGCGGAGAAACGTTCACCAGAACTGGCAACCTGGATTCAGGAACATGTCAGTTTCCCAGGCACCATGGTCGACCGCATTGTCCCTGCCGCCACTGAAGAGTCACTGGCCGAAATTGCCCGCGAGCTGGGGGTTGCCGATCCTTGCGCAATCAGCTGCGAACCGTTTATCCAGTGGGTGATTGAAGATAATTTTGTGTGTGGCCGCCCACAATGGGAAACGGCCGGCGTCCAGATGGTCGAAAATGTGTTGCCGTGGGAACAAATGAAACTGCGGATGCTGAACGGCAGTCATTCGTTTCTTGCTTATCTCGGCTATCTGGCCGGGTTCCAGCACATCAGCGACTGTATGCAGGACAGCGCTTTTCGTGAAGCTGCTTACCGCCTGATGCTCAACGAACAGGCACCCACGCTGCAAATTACCGATGTGGATTTAGACCAGTATGCCCTAAGCCTGTTGGAGCGTTTTGCCAACCCAGCGTTGAAACATAAAACCTGGCAAATCGCGATGGACGGTAGCCAGAAATTACCCCAGCGCATGTTGGAAGGGATCCGCGTACATTTAGCCCGCCAAAGTGAGTGGCCACTGCTGGCGCTCGGCGTCGCAGGCTGGATGCGTTATGTGAGCGGCGTGGATGATTCAGGCACCGCTATTGATGTTCGTGACCCGTTGAGTGAGAAAATTGCCGCTCTGGTTAAACAGAGCACAGAGTCAGAACGCGTCAACGCCCTACTTTCGCTGCGCGAGATTTTCGCCACCGATCTCGTACAGAATCCGCAGTTTGTCGCGGCCATTCAGCAGGCCTGGCAACGCATTGCCCAATACGGTGCGCATCAGGCTGTCATTGAGACGTTAAAAAGTTAACGATTTCTGCCATTAAGCAGGACGAAGCGCCTCTTCGTCCTCTCCCCCCTTCTCTTTTTCCCCGTTTTTCGCCAGGATTGTTAAATGCCATTACGGTAATTTATGATTCTGGAGTAAATGTGACTAAAACCAATCTCATCACCGGTTTTCTCGGCAGTGGCAAAACCACCTCTATTCTTCATTTATTGGCAAACAAAGATCCTGCTGAGAAGTGGGCCGTGCTGGTTAATGAGTTTGGCGAAGTTGGCATTGATGGCGCGTTGCTGGCCGACAGCGGTGCGCTGCTAAAAGAGATCCCCGGCGGCTGTATGTGCTGTGTTAACGGCCTGCCAATGCAGGTTGGCCTCAATGCGCTGCTGCGTCAGGGAAAACCCGACCGTCTGCTGATTGAGCCCACCGGCCTCGGGCATCCCAAACAGATTCTGGATTTACTCACTGCACCGGTTTATGAGCCGTGGATCGATCTGCGCGCAACCCTCTGTATCCTTGATCCTCGCCTGTTACTGGATGAGAAAAGCGTCGCCAATGACAATTTCCGCGATCAGCTGGCCGCCGCTGATATCATTGTTGCCAACAAAACCGACCGTGCCACGACGGAAAGCGAAAACGCCCTGCAAAGCTGGTGGCAACACTACGGCGGTAATCGCCAGTTAGTTCATGCCGACCATGGGCAAATTGACGGACAGCTACTGGATTTACCCCGACTAAACCTGGCGGAGCTTCCTGCAAGCGCGGAGCACGCCCATAGCCATGCCAACAAAAAGGGGCTGGCAGCGTTAAGCTTACCCGCACAGCAGCGCTGGCGTCGTAGCCTGAACAGCGGTCAGGGCCATCAGGCCTGTGGTTGGATTTTTGACGCCGATACAGTGTTCGATACCATCGGTCTGCTGGAATGGTCGCGTCTTGCTCCTGTTGGACGCGTGAAGGGGGTAATGCGTATTAAAGAAGGACTGGTACGCATTAATCGCCAGGGAGACGACTGGCATATAGAGACGCAAAACGTCGCACCACCCGATAGCCGTATTGAACTCATCGCCGATACCGAGACCGACTGGAATGCGTTACAGAGCGCGTTGTTGAGACTTCGTTTAGACGCTAGCGCGTAAGGTTGCCTTCGTTTTTAGCAATGGTAAACGACGATGAAAACCCGATACCCTTCAATCCTCCTGCTAAATATTGCGGGCCTGGCACTGTTTATGTCCTGGTATATTCCAGCCGGGCATGGGTTCTGGTCTTCACTTGATACGGGCGTTTTCCGCTTCTTTAATCATAAACTGGTGGAAAGCCCACTGTTCTTATGGGTTGTTGCTATTACCAATAATCGGGCATTTGATGGCTGCTCATTGCTAGCTATGGGCGCATTGATGCTGCACTTTTGGCTCAAAGAGACGTCGGAAGGTCGCCGACGTATTGTAGCTATCGGTTTGGTTATGCTGCTCACCGCAGTGGTATTAAATCAGCTGGGCCAGGCGCTTATTCCCGTTAAACGCGCCAGCCCGACCCTGATGCTGGATAATATTTATCGCGTCAGCGAACTGCTGCATATTCCGACCAAAGATGCGTCGAGAGACAGTTTTCCTGGCGATCACGGCATGATGCTGCTTATTTTTTCCGCATTTATGCTGCGTTATTTCGGAAAAGTCGCAGGAATAATCGGCCTTATTATTGCTGTGGTTTTTGCCTTTCCACGCGTAATGATTGGCGCTCACTGGCTCACTGATATCGTGGTTGGTTCCATGACGGTGGTCTTGATTGGCCTTCCCTGGTGGCTAATGACGCCATTAAGTGACCGATTAGTCACTCTGTTCGTGAATTATCTCCCCGGCAAAAACAAACAATTTTTAAACAAATAACGCAGAGTAATTAACATCATCAGGGATACTTCTGATTCCCTGATGATGCCGGGCAATATTTCATCATTCTGATTGTCATTCCCCTGTCATCTTATTCATGTTTAAAATGAGTAGGTTGCGTATTTTTTACCCTGATTGTTCTTAATTTAGACAATGCCGTTTATTCACTTTCTGTATCAATTTTTCTTATAAGAAATCACGTAAAATCACTCGCATTGACCGGAACGATCGGGTAATCTCGAACTCGTTTTGCCTCGCGGGATAATTATTCCCTTTCAGAATAAATTTGTGCGTTCTGCCACAGATTTGACCTTAAGGAATTGTCTCATCGTGCGATGGTAATTAGTCTCGTCACGTTTGGCATTTTTTATAACGATATTTATCGTTAAGGACTTCAAGGGAAAACAAACAAAATGGTCAAATCTCAACCGATTTTGAGATATATCTTGCGGGGCATACCCGCGATAGCAGTTGCGGTTCTGCTTTCTGCATGTAGCACAACGAACACCGCCAAGAATATGCATTCTGAGACGCATGCTGTGGGCAATGGAGATAACTCTTCACTGCAAGCCTCTCAGGATGAATTTGAAAATATGGTACGTAATATCGATGTTAAATCACGTATTATGGACCAGTATGCTGACTGGAAAGGCGTGCGTTACCGCCTTGGCGGCAGCACCAAAAAAGGTATTGATTGCTCAAGCTTCGTGCAGCGTACATTCCGCGAGCAATTTGGTTTAGAGCTTCCGCGCTCAACCTATGAACAACAGGAAACGGGAAAATCCGTTTCGCGCACTAATCTGCGCACAGGCGATCTGGTTCTGTTCCGTGCTGGCTCTACCGGCCGTCACGTCGGTATTTATATCGGTAACAACCAGTTTGTACATGCCTCGACCAGCAGTGGCGTTATCATTTCCAGCATGAACGAGCCTTACTGGAAAAAACGCTACAACGAAGCTCGCCGGGTTCTGAGCCGCAGTTAGTTTCGTTTGGCAGCTATCCCTTGGCTATCCTGATGAGACATTCCAAAAGCACTGCTTCGGCGGTGCTTTTTTGTTTCACCCTGCGACTAAGAAAAATCTCACAACATGAGTCATTTCAGGTTATATTCATACAGAGTAAGCGGTTAAATCAGGTAAAATAAGGATCTATGTTCAGACGCTCTTCTTCATCCGGTCGGAAAATCCTGCTTTCCTGTATGTTAACGGGGCTTATCGTCGCAATACTCGTGAGTACCCTGCAGTTTTTCGTCACCTGGCATAAACGAGAAGTTAAGTACGACACGCTCCTTGCCGATATCCAGAATTACGTCAGCAGCTACTTCACCGACCTCAAAACCACCACCGATGCCCTTCAGCCGCTGGTTGCCAACAGTTGCCAACAAGTCAGCGCTAAACTGACCTCCAGTGCAGCCTTTAGCCTGAACGTTCGCGCTTTTTTACTGGTAAAAGACGGCATCGCTTTCTGCTCTTCCGCAACAGGTTCCATGTTCACTCCGATTTTAGATTTGATCCCGAACCTCGATATCAGCAGAAATATTGATGTGGAATTACTTCCCGGTACGCCCATGATGCCGGACAAACCAGCGATCATGATTTGGCACCGAAACGCGTCGTTCAATGATAGCGGCGTATTTACCTCACTGAATATCAATCTGGCGCCTTACCTACTCTATACCGCCCGGCAGGATGATTTTGACGGTATTGCTATTATCGTCGGTAATACCGCAATTTCGACATTCTCATCGCGAATCATCGATGTCTCCGCTCTTCCTCATACTTCCTGGCGGCAGGCCACTCTTGAAGGGATCCCGCTTAAAATTCGCTTATACGCACAAGAGTGGAACTATACCGACGTCTGGTATTCTATTTTGTTGGGATGTATGGCCGGGATTATTGCCGCCCTTCTCCTCTGGTACTACATCTACAGCATCCGTTTACGCCCAGGCAAAGATATCCTCAACGCCATCAAACATAACCAGTTTTATGTGGTGTACCAGCCCGTCGTAGAGATGCAAACGCTGGAAGTGAAAGGCGTCGAGGTCCTGTTACGTTGGAATCACCCAACAACGGGCGAGATCCCACCGGATGCCTTTATTCATTACGCTGAATCACAGAAAATGATCGTCCCACTGACTCAACATCTCTTTAAGTTGATCGCCCAGGATGCCCCGACACTGCAAAAAGTGTTACCCGCTGGGGCAAAATTAGGGATCAATATCGCGCCATCGCATCTGCATGGCGAGACGTTTAAAGACGACATTCGCCACCTACAGGCCTCGCTTCCCGCAAACTATTTTCAGATAGTACTGGAAATCACAGAACGAGATATGCTCAATCAGCACGAGGCCACAAAGCTATTTGAATGGCTGCATTCCGCAGGTTTTGAAATTGCGATTGATGATTTTGGCACCGGCCATAGCGCGCTTATTTATCTGGAACGCTTTACCGTTGACTACCTGAAAATCGATCGCGGATTTATTAACGCCATTGGGACGGAAACACTGACTTCTCCGGTACTGGACGCCGTGTTGACACTTTCTAAACGTCTTAATATGCTGACGGTTGCGGAAGGGGTAGAAACTCCTGAGCAAGCCCGTTGGCTGCGCGATCGTGGGGTGCATTTTTTCCAGGGGTACTGGATTAGCCGACCATTACAGCTTGCTGATTTTGTGCGTTGGATGGCACAGCCCAATAAGCCGACGTGGTGATCGCAGTATGCGATTCATATACTCTCACTCGCCGCTACATCCCTTATCTTTCAGGCATGATGCCCGTCGGGTTGTGGCAGGAAAAGGAAAGCGCTTTTATATGATCCCTCGCGTACTGCTACTGTTTATTACCCTCATCGGGTTTAGCGCCCAGGCGCAATCCATCAAAGAAAGCTATGCTTTTGCCGTACTGGGTGAGCCGAAGTACGCATTTAACTTTAATCACTTCGATTATGTTAATCCCGCAGCCCCTAAAGGTGGTCAAATCACCCTGTCCGCCATTGGCACATTTGACAACTTCAACCGCTATGCGATGCGCGGTAACCCCGGCGCACGTACCGAAACGCTTTACGATACGCTGTTTACCACCTCTGACGATGAACCTGGTAGCTATTACCCACTCATTGCCGACAGCGCACGCTATGCTGACGACTATTCTTGGGTAGAAATTGCCATTAATCCACGCGCGCGTTTTCACGATGGCTCACCCATTACCGCCCGCGACGTCGCATTCACCTTCCACAAATTTATGACTGAAGGCGTGCCGCAGTTTCGTCTGGTCTACAAGGGAACAACGGTAAAAGCCATCGCGCCATTAACCGTACGCATTGAATTAGCCAAACCGGGTAAAGAGGACATGCTCAGCCTGTTTTCATTACCCGTGATGCCAGAGAAGTACTGGAAAGATCATAAGCTCAGCGATCCCTTATCATCGCCACCGCTCGCCAGCGGCCCTTATCGCATTACCAAATGGAAGATGGGCCAGTATATTGTCTATTCGCGCGTCAAAGATTATTGGGCCGCTAATCTGCCCGTCAATCGTGGACGCTGGAACTTTGATACCATCCGCTACGACTACTATCTGGATGATAACGTCGCCTTTGAAGCGTTTAAGGCCGGTGCGTTTGATCTGCGTCTTGAAAATGATGCCAAAAACTGGGCGACGCGTTATACCGGGAAAAATTTCGCGAATCATTACATCATCAAAGATGAGCAAAAAAACGAGTCCGCGCAGGATACCCGCTGGCTGGCATTTAATATTCAGCGTCCGGTATTCAGCGACCGACGGGTGCGGGAAGCCATCACGCTGGCCTTTGATTTTGAATGGATGAATAAAGCGCTGTTCTATAACGCCTGGAGCCGGACCAACAGCTATTTTCAGAATACCGAATATGCCGCGACAAAATACCCCGACGCGGATGAGTTGGTGATACTCGCGCCCTTGAAAAAGGATATCCCCCCTGAGGTCTTTAGCCAAATCTATCAGCCGCCAAAATCAAAAGGCGATGGCTACGATCGCGACAATCTGTTGAAAGCCGATACCCTACTGGAACAGGCCGGGTGGGTACTAAAGGGTCAGCAGCGCGTAAATAGCGCCAACGGTAAGCCCCTGAGCTTTGAACTGTTGCTCCCGGCAGGCAGCAACAGTCAATGGGTGCTGCCGTTCCAGCACAACCTGCAACGCTTAGGTATTACCATGAATATCCGCCAGGTGGATAACTCACAAATCACGAACCGCCTGCGCAGTCGCGACTATGACATGATGCCGAGGTTGTATCGTGCGATGCCGTGGCCGAGTTCGGACCTGCAAATTCTGTGGGCCTCTCAATATATTGATTCCAGCTACAACGCCCCCGGCGTACAAAGCCCGGTGATTGATAAACTGATCGACCAAATCATCGCGGCGCAAGGCGATAAAGCCAAATTGATCCCACTGGGCCGGGTGCTGGACAGGGTATTAACCTGGAACTACTACATGTTGCCTATGTGGTTTATGGCAGAGGATCGCATTGCATGGTGGGATAAATTTTCACATCCTGCTATTCGCCCAATTTATACTATTGGCCTCGACAACTGGTGGTATGACGTCAACAAAGCGGCGAAGCTGCCCGCAGCCAGGCGGCAGGGAGAATAAATGGGCGCTTATCTGATTCGACGTCTGCTGCTGGTGATCCCAACGCTTTGGGCCATCATCACCATCAACTTTTTTATCGTGCAGATAGCCCCCGGCGGTCCAGTTGAACAGGCCGTCGCCGCCATTGAGTTCGGGCAAAGCGGAGCATTACCCGGCGCAGGTAGCGAAGGCGTTCGTGCCAGCCACGCGCAAACCGGCGTGGGTAACATCAGCGACAGTAATTATCGAGGCGGCCGGGGTCTGGACCCGGAAGTGATCGCCGAAATCACTCGCCGCTATGGGTTCGATAAGCCCATTCATGAGCGTTACTTCAAAATGCTCTGGGATTACATTCGTTTCGATTTCGGTGACAGCCTGTTTCGTAGCGCCTCGGTGCTGACGCTTATCAAAGACAGCCTGCCTGTTTCCGTCACGCTGGGGCTGTGGAGTACGCTCATCATCTACCTGGTGTCGATACCGCTTGGGATCCGCAAAGCTGTGCACAACGGCAGCCGGTTTGATGTCTGGAGCAGCGCATTTATTATTATCGGCTATGCCATACCGGCCTTTCTGTTTGCCATTTTGCTGATCGTCTTTTTTGCCGGGGGAAGCTACTACGACCTGTTCCCGCTTCGCGGGCTGGTTTCCGCCAATTTTGACTCCCTGCCCTGGTATCAGAAAGTGACCGACTATCTGTGGCATATTACCCTGCCGGTGCTTGCGACGGTGGTTGGTGGGTTTGCCGCGCTGACTATGCTGACCAAGAACTCATTTCTGGATGAGGTGCGCAAACAGTATGTCGTCACCGCACGCGCTAAAGGGGTCAGCGAGAAAAATATTCTGTGGAAACATGTGTTTCGCAATGCCATGTTGCTGGTGATCGCCGGCTTCCCGGCAACGTTTATCAGCATGTTTTTTACCGGCTCACTGCTGATTGAAGTGATGTTCTCACTTAACGGCCTGGGATTGCTGGGTTATGAATCTACCGTATCACGCGACTACCCGGTAATGTTTGGCACGCTTTATATCTTCACCCTGATCGGTCTGCTGCTGAATATCCTCAGCGACATCAGCTATACGCTGGTCGATCCTCGTATTGATTTTGAGGGACGCTAATGTCGCGATTAAGCCCCGTCAATCAGGCCCGCTGGGCGCGCTTTCGCCACAACCGTCGCGGCTACTGGTCGCTGTGGATTTTTCTGGTGCTGTTCGGCCTTAGCCTGTGTTCAGAACTGATTGCCAATGATAAGCCGCTACTGGTGCGCTACGACAATAGCTGGTATTTCCCCCTGTTCAAAAACTACAGTGAAAGCGACTTCGGCGGACCGCTGGCGACTCAGGCTGATTATCAGGACCCGTGGCTACAACAGCGCCTGGAAAACCAGGGCTGGATCCTGTGGGCACCAATACGCTTTGGGGCCACCAGCATTAACTTTGCCACCGATAAGCCCTTCCCTTCCCCGCCTTCCGCACAAAACTGGTTGGGAACAGACGCTAACGGCGGTGATGTACTGGCACGCATCCTCTACGGCACACGTATATCTGTCTTGTTTGGTCTAATGCTCACCCTCTGTTCGAGCGTGATGGGCATTATGGCTGGCGCAATTCAGGGCTATTATGGCGGCAAGGTGGATCTGTGGGGGCAACGATTCATTGAAGTTTGGTCAGGAATGCCAACGCTGTTTCTCATCATTCTGCTATCGAGCGTGGTCCAGCCTAACTTCTGGTGGCTGCTGGGCATTACCGTACTGTTTGGCTGGATGAGTCTGGTTGGCGTGGTGCGCGCGGAATTTTTACGTACCCGAAACTTTGATTACATTCGAGCCGCTCAGGCGCTCGGCGTAAGCGATCGCAGTATTATTCTGCGTCATATGCTGCCCAACGCGATGGTCGCGGCCCTGACTTTTTTACCGTTTATTTTATGCGCCTCGATAACTACTCTGACCTCACTGGATTTTCTTGGGTTCGGTTTACCGCTTGGCTCGCCATCACTGGGAGAACTCCTGTTGCAGGGTAAAAACAACCTGCAGGCACCGTGGCTTGGCATCACCGCGTTCATCTCCGTTGCCCTGCTACTATCGCTACTGATCTTTATTGGTGAAGCGGTACGCGATGCGTTTGATCCCAACAAGGCGATTTAAAATGACACAACCTCTGTTAGCCATTGAGAATTTATCGGTAGGTTTTCGTCAACAAGAGACCGTGCGCACCGTAGTCAATGCCCTCTCACTACGGGTTGATGCCGGACAAACGCTGGCGCTGGTGGGTGAATCTGGCTCGGGTAAAAGCGTGACCGCGCTTTCTATCCTACGGTTGTTACCGTCCCCTCCGGTAGTTTACCCTTCCGGGGACATCCGTTTTCATGGTGAATCATTACTTCACGCCAACGAGCAGACGCTTCGCGGCGTACGGGGGAATAAAATCGCCATGATTTTCCAGGAGCCGATGGTGTCACTGAACCCGCTCCACAATCTGGAAAAACAGCTTTATGAAGTGCTGTCGCTGCATAGGGGAATGCGTCGGGAGGCGGCGCGGGCAGAAATCCTGACCTGCCTGGATCGCGTTGGCATCCGTCAGGCAGCCAAACGTCTCGCAGACTACCCGCACCAGCTTTCCGGCGGTGAACGCCAGCGTGTGATGATCGCCATGGCGTTGCTGACACGACCAGAGCTGCTTATTGCTGATGAACCGACTACCGCGCTGGACGTTTCCGTACAGGCGCAGATCCTGCAGCTGTTGCGGGAGTTACAGCGTGAGCTGAACATGGGATTACTGTTCATCACCCACAACCTGAGCATTGTGAAAAAGCTAGCCGATACCGTGGCGGTCATGCAAAACGGTCAGTGTGTAGAGCAAAATAAAGCGGTACAACTGCTCGCTGCTCCAACGCATCCCTACACGCAGAAATTGTTAAACAGCGAACCTTCCGGCGATCCGGTGCTTGTACCTGCTGGGCAAGCTCCGCTGCTGGAGGTAGAAAAACTCCGCGTCGCCTTTCCTATCCGCAAAGGCATCCTGAAACGCGTGGTGGACCACAACGTCGTCGTTAACGACGTCAGTTTTTCCCTCCGGCCCGGTGAAACGCTGGGGCTGGTTGGAGAGTCAGGCTCCGGAAAAAGCACTACCGGACTGGCGCTTCTGCGGCTAATCACCTCGCAGGGAAGCATTGTGTTCGATGGTCTGGCACTGCATACCTTAAATCGACGCCAGCTGTTGCCGGTCCGTCACCGTATTCAGGTGGTATTTCAGGATCCCAACTCCTCGCTAAACCCACGCCTGAGCGTGCTACAGATTATCGAGGAGGGGTTGCGCGTTCATCAGCCTACCCTGTCAGCTGAACAGCGCGAGGCACAGGTGAAAGCGGTGATGGCGGAAGTGGGACTGGATAGCGAAACACGGCATCGTTATCCTGCGGAGTTTTCTGGCGGGCAACGCCAACGCATTGCTATTGCCAGGGCATTGATTCTTAAACCTTCCCTGATCATTCTGGATGAACCAACATCGTCGCTCGACAGGACCGTACAGGCGCAAATCCTGACGTTGTTAAAGTCCTTACAGGAAAAGCATCGGCTAGCTTATATTTTTATCAGCCATGATTTGCACGTAGTACGCGCGTTATGCCATCAGGTTATTGTGCTACGTCAGGGAGAGGTCGTGGAGCAAGGGCAATGCGAGCACGTATTTAACGCGCCACAGCAGGCCTATACGCGTCAGCTGCTCGCGCTAAGCTGACGCTCAAAAAGGATTGTTGTTTGAAAACGGTTCTGCGATAGCCACGCCGAAGTTTTTCAGTCTGCAGGTCGCGGCAAATTCGTCCTGGCGATTCACAAACAGGCACGGCTCCCCTTCACATTCCAGTACGGAACAAGGAACCTCGATATCACTGAGGGCCTGGCTGAGCTTATGCATGACTGACCACGCGCTGTCACCATCAGGGCTGAGCAATTTGAGTGCCACCAGGCTGTTCTCATTACTCTGACCGTTTTGCGGAATCGGTTCAACTTTCGAACCTGCGAAACCCACCGACCAACGATAGCTCTGCGGCAGACGATGAACGATTGAGAGTTGTAATGTCATCACTTTCTTTCCCTGGAAGCACAATCACTTCACAATTATTTTACATCAATATTAACACATCATTGACAATACGTCTTTAGACAGTTGGTAAACGTTTACATCCAGTACTTATGCTGCTTACAGAACCCAGTAATTAAATTTATTCAACGGTTCTGGCATATTTCCGGGCTATATGTACTCGTTTCTGCGATCTAACTCAACCTTTTTAACTACAATGATGTGACTTTTTACATAAATTGATTTTACATAAAATAAACATAAGCAGGGGAAATGATAGATTTGCGGTTGATGTACATCAACTCTGGAGACCTTATGGCCCCCAGGTTGTGTAATAGATCACCGTTTTTGAGCGCGACTGGCGTAAAGATAGAAGAGAATTGAGCAGGTAGCGCAAAATGCGATCGACCATATCATTGGCCAGGCCGAGTTAAAGGTCGCCAGAGACAACAGGGCCCCGACAATGGCGCCAATGCCGAAGCGGAATGTCCCAGCCAGCGATGACGCCGTTCCCGCCATATGCGGAAATTCATCCAGGATAACCGCCATGGCGTTTGATGACACCATCGATACACAGCCAACAAACGCCGCAACGCCAACGACCAGAGCCCAGAACCCCAGCCCAAACAGTGCACTAAAGACCATCCATCCCGCCATCACGAACTGGATCCACAGACCAGTACGGAACATATTCAATGCCCCAACCCGACGCACAAAGCGGCTGTTGATGATAGTCATCACGAACAGGAATACGATGTTAAGTGCGAAGTAATAACCGAAATGCTGCGGTGAGACGTGGTTAATCTCAATGTAAACAAAGGGTCCGGCGCTCAGAAACGAGAACATCCCGGCAAAGCTGAACCCGCTGGCCAGCATATAGCTCAGCACTCGTTTATGACGAAACAGCGAGGCAAAGTTGCCAATAGTGGTACGCAGGCGAAACGGCTGGCGACGCTCTACAGGCAGGGTCTCTTTGATTAGCGTAAAGATCATCACCGACGCCAGAACAGCCGCCATGGCGAGGATCCAAAAGATATAGTGCCAGCTCAGCCATACCAGCACCCAACCACCCACGATAGGTGCCAACAAAGGCGCAATTGTGGTCACCAACATGACGAATGACATCATGCGCGAGAACTCTTCCTTCGGATAGATATCGCGCATCAGGGCGTTGATAACCACGCTCGCCGCCGCGGCAGCCAGACCGTGGAAGAAACGCATCACGATCAGTTGATCGATAGTTTGCGCCAGGGCGCAGGCCACTGCCGCCGCCGCAAACACCAGCGTTCCGCCCAGAATCACCGGCTTGCGCCCAATGCTGTCAGCCATTGGGCCATAGAGCAACTGCCCCACTGCAAACCCCAGAATATAGGTACTGAGGGTCATCTGCGCGCTACCCGCAGGCACACCAAACTGTTCTGAGATAACAGGTAGCGCCGGAAGATACATATCAATCGACAACGGCATCAGCATGGCTAACAAGCCAAGGATAAAGACTATGGCAATTGACGAGTTCTGCCGGGTGGTCACATTTAGCTCCTGAAATTAACGCGGGGTTAAGTTAACGCTGGCGATTTCTTCTTCGGTCAATGGACGGTATTCACCCGGCTCCAGATCGTCATCAAGCCTGATGTCACCAATTCGTTCACGGTGCAGTTCCACAACGTGGTTACCCACCGCGGCAAACATACGTTTTACCTGATGATAGCGCCCTTCGCTGATGGTCAATCGCACCTGAGTTGACGTAATGACCTCCAGAACAGCCGGTTTGGTCAGGTCTTTTTCATTATGTAACTGTACGCCACGGGCAAACTGCTCGGCGGTATCGTCTGCCACTGGCGACTCCAGCGTCACCAGATAGGTTTTCTCACAATGGTGACGAGGAGAGGTGATACGATGCGACCACTGTCCGTCATCGGTCATCAGTACCAGTCCGGTGGTGTCGATATCCAGACGCCCTGCCGCATGCAGTTTGTAGGCAACCGGTTCATCAAGGAAATAGAGCACCGTCGGATGATCCGGGTCATCCGTTGAGCAAACATAACCCTGAGGCTTATTCAGCATAAAATAGCGCGGGCCATTTTGTTGAACCAGGGAATTACCGTCATATTCGACGTCGTGTTCTGGTAGCAGCTTAAAGGCACTGTTTTTAACGATTTCACCGTCAACGGTAACGCGGTTAGCACGGATCTCACGCCCGGCAATAGCGCGGCTGACGCCGAGTTGCTGAGCGATAAATTTATCAAGTCGCATGAGTGTGATTTTTGCCTGTAAAAATACGAGAAGCGGGTTTACGCCCGAAAAGTGGGACTGTTATCCGCCCAGTATAGCGGTGTTACACCATCCCTCAAGGGAAATGATTCATGGCATACTATACATTGTTGCTGTTTACCTTAATGAGCTCATGATTTTTACTCTTCGCCCGTACCAAAAAGAAGCCGTGGACGCCACGCTCAACCATTTTCGCCACCACCGCACGCCAGCGGTTATCGTCCTGCCAACCGGCGCGGGCAAAAGTCTGGTGATTGCAGAACTGGCCCGCGTAGCACGTGGTCGCGTACTGGTACTGGCGCACGTCAAAGAACTGGTCGCACAAAACCATGCCAAATATTGTGCACTGGGGCTGGAAGCCGATATTTTTGCCGCAGGCCTGAAGCGTAAAGAGAGCCACGGGAAAGTAGTCTTTGGCAGCGTACAGTCGGTAGCGCGTAATCTGGACGCCTTTCAGGGTGAATTCTCCCTGCTGATCGTCGATGAATGTCATCGTATTGGCGATGATGAAGAGAGTCAGTATCAGCAAATCCTCACTCACCTGACTAAAGTAAATCCCCACTTACGTCTGCTCGGGCTTACCGCCACACCTTTTCGTTTGGGTAAGGGCTGGATTTATCATTTTCATTATCATGGTATGGTGCGCGGCGATGAAAAAGCGCTGTTTCGCGACTGCATTTATGAATTACCGCTGCGCTACATGATTAAACACGGCTACCTGACGCCGCCAGAACGCCTCGACATGCCGGTCGTGCAGTATGACTTTAGCCGCCTGCAGGCACAGAGTAACGGCCTGTTTAGCGAAGCGGATCTGAATCAGGAGCTGAAAAAGCAGCAGCGAATAACGCCGCATATCATCAGCCAGATTATCGAGTTTGCCCAAACCCGCAAAGGGGTGATGATTTTCGCCGCCACCGTTGAGCACGCCAAAGAAATTCTGGGCCTGCTGCCCGCTGACGACGCCGCGCTAATCACTGGAGATACGCCAGGCGCTGAGCGAGACGTGCTGATTGAAGAGTTCAAAGCCCAGCGCTTTCGCTATCTGGTGAATGTGTCGGTCCTGACCACCGGCTTCGATGCCCCGCACGTCGACCTTATCGCTATTCTGCGCCCAACAGAGTCAGTTAGCCTTTACCAACAAATTGTCGGTCGTGGGTTGCGCCTTGCACCGGGTAAAACCGACTGTCTGATCCTCGATTATGCCGGCAACCCGCACGATTTGTACGCACCGGAAGTGGGTGCTCCGAAAGGAAAAAGCGACAACGTTCCGGTACAGGTGTTCTGTCCTGCCTGCGGATTTGCAAACACCTTCTGGGGCAAAACCACGGCAGACGGCACGCTGATTGAACATTTTGGCCGCCGCTGCCAGGGATGGTTTGAAGATGATGACGGCCATCGCGAACAGTGCGATTTTCGTTTCCGTTTTAAAAACTGCCCACAGTGCAACGCGGAAAATGACATCGCCGCCCGCCGTTGTCGGGAGTGCGACGCGGTGCTGGTTGACCCGGATGACATGCTGAAAGCCGCGCTCAGGCTCAAAGATGCGCTGGTCCTGCGCTGTAGCGGTATGGTGTTACAAAACGGGCAGGATGATAAAGGCGAATGGCTGAAAATCACCTATTACGATGAAGATGGCGCTGACGTCAGCGAACGCTTTCGCCTGCACACTCCCGCGCAGCGTACGGCCTTCGAACAACTGTTTATTCGCCCGCACACCCGAACACCCGGTATACCCTTACGCTGGATAACCGCCGCCGATATCCTCAATCAGCAGGCGTTGTTACGGCATCCTGATTTCGTGGTGGCGCGTATGAAAGGTCAGTACTGGCAGGTCCGTGAAAAGGTCTTCAATTATGAAGGACGCTTTCGTCGGGCACATGAATTACGCGGTTAATCGTACTTTTGATTGATGTACCAGCCGTTTGAGTATAGAATCTCGCCCGCTTTTGCATACGCAAAGCAGATCACTTACCTGTTGCTGGGTCGCCTGTAGCAGGAATTATTAAAGAGAGATTTAAATGTTTACTATCAACGCTGAAGTACGTAAAGAGCAGGGTAAGGGTGCGAGCCGCCGCCTGCGTGCCGCTAACAAGTTCCCGGCAATCATCTACGGTGGCGCAGAAGCCCCGATTGCTATCGAACTGGATCACGATGCAGTTATGAACATGCAAGCTAAAGCTGAATTCTACAGCGAAGTTCTGACCATCGTTGTTGACGGTAAAGAAGTTAAAGTTAAAGCTCAGGCTGTACAGCGTCACCCGTTCAAGCCGAAGCTGTCTCACATCGACTTCGTTCGCGCGTAATCGCCAACAAGTTGAAGAAAAACCCCGCCTTGGCGGGGTTTTTTTATGGGATTTTTTTGGCGGTAAAGATGAAGCACGCTTGCCGGATAAGGCGTTTCCGCTCCATCCAGCAAACGGTTTTATTTCCCGCCCGACGTGCGGCGCTGCAGCTGGTCGCGCAGGTTCGGCGGCGTACCTTTGATGGTCAACGTATCTGTAGCCGGATCCCAGAAAATACGCTCACCCAATAACATAGCGTCGAAGTTAATGGTTAACCCACCGCCGCTGCCGGCAAATTTGGTTAACTGACGCAGCGTACTGCGATCCGCAGGGAAGCTCTCTTCCAGCTCGTAACCTTTATCAGCGGTAAATTCGCTGAAGCTAACTTCACTGACGCCGGAAAGCTCTTTAGACAGCGACTCCAGTTCGATCTCTTCACCAGCCTGCAGCTGCTCGTTACAGTAGCTATACACCTGCTGACGCACGTTCTGGCGTTCGGCTTTATCGAGTTGCGCCTCGGCAGTAAAGTCATCGACCGCCTGCAGCAGGCCACGGTTTTGCGCTTTGGCATTCAGACCTTCGCTGGCACCGAGGAAGTCCATAAAGAAATCGGCGACTTTGCGCCCTACCCGCCCTTTCAGGAACGTCAGATAGCGCGTGGACTCCGGGTTGGTTTCCCACTCGGTTAAATCAATGCGCGCCACGATGTCCGCATGATTGATATCCAGATAGTGCGTCGGATTGATATCCAGATTTTCATTGACGCGCATGCTGCTTAAATTGTTCAGCACGGCGACCAACAAATACTCTACCGCCAGATAGCGGTAATGACAGAACAGGACAATACCACCGTCGGCAAAAGGATATTTCGCCAGTTCGTCCCGCAAGCGTCCGGTCGCGGCACGACTAAATGCCAGAAAATCCTCTTCACCCTGACGCTGTAAACGCAGCGTTTGCGCCAGTTCACTCTCTTCGCTAAACAGGCCATAGGCTTTATTCTTGGCGCTATACACCCGATGCAACTCAGCCATCATATCGACAACCGTCGCTGTCGGTTCCAGTAATGAATCGCGCAAGACCAGCTCAAGGTTCTGCTCGTCACGTTTGATAAGCTGGTGCAGGGCAATCTGGTTGATATCCAGACTCATGATAAACTCTCCTTTTAGACCGGGCGGTATTCAACCACCTGCCGGGCAGTGACGCAATAGAAGATAAAAAAGCAGAAAAAAAACTGTCTGTACGGTAATATGTTGCCCTTTCATGAACAGACTGATTTCGATTTATGCCACAAATTTCCCGCTATAGTGACGAACACGTTGAACAACTGCTGAATGAGATGCTCAACGTACTGGAAAAACATAAGGCGCCGACCGACCTTTCCCTGATGGTACTGGGAAATATGGTGACTAACCTTATCAATACAAGCATCGCACCGGCCCAGCGCCAGGCGATTGCCAACTCTTTTGCCCGCGCATTGCAGTCTTCGGTAAACGACGACCAAGCGCATTAAGAGCCTGCTCCGGGGAAACGAACAACAGTTTATGGTAACTCATCGTCAGCGCTACCGTGAGAAAGTCTCCCAGATGGTTAGCTGGGGGCACTGGTTTGCCTTGTTCAACATTCTGTTGGCCATGGTTCTCGGTAGCCGTTACCTGTTTGTCGCCGACTGGCCGACAACCCTTGCAGGTCGTGTATATTCCTACCTGAGCGTTGTCGGGCATTTTAGCTTTCTGGTGTTTGCCACCTATCTGCTAATCCTGTTTCCCCTGACGTTTATCGTCATGTCCCAGAGGCTGATGCGATTCTTATCGGCTATTCTGGCGACGGCTGGCATGACGCTGTTGTTAATCGACAGCGAGGTTTTCACCCGCTTCCACCTGCACCTCAACCCGATCGTCTGGGAACTGGTCATTAACCCTGACCAGAACGAAGCGGCGCGTGACTGGCAACTGTTGTTTATCAGCGTGCCGGTTATCCTGTTAATAGAAATGTTGTTTGCGACCTGGAGCTGGCAAAAGCTGCGCAGCCTGACGCGTCGTCGCCATTTCGCCAAACCGTTAGCGGCATTCTTTTTCGTTTCTTTTATCGCCTCGCATGTGGTGTATATCTGGGCTGATGCCAATTTCTATCGCCCGATTACCATGCAGCGCGCAAACCTGCCACTCTCTTACCCGATGACGGCGCGTAAGTTTCTGGAAAAACATGGCCTGCTGGATGCGCAAGAGTATCAGCGTCGCCTGATCGAACAGGGCAATCCGGAAGCGGTTTCCGTGCAGTACCCGCTCAGCGAACTGCACTATCGCGATATGGGCACCGGCCAGAACGTTCTGCTGATCACCGTAGACGGCCTGAACTACTCACGCTTTGAAAAGCAGATGCCTGCGCTGGCTGAGTTCGCCGGGCAGAATATCTCCTTTACGCGTCACATGAGCTCAGGCAACACCACGGATAACGGAATCTTTGGCCTGTTCTACGGCGTTTCGCCAAGCTACATGGACGGCATTTTATCGACCCGAACGCCTGCGGCGCTGATCTCTGCACTGAACCAGCAGGGTTATCAGTTAGGGCTATTCTCCTCGGATGGCTTTACCAGCCCGCTTTATCGTCAGGCGCTGCTGTCAGATTTCTCCATGCCGAGCGTGCAAACGCAATCAGACGAACAAACCGCAAGCCAATGGATTAACTGGCTGGGACGCTACGCGCAGGAAGATAATCGCTGGTTCTCCTGGGTCTCCTTTAACGGGACAAACCTTGATGACAGTAACCAGAAGAACTTTGCCAAACGCTACGCCAGCGCCGCTCAGGATGTGGATGCCAATATTAACCGTGTTCTTAGCGCCCTGCGCGACTCGGGTAAACTGGACAACACGGTGGTGATTATTACCGCTGGTCGAGGCGTGCCGCTGGCGCAGGAAGAGAACAACTTTGCCTGGTCGCGCGGTCATCTGCAGGTTCCTCTGGTTATTCACTGGCCGGGAACACCTGCCCAGCGCATCAATAGCCTGACCGATCATACAGACCTGATGACGACGCTGATGCAGCGCCTGCTGCATGTCAGCACGCCGGCTAACGAATACTCGCAGGGGCAGGATTTGTTCAATGCTACACGCCGCCATTACTGGGTGACCGCCGCTGACGGCAGTACGATGGCAGTGACCACACCAGAGATGACGCTGGTACTGAACAACAACGGTAATTACCAGACCTATGATTTACATGGCGAGAAAATTAAAGATCAGAAACCGCAGCTCAGCCTGCTGCTACAGGTTCTGACGGATGAGAAACGATTTATTGCTAACTGATTAATTATAAATCAGTTAGTGAGGCATCCTCTTGCATTCGTAGCGGAAAGCAGTAGTATTAGCAGCCATAGCGTCGGCACGTAGCGCAGCCTGGTAGCGCACCGTCATGGGGTGTCGGGGGTCGGAGGTTCAAATCCTCTCGTGCCGACCAAAAATCCCAGAAAAAACCAACCCTTGTGGTTGGTTTTTTTATGCCTGCGATTCTGTATTCCTGAGTATTACCACCACCTTCAGCACAGGTTTTACTACTTACCCATGCATAAATTGGGGTAAAATTTATCTTCTCATCAGCGCGATGAATCTGGACGATTGATGCGCTGAAAACAATAATGATACTAATAAAAGCTCAGGAGAATAGTATGCCTGAAGTAACGCCTTTTCGGGTGCTGATTGTCGACGACCACCCGCTCATGCGGCGGGGAATTAGTCAATTATTGCAACTGGATCCCGCATTTGACGTAGTCGCTGAAGCTGGCGACGGCGCAAGTGCTATCGATCTGGCAAACCGTCTGGACCTTGATGTGATCCTGCTGGATCTCAATATGAAAGGTATGAGCGGGCTGGACACCCTGAATGCGCTGCGTCGGGACGGCGTCACCGCGCAAATTATTATTCTTACCGTATCGGATGCCGCCAGCGATGTGTACGCCTTAATTGATGCCGGCGCGGATGGTTATTTACTGAAAGATAGCGATCCTGAAGTCTTGCTGGAAGCCATTCGTAACGGCGCCAAGGGGGGTAAAGCGTTTAGCGCTCGCGTTAGCGAATATCTGCGCGAACGTGACCTGTTTGGCGCACAAGAAGATCCGTTCAGCATTCTCACCGAACGCGAGCTGGATGTATTGCATGAACTTGCTCAGGGGCTGTCGAACAAACAGATTGCATCAGTGCTGAATATTTCTGAACAGACGGTGAAGGTGCATATTCGCAACCTGCTGCGCAAACTCAATGTGCGTTCTCGCGTTGCTGCCACCATCCTGTTTTTGCAAACGCGCGGCATGCAGTAATCAATGAGATGCCGGATGACGACGCAGCAGCGTCATATCCGGCCTACAAAGCTCGCACAGGCCCGAAAGCAGCACGCCTTCGGGTAATCTGGACTCTTACTTCTCCTGCGGCGTTAGCTGCTCCATCGCCTGCTTAATGCTGCGTTCTATCACCGCCCGACGGGTATCATTGGCCGGTAATAATTTCAGCATCATCTCCCACGCCGCAACCGCCTCACCAAAGCGCTGCTGTTCAAAAGCGTTAAATGCGTACATGCTGAGAACCCGCACGTTGGCATGCTCGCCGCGCACCAGCTGGCGTAACAGCTCCCCGCCCCTGCGATTATCGTCAGGATCGGATGAACGGGTCAGTGCTTCCGCATAACCCAGCGCCGCATCGCTGTTTTTAGGATCCAGTCGATATGCATTGGCATAGGCTTCAGTGGCCGTACTGGCATTACCGAGTACCATGCCAATACGGCCAAGCATGATCCAACCTTCAACGTTTGTAGGATCGGCTTGTAAACGCGTGCGCAGCCCCAGCGCCAGACGTGTCATATCCTCTTCATTGAGCGGGTCAGCTTTCGGATCCAATGCGCGTTCCAGCAGCGCCGGAGCCTGAGCAGTGGCCTGATGCCAGACCTGAACCTGCTTATAGCTGCCGGTTTCATAATAGCTCACCGCGCCAACGATCAGCGCCACCACTATGCCGGGCACAAACAACCCAAATCCACCGCGCTTGCCATCCGGGATAACGTCATCAGGAAACTCTTCCAGCTTCACCCGAACGCGTCGGCGAGTACGGGCAAAAATAATCCAGCCGCCCAAACCAATCGCTACTACCGGCATCACCCACAAAAGCACTGTAAGCGGCGTCAACGGCGGATCGTAGGTGACGAAGTTGCCGTAGCGCGCCACCATGTAGTCGACAATCTCTTTCTGACTTTTTCCTTCCTGCATCAGTTCGTACACTTTCTGGCGCAGGTCGGTGGCAATCATCGAGTTAGAATCGGCGATACTGTTGTTCTGACATTTAGGACAGCGCAGCTGTTCGGTAAGCTGACGGAACTGCTGCTCCTGCGCTTCATCCTTAAACTGCATCACATCGATGGTCGCCAGCGCAGATCCCGAGATAACCAGCATCAGCAGGCCCAGTAAAAATCTCATTGCGCAGCCTCCTTACTGTACTTATCCCACAACGGTTTGATCTCGCTCTCCCACACCCTGGCATTCAAATCACCGGCATGGCGATAGCGAATAATACCTTTACCGTCGATCAGGAACGTCTCCGGCGCGCCGTACACGCCAAGATCCAGACCGAGCATACCGTCACCGTCAAACAGGCTTAATGAGTAAGGATTGCCCAGCTCTTTCAGCCAGACAATGGCTTTCTGACGATCGTCTTTATAGTTCAGACCCACCACCCGCACGCCTTGTGCAGACAGCTGGTTCAGATACTGATGTTCGGCGCGACAGGTCGGACACCAGGTCGCCCAGACGTTCAGCAATACCGGTTTGCCCTGGGTCAGCACATCGGCCTGATAATGCTGACCTGGATTCTCCAGCGACTCCAGGCGGAATGTCGGAACGGGTTTGCCGATCAACGCCGATTCCAGATTCGTGGGATCGTCCCCCTGAGCGTTACGCGCCAGCTGCCACAGCAGCGCCGCCGCAATGATCAGAAAAATAATAAACGGAATTAACAGTGCGTTGCGCTTCATACAGCCTCCGACGCATTTTTTTGCACCGCGGCGCGAGGACGCGCGCGCTGACGATAGCGTGGATCAAACAGGCAGAACAATCCGCCCAGCGCCATCAGCAATCCTCCGGCCCAAATCCAGCGAATAAACGGTTTGTAGTACAGACGCACAGCCCATGCGCCGTTATCCAGTTCTTCACCCAGCGCGGCGTACAGATCGCGCGTGAACCCGCCGTCAATTGCCGCTTCGGTCATCATCGAACTGGTGCTGTTATAGAAGCGTTTTTCCGCATGCAGCGTGGCTTCCGGTTTACCATCTCTGGTAACGCCAATAATGGCGACACCGCCCCGGTAGTTAGGTCCGGTAATATCTTTCACTTCGCGGAACGTGAACTGATAGTTATGGATACTGACGCTATCACCCGCTTTCATGCGGACATCGCGTTCAACGCTGTAGTTCTGGCTGAAGGCAATACCGACAATAGTAATCGCCAGCCCAACGTGGCCCGACACCATACCCCAATAGCTTGGTGTTAACTTCGTTCCGCGGGAAACACGCAGGAATGCTTCGGACATCGCCAGCACGAATATCCAGCATGCCATCGCCAGCCCTACCACCGTCATAGCGGCAATGCGATCCTCAAACAACCACGGCAGCAGCAGCGACAGAACAAGCGTGGTGACAAACGCGATAATCAGTAACGTTTTCAGTTTACGCGGTCGGTCACGGCCCCAGCGCACTAATGGCCCAATTCCCAGCAGCAATGCGAACGGCGCCATCAGCCAGGTAAACATGGTGTTGAAGAATGGTTCGCCAATCGAAATGCTGCCCAGCCCCAGCTGTTTGTGCACCAGCGGCAGCAGCGTGCCCAAGAGCACCACCAGCATGGCGGCAATCAGCAGGACGTTGTTGCCCAACAGCAGAGATTCACGCGACCACAGCGCGTTGTTTACCCGTGAGCGGACCTTGTGACCACGCACGGCAAACAGCAGCAGGGAGCCGCCAATCACCAATACCATAAAGGCCAGAATAAACATCCCGCGCGACGGATCGGAGGCGAAAGCATGCACCGATACCAGTACGCCGGAGCGCACCAGGAAAGTACCTAACAGGCAAAGCGAGAATGCGCAGATTGACAGCAGCAGCGTCCAGGCTTTAAAGCTGGCACGTTGTTCGGTTACTGACAGCGAGTGCATCAGCGCCGTTCCCACCAGCCATGGCATAAATGAGGCGTTCTCAACCGGATCCCAGAACCACCAACCGCCCCAGCCCAGCTCGTAATAAGCCCATGCCGAACCGAGCACAATACCCAGCGTCAGGAACACCCACGCCGCCAGCGTCCACGGACGCGAAAAACGGGCGAAAGTACTGTCCAGTCGTCCGCTCATCAGCGCAGCAATCGCAAACGCGAAGGCTACCGAGAAGCCGACATACCCCATGTACAGCAACGGCGGATGGAAAATCAGCCCTGGATCCTGCAACAGCGGGTTCAGGTCGCGCCCTTCAATAGGGAAGTTGGGCAACGTACGGGCAAACGGGTTGGAGGTAAAAAGAATAAACAGCAGAAAGCCAACGCTTACCATCCCCATCACCGCCAGCACGCGGGCAACGATATCCAGCGGCATACGCTGACTGAACGCCGCAACGGCGAACGTCCAGCCGCTCATCAGCAATACCCATAGAAGCAGAGAGCCTTCATGGGCCCCCCAGGTTGCTGCCACCCGATACCAGACCGGAAGCTGGGTATTGGAGTTGCTGGCAACGTAGGTGACGGTAAAGTCATTAACCACGAAGGCGTTAACCAGAATCAGGAACGCCCCCATCACGCAGATAAACAGAACCCAGGCAAAAGGCCGCGCGGAGGCCATCATTCGCACGTCGCCGCGCGCTACGCCCCACAGCGGATAGACCGACAGCAATAACGCGACGCCTAGCGCAAGGCACAACAGCGCATTGCCAATTTCAGGCATCATGACGTTTTATCCTTATAAACACTTTCCGGGCGACGGTGGTTTTCCTGCATCGCTTTTTCGACTTCCGGCGGGGTGTAATTCTCATCATGTTTAGCAAGCACTTCTTTAGCCTGCACATGATTTCCCCCGTCCAGCTCGCCCTGAACAACGACGCCCTGCCCTTCGCGGAACAGATCCGGCAGAATGCCTTCATAGGTGACATCCACCACACCTTCGGCGTCATAGATACTGAAATTCACCTTCAACGACTGCGGATCGCGCTTTACGCTACCGGGCATCACCATTCCGCCCACGCGCAGGCGCTGACCGACTTCGGGCATCTGCTGCGTTTCGCGCTTACCGTAGAGTATCTCTCCCGGCGTATAGAACAGGTCAATATTAGAACGCAGCGCATAAAGCACCAGCGTAATGGTCAAAGCCAGACCCGCCAGTACCGCACAGGCTATCCATAACCGATTTTTACGTCGAATATTCACGCCGCCTCCCGTTGCACTTGCGCCGCACGCATACGCGCTTCTCTCGCCCGCTGCTGCGCCACACCGCGTAAAATTGCGCGATGTTGTAACGTGGAATGCAGTACCAGCACCACCAGCGGGATTACGCTCATCGCTACAGCAAGCCAGACATACAAGGCGTAGCCGCCCATCGCGAAAAAATCACTCCATGATGCAAATGCAGGGGTCATTGGCGGCCTCTTTTTAAGATCAGTTCGCTCACCCACGGGCGGCGTTTTTCCATCATCAAAATCAGGTTACGCATGCGCATCAGCGCCAGCGTGACAAACAGTAACAGGTAGCCGACGATCGCCAGACGCAGCGGCGTACGCATCGCCGGATCGATGCTTTGCTGCATGCGGGTAGACCCCTGATGCAGCGTATTCCACCACTCAACCGAGTAGTGGATAATCGGTAAGTTGACTACGCCAATCAGCACCAGAATACCGGCGGCACGACCTGCCAGACGGCGGTCGTCAAAGGCATGCCACAGCGCAATGGCGCCAACGTAGAGAAACAGCAGCACCAGTTCAGAGGTGAGTCGGGCATCCCAGACCCACCAGGTTCCCCACATCGGTTTGCCCCATGCGGAGCCGGTCACCAGCGCAATAAAGGTAAACACTGCACCAATCGGCGCCATCGCAGCCAGCGCCAGATTGGCCATTTTCATCTGCCAGACCAGGCCGATAAACGCGGCAACAGCCATCGAGGCATAAATGCCCATCGACCAGATTGCCGCCGGAACGTGCAGATAAATAATGCGATAGCTTTGCCCCTGCTGGTAATCCGCAGGCGCGAAACCAAAGCCCCAGATCCATCCCGTTATCAGTACCACCGCACTGGCAATCGCCAGCCACGGGATAAACCAGCCACAGATCTGATAGAGCCGAGGGGGCATCGCCAATTGATGAAGTGTTTTCCACATAGTTCAGTCACCAGACTCCATAAATTAAAATCCGTTATGCCGGAGCACCTTGCCCGGCCTGCACATCTCATCTGCGCTACTGCACGCTTATCCGTAACGCCGCCGCTGTGGCAAACGGGCTTAACGTAGCGCTACCGACCAACAGCGCGCCCAGAATCGCCATGTACCCTTCAACCGGTAAGTGCATGGAAGCCGCATCCATCGCGGCGGTCGCAAAAATCAGTAAGGGTATGGTGAGCGGGAGCACCAGCACGCTTAACAGCACGCCGCCGCGCTTTAATCCCACCGTCAACCCCACACCCGGCGCGCCGAGAAAACCCAGCGTCGGAGTACCAAGTAACAAGGTCAGCGCCATAATTTTCCAGCCGTACATATCCATGCCCAGCAGCAGCGCCACCAGCGGCGAGAGGATCAGCAGCGGCAGGCCGGTCACGACCCAGTGCGCCATCACTTTTGCCAGCACCACGGCCGGCAGCGGCAGCGGCAGCAGCATCAGTTGCTCAAGGCTGCCGTCCTGCAGATCATCACGAAACAGGCGCTCCAGCGCCAGCAATGACGCCAGTAGCGCCGCAACCCAGATGATGCCCGGCGCAATGCGCGCCAGCAGCTGTGGCTCCGGCCCAATGCTCAGGGGGAACAGCGTAATAACAATCAGGAAGAACCATAAAGGATTGGCGATTTCCGCACTATGACGAAACGCAACTCGCAGTTCTAAACGGAAGATTCGCCACATCATTGCGTTACCCTCTCGCTGGTCAGCGCAATACGTCGCACTTTATCGGTTTCGACATTGAGCGGTTGGTGGGTGGTGAGAATAACAATACCACCCTGCTCTGTATGCTGCGCCATACGCTGAGTCAGTCGTTCAACGCCGTTCACATCAATGGCGGTAAAGGGTTCATCGAGGATCCACAGCCGGGCGCGGGTCAGCCACAAACGGGCCAGCGCCACACGCCGCTGTTGTCCGGCGGAGAGCTGGTTCACCGGGATATCTTCATATCCGGCAAGTCCCGCCTGCGCCAGCGCAGCCAGACACTGTGCAATGTCGCCGTCATGATGGAAGAAACGCAGGTTCTCCAACGCCGAAAGCCGGGTTTTTATCCCCGGCTGATGTCCGATCCACAGCAGTTGCTGATGGTAGTTGTCCCGCACGTGATGCAGCGGCTGCTCTTGCCAGCAAACCTCCCCTGCATCGGGACGCGCCAGCCCGGTAAGCAACCGCAGCAGAGTAGTTTTCCCTGCGCCGTTGCTGCCGGTAATTTGTACCCATTCCCCTGCGTTGACGCGAAATGACAGATTGCTGAACAGTATTCTGTCATCCCGCTCGCAAAGTAATTCTCTGGCTTCAAGCATACCTGGTTATCTACATCCTGTTAAAAGCCCGGTTTGACTTCGCGCATATCAGGCAGTTTGTGCGCTATCCCTTTATGACAGTCAATACAGGTTTGCCCGTCTTTCACGGCCTGGTCGTGCATTTTGGCCGCAACGCCTTTCTGGGCGGTTAAATCCATAAACTCGAAGTTGTGACAGTTTCGGCACTCTTGCGAATTATTATCTTTCATACGCCGCCACTCATTTTGCGCCATCGTCAGACGATGATCTTCAAATTTCTGCGGTGTATCTATCAGCCCCAGTGCTTTCGCGTACAGCTCTTTACTGGCCTTGATCTTACGAATCATTTTCGGGCCCCACTCATGCGGGACGTGGCAATCAGGGCAAGTCGCTCGCACACCACTGCGGTTGTTGTAGTGTACGGTTTCCATGTATTCCTGGTATACCGTATTGCGCATTTCGTGACAGCTAATGCAGAACTCTTCTGTATTGGCCTTTTCCATACCGGTATTAAAGCCGCCCCAGAAAATAATGCCGCCCACAAAGCCGATTAACAACAGCGTGCCGAGCGCCAGACGGCTGGGGCGACGCCACCATTGCCAGACGCGCTTAATCCAGCCTGGTTTACGGTTAGAATTTTCCATAATGACCTCTTATTTCCCGTAACCTTTCGAGGGGGTGAAGGTATTTTCAACAATCGGCGCGGCGTCAGCCTGCGGAACGTGACATTGCAGGCAGAAATAACGACGCGGCGCAACTTCAGCCAATACCTTACCGTCGCTGTCCATAAAGTGCGTCGGACTGATTCGCGGCGCACCGGTGGTGCGATAGCTTTCCACACCGTGGCATTGCAGGCAGCGGTTAGTGTTAGTCGTCACCTGATACCCTTCAACGCTATGCGGAACCATCGGCGGCTGATTCACATAGTTCAGCGGCATGCGCTCTTGCTCTTTCGGCATGCGAATCGCCCCTTCCTGTGTTCCTGAGACTTCCGGTGACTGGCTCAGATCCACTCCATTTGCAGCCCAAACGGCCCCACTGACGACCAGGGCAAGCAGGGCCGTCCATTGACACAGCGTCTTAATCAGGTCATGGCTTTTCATGATTTCGCTCCCGAACTCCATCGTGTTGTTATTGTAAAAACATCCTCAGAACAGACATCCACGCAACGACCGCAGGCCATGCAATCGCGGCTGGTTACCTGCACCGGACTTTGCTCATCCAGCACCGGCGCACGTAGCACATGCGGTTCCGGGCAAACATGAAAACAATCCATACAGCGGTTACATCTGTTACGTTCTTTTGCCGAAACGGTTAATGCCCCTTTGCTTCCCACCACGCTATACAGCGCACCCAGTGGGCAAAGATGCCCGCACCAGCCATGCTCAACGACCAGTAAATCAAATAAAAACAGCGCGAGGATCAGCAGCGCTCCGCTACCGAATCCCATTACCAGGCTCCGTCCAAGCAGAGAGACTGGATTTATCCACTCCCACAGCAGCGTACCGGTCAGGGCGGAACCGACCAGGATAACCACCAGCAGGACGTACCGTATATGGCGCGGCAGGGTTGCGGACTGATTCAGGTCAAACCTTCTGCGCAACCAACTGGCTAAATCGGTAACCGGGTTCATGGGACAAACCCAACTGCAAAACAGTCGCTTACCGGCCAGGGCATACAGCACCGTGATGATGGCAGCCCCCGTTAATGCCACCGTCGCCGGCAGATGCCCGCTGGCCAGGCTTTGCAGAGTAATCAGCGGATCGGTGAACGGGATAGCGTCCAGCAACAGGCTGCTACTGTAGTTGCCATGCAGGATCCATACGCCAAGCCACGGGCCGCTGAGGAACATCGCCAGTATCAGAAATTGACTCAAACGACGCAGCAGCAGCCAGCGATGACTCTTCCACCATCCTTTTTTTGCCTGCGCTTCACGCCCGGCATCACGTTTACGATTTGCCATTGTTCCCCTCCAGCCAACCGAAGCGGTAATGGTGTCCTAACTCCCCTTTCGCCAGCGACAGCGGCAGCACTTTTATTGCTGGCTGTTCCAGTACGCAGACTTTTTCGCATTTCCCACAGCCGGTACAGGCATCGCTGTGCACGGTCGGAATAAACCGCGCATGCTTGCCGGTACGCATGTTGCGGTCCAGCTCCAGAGTGATCGCCTCATCAATTTTCGGGCACTCGCGATAGCAAACGTCGCAGCGTAATCCCTGATAGTTGAGGCAGTTTTCGTGATCCAGCAGTACCGCCAGCCCCATACGCGAATCGTCAATGGATTCAATTTCCCTGTCCAACGCACCGCTCGGGCAGACTTTGGCACACGGAATGTCCTCACACATTTCGCAGGGAATATCACGGGCGACAAAATATGGCGTACCGGCCGCCAGCCCGGAGGCCAACGTTGCCAGTTTCAGCGTGTCATACGGACACGCCTGAACGCACTGACCGCAACGTACGCAGGCGCTGGCGAATGCCTCCTCGCTCAGTGCACCTGGCGGGCGCAACCGCACGCCGGTTGCGCGTGCGGTTTGTTGTTGCAACCCCAGCGCCACGCCAACGACGGCCAGCCCGCCCGCTGCGCGAACCATATCGCGCAGAAAGCGGCGGCGGCCATTTTGGGGTTTTGCTGACCGGGACATAACGCGTTACACCTTCGCCAGTTTCACGGCGCACTTCTTGAAATCCGTCTCTTTGGAGAGCGGATCCGTCGCATCCAGCGTCAGGTTGTTCACCAGCTGTGCGGCGTCGAAGAACGGCATGTATACCAGCCCCTGCGGCGGACGGTTACGACCGCGTGTTTCAACAATCGAAATCACTTCGCCACGACGGGAAATCACTTTGACCTTATCGCCACGACGCAGATCACGAGCTTTTGCATCCAACGGATGGATAAACAGCACGGCTTCCGGGAAAGCACGGTGCAGTTCAGGCACACGACGCGTCATACTGCCGGTATGCCAGTGTTCCAGCACACGTCCGGTGGACAGCCACAGGTCATATTCTTTATCCGGCGCTTCAGCAGCAGGCTCAAATGGCAGCGCGAAGATAACCGCTTTACCGTCCGGTTTACCGTAGAACTTGTAGCTTTCACCTGCTTTCACGTAAGGGTCGTTGCCTTCGCTGTAGCGCCACTGGGTCTCTTTACCCTCAACGACCGGCCAGCGTAAACCGCGCGCTTTGTGGTAATCGTCAAATGGCGCAAGGTCGTGCCCGTGGCCGCGGCCAAACCAGGCGTACTCTTCGAACAACCCTTTTTGCAGGTAAAAGCCCAGCTCGCGGGATTCATCGTTCAGTTGATCTTCAGCCAGTTCAGTCACCGGGAATTTTGTCACTGCTGGCGTAGCAAACAGCACGTCATACAGCGTTTTGCCGCGCAGCTCCGGTTTTTGTGCCAGCAGCTCTTCCGGCCACACTTCTTCTGTTTTGAAGCGACGAGAAAATTGCACCAGTTGCCACAGATCCGATTTCGATTCGCCCGGCGCTTTAATTTGCTGACGCCAGAACTGCGTACGGCGTTCCGCGTTCCCGTAGGCGCCTTCTTTCTCTACCCACATCGCGGTCGGCAGGATCAGGTCAGCCGACAGGGCGCTGATCGTCGGGTACGGATCGGAGACGATGATGAAGTTGCGCGGATCGCGCCAGCCCGGCATACGCTCTTCGTTGATGTTCGGACCAGCTTGCATGTTGTTGGTACACATCGCCCAGTAGACATTGAGCTTGCCATCTTTCAGCGCGCGGTCTTGCGCCACGGCGTGCAGACCAACTTTTGCCGGAATGGTCCCTGACGGAATGTTCCAGTGCTTCTCGCAGATATCGCGGTGTTTTTCGTTCGTCACCACCATGTCCGCAGGCAGACGGTGAGAGAACGTACCGACTTCACGCGCAGTGCCGCACGCGGAAGGCTGGCCGGTCAGAGAGAACGGGCCGCAGCCTGGCTGGGAGATTTTGCCAGTCAGCAGGTGCAGGTTATAGACCAGGTTGTTGGCCCACACGCCGCGGGTGTGCTGGTTAAAGCCCATCGTCCAGTAGGAGATAACTTTTTTCTTCGGATCGGCATACAGCTGCGCCAGCTGTTCCAGCTGATCTTTCGGTACGCCGGTCATTTCGGCCGTTTTATCCAGCGTGTACTCAGCAACGAAGGCTTTGTAATCCTCAAAACTCATCGGTTCAGAGGCATCGGATCCCGGGTTTTTCGCCGCTTTTTCCAGCGGATGGGTTGGACGCAGACCGTAGCCGATGTCCGTCACGCCTTTACGCAGGTTAACGTGCTTGCTAAAGAAATCCTGGTTAATCGCATTGTTTTGAATGATGTAGTTCGCGATGTAGTTGAGGATCACCAGATCGGTTTGCGGTGTGAAGACCATACCGTTATCCGCCAGCTCAAAGCTGCGGTGCTGGAAGGTGGAGAGAACCGCGACGTTAACATTAGGATCGGACAGACGACGGTTGGTGATGCGCGACCACAGGATCGGGTGCATCTCCGCCATATTCGCGCCCCACAGGACGAAAGCATCTGCATGCTCAATATCGTCGTAGCAGCCCATCGGCTCATCCATACCGAAGGTACGCATAAAGCCGACTACCGCTGACGCCATGCAGTGACGTGCGTTCGGGTCGATGTTATTGGAACGGAAACCCGCTTTAAACAATTTGGCAGCGGCATAACCTTCCCAAATCGTCCACTGACCAGAGCCGAACATACCGATAGACTCCGGGCCTTTCTCTTTCATCGACGTTTTGAATTTCTCTTCCATCACGTCAAAGGCCTGGTCCCAGCTAATCGGGGTGAACTCGCCTTCTTTGTGATATTTGCCGTCTTTCATGCGCAGCATCGGCTGCGTTAAACGGTCTTTTCCGTACATGATTTTCGGCAGGAAGTAACCTTTGATGCAGTTAAGCCCACGGTTAACCGGCGCATCCGGATCGCCCTGGCATGCCACAACACGCCCTTGCTGCGTTCCGACCAATACGCCACAGCCCGTCCCGCAAAAACGGCACGGGGCTTTGTCCCATTTGATGGCTTCTTGCTGACCGACTACCGCGCGGGCAACGCCCGGCACGCTTAACCCGGCAGCCGCCGCAGCGGCCGCAACGGCGTTAGCTTTCATAAAGCTACGACGACTGAGTTTCATGGTGTTTCCTCACCTTGCTCATCCTGCTGGTGATAAACCAGCGACACCGCCAGCACGCCCGCAACGTTGCGCACTGACTCAATTGTTTTCATTAGCGTTTCACTTTGCTCAGCTTCAACCACCACAATCAGCTGACCGCTTTCCACATCGCTGAGTGCAACTTCGCAACCGGGAAAGGAACGCAACTGCGTGGCGATATCGTTGATATGCTGGCTTTTGGCCTGAACGACCAGGCTGCAGACCTGCCAGTTATTGTCCATGGTTGTACTCCGCGTTAATGGCTGATACCGGGCAGATAGCGACACAGGCGCCACATCCGTTACAGTCCTGATTGTCGAGCTGCGGCTGATAAATGCCGGAAAGCGTGGGGCGAAAGGTTATTGCCATGGGCTCACAGCTATCCTGACAGCGGTGACATTCAACGGACTGATGTGCGAGACAGTTTTCCCCAATCGTAAAATTCAGATCCCATGCCCTGGTGTGGCGCGGAAGAAAAAGTGATTCGGGACAGGCTTCTGCGCAGGCATAGCAAAAGCTGCACTCGCCGTGTTTGAAATTTACGCTCGGGTAACCACCCTGGCCTCGCTGCAGGATGTCGGTTTCGCACGCCTGGATGCAGGCGTCACAACGGAGGCAATGAGCCAGAAAGTGAGAGTCTTCCTTGCTCCACGGCGGACGGATCCCTGCGCTGGCGTTTCGCCAACTGCCTGTCAACATGCCTCGACGGGATAAATCAACCATGACATTGTCCTTCCATAATGACGCCCTCCCTCGGCGGGTTGAGCGACATAAAAAACTGCACTATTTATGAGTAGTTATTTTTAGCCGTAAGATATTTCAGGATGTGTTAGAGGTGCATACCCCAATTGGGGTAAATGCTGTTGCCGGATCAAAAGAGTGTTGAGTTGGCGGGAAAAAATGCGCTTTTGCTCACATTTCAATGAGTTATATAACAATGTATATAACGATTTATTTAAAAAGACAAAGATCTCAATATTAGGATAATTCCTGGAATATATCGCTACCTTGATAGTAAACCTCTATCTAATACACTTTAAATATAAGTAAATCCAGATTAATAGATTATCCAAATATGTTAACCTGCTACAGACTCGTTCATAAGACAGAAGAAAGGAAACACTGTGAACAATAAGATGAAGACAATTGTCCCTGCCGTACTTTTCGCCGCCTTTGCCAGCACCTCTGCATGGGCTGCCAGTAACGAAACCGCCGCTCAGCCGCTGGAAAAAGTCGCCCCTTATCCTAAGGCGGAAAAGGGTATGAAGCGCCAGGTTATCCAGCTTACCCCTGAGAAAGATGAATCTACTCTGAAAGTAGAACTGCTGATCGGACAAACGCTAGAAGTTGACTGTAACCAACACCGCCTGGGCGGAGAACTGGACAGCAAAACGCTGGAAGGTTGGGGATATGACTACTATGTCTTTGACAAAGTTACGTCTCCGGTTTCAACCATGATGGCCTGCCCGGACGGTAAGAAAGAGAAGAAATTCATTACTGCGCATCTGGGTGATGACGGCATGCTGCGTTACAACAGCAAGTTGCCGATTGTGGTCTATACCCCGGAAAACGTGGACGTTAAATACCGTATCTGGAAAGCAGAAGATAAAATTCAGGACGCAGTCGCGCGCTAAGTGAGAATGTGCCGGATGGCGGCATACCGCCTTATCCGGCCTACAGACGCATGAACCATGCCGGATAAGCGCAGCAGCGCCATCCGGCATTTTATTTTACAGCGCGATATCCGCGACGGCTTTCTGTTCAGGCTGCGGTTGTGCCTGAGGTTTCAGCTGTGGTTTCGGCGCTTCATCAGCAACCTGCGGCTTGTCATATTTCAGACCCAGAACCTCACTGGTGTACTGCAGCTCTTGTTCCGTAGCCTCAACGTTACCGTTCAGCTTAGTACCATAAGACGGTATAATGGTTTTCAGCTTCGCCTGCCACTCGGGGCTGGCTACTTTATCTTTAAACACTTTTTCCATCAGATGCAGCATGATCGGTGCCGCGGTAGATGCGCCCGGAGAAGCTCCCAGCAGCGCAGCAATCGTGCCTTCTTTATCGCTAACGACTTCAGTGCCCAGACGCAGCACACCGCCCTTCTCCGCATCGCTTTTGATGATCTGCACACGCTGGCCCGCCTGCCATAAACGCCAGTCTTCTTTTTTCGCCTGCGGATAGTACTCTTGCAGCGCAGCAAAACGGTCGTCGTCGCTGAGCATCACCTGGCTCACCAGATATTTCACCAGATCGAAGTTATCCAGACCCACGTTGACCATCGGCATAAAGTTTGAGGTGGTGGTCGAGCTGAGCAGATCCCACAATGAACCGTTTTTCAGGAACTTGGTGGAGAATGTCGCGAATGGCCCAAACAGCACAACGCGCTTGCCATCAAGGATACGGGTATCAATATGCGGTACAGACATCGGCGGCGCGCCAACGGAGGCCTGGCCGTACACTTTTGCCAGGTGGCGATTGACCACATCCGGGTTTTCTGCAACCAGGAACTGCCCGCCAACCGGGAATCCGGCATAGCCTTTCGCTTCCGGAATGTCGGTTTCCTGCAACAGCTTCAGCGCAGCGCCACCGGCACCGATAAAGACAAACTTCGCCTTGATATCATGTTCCGCTTCGTTATTTTTCAGATCGGCGACTGTGACAGTCCAGCTATTGTCGGCATTACGCTTAAAGCCACGCACTTCGGTGCTCAACTGCAGTGCAAAGTTGGGCTTTTTCTGCAATGAGGTAATCAGTTGGCGGGTGATTTCGCCGTAGTTCACGTCAGTACCAATCTCGGTACGCGTTGCTGCGACTTTCTGCTGTGGATCGCGACCTTCCATGACCAGCGGCGCCCACTCTTTGATCTGCGCGTGGTCTTCGGAATAGCGCATACCACGGAACAGCGTGCTCTGCTGCAGTGCGGTGTAACGGGCACGCAGGAAGTTCACGTTCTCGTCACCCCAGACAAAACTCATGTGCGGAACGGTGGTGATAAACGAGCGTGGTTCATGCATTACGCCATTATTGACCTGATAGGCCCAAAACTGGCGGGAAATCTGGAAGGCTTCGTTAATTTCGACTGCCTTTTCAATGCTGATGCTACCGTCGGCCTTTTTAGGCGTGTAGTTCAGCTCCATCAGTGCGGAGTGGCCGGTTCCGGCGTTATTCCAGCCGTTTGAGCTTTCCTGCGCTACACCATCCAGTCGCTCAACCATGGTCATTGACCATTGCGGCTCCAGCTCCTGTAAATAGGTTCCCAGCGTGGCGCTCATGATGCCGCCGCCAATTAACAGTACATCCGTTTCCTGCTCTTCCGCCGCTTTCGCTTTTGCCGCCATTGAGACAACATTCAGCCCAACGGCCATGGTGAAGAGCATGGCAGTCACTTTTTTCATAATGTTAATGCCTTACTTTTAGTATCGCTTTTTTGCTTTTAATGCAGGTGAAAATCGAGCGGCACCAACGGTAACACTTAAGTAAAAATAATTAAATAAAGTTTATAAATTATATTTAATTTTTAAAAATGTTATTAATACGTTGATAGTTTATGCGGTTATTGACAATCATTTCTGGAAACCGGTCCATCTGACGGGTACTATGCTGCGCTTTGCTATTCACCGCACGGATGCCTGTCGGTCTGCTGTATCAGGCCATTTTTGACCTGAGTGTAACTATGTCTGCAACTCAACATTCTTCTGCCGCAGTCGCTGAACACGCGACCCGTGCCGTGCTCCGCCAACCCCGTCTGCTGGTTCGCGAAACGCTGGCCGGTGTGGTAACCGCCCTGGCGCTGATCCCGGAAGTGATCTCGTTTTCCGTGATCGCAGGCGTTGATCCTAAAGTCAGTCTGATCGCCTCCGTCGTACTGTGCCTGGCGATGTCTTTTTTAGGCGGTCGTCCAGCAATGGTTACCGCCGCTGCAGGATCGGTCGCGCTGGTGATTGGTCCGATGGTGCATCAACACGGCGTGCAATACATCCTGCCTGCAGTGGTGCTGGCCGGGATGATTCAGATCCTGTTTGGTGTATTGGGAATGGCACGTCTGATGCGATTCATCCCTACGGCCGTGATGACCGGCTTTGTTAACGCGCTGGGTATATTGATTTTCTTTGCCCAGGTCCCGCATTTCTGGGGCAAAAGCCCGCTCATCTGGGGGCTGTTTGTCCTGACGCTGCTGATTGTGCTGTGGGTTCCGCGGTTTATTAAAGCAATTCCCGCACCGCTTATCGCCATCGTGCTGCTAACCGTGTTCACTGTCACCAGCGGGCAACTGTTACCGACCGTCGGTGATGAAGGTTCAATGAGCGGCGGCCTGCCGGGTTTCACCGAGTTGTTGGTTCCGCTCAACCTGCAAACGCTGGCGATTATCTGGCCCTGCGCGCTGAGTATCGCTTTTGTTGGTTTGATGGAGTCGCTGTTAACCGCCCGTCTGGTGGATGACCTGACGATGACGTCGTCGAATAAGAATCGCGAGAGTGCCGGGCTGGGGATAGCCAATATTCTGGCCGGATTTTATGGCGGCATCGCCGGGTGCGCGATGATTGGTCAAACCATCGTTAACGTCGAGATGGGCAAAGGACGCAGCCGCGTCTCGACGGTTGCCGCCGGACTGGTATTGCTCCTGTTAGTCACTGGGTTAAGCGAAGTGATGGCAGAAATACCCATGTCGGTGCTGGCAGGTATTATGGTGATTGTGGCGGTAAAAACCTTCAGTTGGCACAGCATCCAGCCCGCTACGCTGAGGAATCTCCCCGTCACTGAAACGCTGGTGATGCTGGTGACCGTCGCTGCCACGGTCTCAACCGGCAACCTGGCGATTGGCGTGGTTGCCGGGGTGATGACGATGCTCATTCTGCCGCGTATCGTCAGACGCAAACGGGCGACTACATCAGAAACAGCGTTGCCAGACCGAGAAAAATAAAGAAACCACCAGTATCAGTGATAGCGGTTATCATGACGCTCGAGCCGACCGCCGGGTCGCGCCCGAGCTTCACCATCGTCATCGGAATGATAACCCCCATCAACGCCGCCATCAGCAGATTGAGCATCATCGCCAGAGTCATCACACCACCGAGCGCCATATCATCGTACAGCCACCAGGTAATGCCGCCCATAATCCCGCCCCACACGAGGCCATTGATTAGCGCCACGCCCATCTCGCGCAGGATGAGAAACGTCAGGTTCCCCGGCTGAATATTTTGCAGCGCCAGCGCGCGGACGATCATAGTGATAGTTTGATTCCCGGTATTGCCGCCGATACCCGCCACAATCGGCATCAACGAGGCCAGCGCCACCAGTTGCGAAATCGTATGTTCAAAACCGTCGATCACCCGCGAGGCAATAAAGGCGGTACAGAGGTTAACGGCCAACCACGCCCAGCGGGTTTTTACCGCTTTGGTAACAGGCGCAAAAACGTCCTCTTCGGCGCTTAAGCCCCCCATTCGACGCAGATCGGTGTCGGTTTCTTCATAGACTACATCGACGATTTCATCGATGGTTAAACGGCCCATCAGTTTACCGGAAGGGTCAACCACCGCGGCACTAACCAGGTTGTCGCGTTCGAAGGTACGCGCAGCGTTTTCGGCGATATCTTCAGGAGAAAAGGTGAGCGGGTCATTTTCCATCACCTCGCTGACTTTTCGCTGCACATCATTGAGCAAAATGCAGGTTAGCGTCAGTTCGCCAACCAGCACTTTATTGCGATCGGTCACGAAAAGTTTATCGGTGTTCTCCGGCATTTTCCCCAGCCGCCGCAGGTAGCGTTGCACCACTTCCAGCGTCACGTCCGGACGCACGGTGATGACTTCGAACTCCATGATCGCGCCGACGCTATTCTTCTCATAGTGCAGCACCTGGCGGACGCGCGTCCTCTCCTCTGCCGGTAACGTCGCCAGCAGACGACCGGTAAGGTTACGAGGCAAATGTTGAACAAGGTAAATCTGTTCATCGATATCGAGGTATTGCAGCGCATCCAGCAGCTCGCGGTCGCTCATCTCATCGATCAGGTCGTCCCAGACGTTTTCAGACGCCTCAAGCAAGACGTTACCGCGCTTTTCATTTTCGACCAGTCGCCACAGGGCGTGGCGCTCTTCTGAGGGCAAAGCTTCGAGGGTATCGGCAAGGTCAGGCGGTGGCAGGTGAGCCACCAGCGCCCCTACCTCAGCAATATCGTCGGCTAACGTACCGACGTCATATTGCTCAGCCAGGGTAAGCTTGCCCAACAGCGTTGAAATAATGGCTTTATCAGTGGTCAGCAGCCAGATGAGGCGCGCACGCTCTTCATCACGCAGTCTGGCGCTGTTTTTGTTTATTACGGACATTAATCATAAATCCATGATATGAAATATCATTAATCATGATGCCGATTTATGTAAATAACAATAAACAGTGCCGCCGGGTGGCTAAAAAACCGGCGGCACGAAGGTTCAGGCTGTGCGAGCCACCGCGTCGCGCGAGGCGGCGTCACGTTCATCGCCCAACAGTTCACTCAACTGTCCGTTACGCATTTCCAGCAGACGATCGGCGTGAATAAAATAGTGATCGTCGTGGCTGATGGCGAAAATGGTTTTCCCCATTTCCTGCATCAAAGGCAATAGCACCTGATAGAACTCCCGGCGGAAATGGGGGTCCTGATCGGCAGCCCATTCATCCAGCAGAATGATGTCGCGCTCCTCCGCCAGGGCCAGCAGCAGCGCCACGCGTTTCTTCTGCCCTTTCGACAGCTTCAGATTGAGGATACGACCATCGCTCAGCTCCAGCTTATGACCCATCTTCAGATGTTCCAGCCACTTCGCGACCAGCTGCGGATTAGCCTCTTTACCTTCCGGCCCCAGCAGTTTGTCGAACAGCCAGACGTCGGTAAATACGGCAGAGAATAGCTTGCGGTAGTCTTCCGGTTTTTCAACGGCAACGGCCTTACCATCAAGCAATATTTCGCCTGACTGCGGCTGGTATAGACCGGTCAGTAACATCGCCAGCGTAGATTTCCCGCTACCGTTGCCGCCAATCAAGAAGATTAGTTCACCGCGATGAATCGTCAGATTCACCGGTCCTACGGAAAACGCATTATCCTGATAGTGGAAAACCACGTTGCGCAGCTCCAGCGTTTGCCAGTTGGGAAACGCGGTTGGGCGTGGGAATTCGGCCTTAAAAGGTGCTAGTGCGAATTTATTCAGTTTGTTGAACGCCACCTGCGCGGTAAGCAGCGTCGGCAGCGCGCCAACGGCAGAGAGCAGCGGCGTTCGCAGGAATAACAGCGTCAGAGAATAGGTCGCTGCCACGGCGGTATCAGCCCATCCCAGACTGTTAGCCATCCAGAACACCAGGCCAATGGCACCCAGCATCATAATGTTCGACCAGTTAACCGCGCTCAGGTGGAAGGTATCGGCACGGATAATATGGTGGCGATACTCTTTGGCATCCGGGACGTACATCTGATTAAAGATATGCTCGGCGCGCTCGCGGTTAAGCGTCAGCTCTTTGCGCCCTTCCAGCACCGTCTGATAATCGTTGTACAACTTGTCTTCAGTTTCGCGCAAGGTGGCCATGTGTTTATACACCCGCGCCACCAGCACAAATCCGCCCCAGATGGTGATTGCCATCCAGATTGCCGTTACCAGCAGCATTTTGGTCGACAGCATCGCCAGATACGCCGCCGATCCGATGGTCAGGATAATCCCCTGTACCAGTTCAGGCAGACGAACAAAGGCGATGGTGATGTTGCGGATATCACTGGTTAAACCGGCCAGCAACGAGGCGCTGCCAAGCTGTTCAATACGCTCGACGTGAGTATCCAGAATTCGTTTGATAAATTCGCTACGCAGGCGGTAGACAAAGTGGTGACCCAGCGTGGTCAACGCCAGCTGAGAACCGAGGGTGACAACCATCAACAACAGCAGCAGGCCAAGAAACTCCGGTAGCACCATCAGCGTGGTGTCGACCGTTTCGATCAAGCGCTGGTTGATAAACGCAATCAGCCCAATCCCCAACGCGGCGCTGGCGAGGCTGAGCGCCATCACGCTGATAAATGGCCAGCGATACTGCCGCCAGACAAGAAGTAAAAGTTCCATGCACACAACCCGGACAAGTAATAACAGCCCGCAGTTTAAACATCTCTTCGCTGACAGCAATAATAATTCTTATTTTTATTCTTTTTTACCCGCCAGACGAAACGTCAGGTTGTAACGACAGTCTCCGGTTAATGGGTGATACCCTGTTTTAAGCGGCTGGATCCCATGATAAAACAGCCGCGAATTACCGCCCCACACCACGACATCGCCGTGTTCCAGCAGTAAACGCTTTAAAGGGTCATTACGGCGCAAGCCGCCAAATTGAAAGATGGCTGGTAGCCCCAGCGATACAGAGACAATCGGCGCCCGCAGGTCGGGCTCGTCTTTATCCTGATGTAAGGACAGTTTTGCCCCTGGCGTGTAGCGGTTAATCAGGCAGGCATCGGGTTGAAAATCAGCATAGCCCGCCGCCGTCGCCGCCTGTTGGCACAGATCAGCGAACGCATCCGGCAGCGGCGGCCAGTGCGTGCCGGTGAGTGGATCAAACGGAGAATAAAGATAGCCATGCTGATCCGTCGTCCAGCCCAGATGGCCGCAGTTGGTCATCGCCACCGACATTGTATAGCCGCCGGGCGTCACCATCTGGCGAAACGGCGACTGTCTGGCGACAGCCGCTATCGCCTGCAGTAAAGAGGGCGCAGAGTCAAAAGCGAAACGTCGCAGAATAACCGCACCTGACGCCAGCGGCTCCTGCCAGGGTTTCGCATCCGCAAAGAGATCGAGCATTATGTTTCCTCGCCAGTAGTTTCCCGTTGCAGTAACTGCGCCTTGCGCGCAATACCCCATCGGTAGCCCGAAAGTGCGCCATCGCCACGGATCACCCGGTGACACGGAATAACAATCGCCAGTTTGTTGGCCCCACAGGCACTGGCCACCGCGCGCACCGCCTTCGGTTTGCCGATGGCGCTGGCCAGCTGTTGGTAGCTCACTGTTTCGCCGCACGGAATTGTGCGCAGCGCCTGCCACACCTGCTGCTGAAATGCGGTGCCCCGGATATCCAGGGGTAGCGATAGCGACGCGTCACGCGAGTTGATCGCAACGATCACTTCGCGCACGCGCTGCTGAAAATTGGCCTCTGCAGGAACATCCTGCGCAGCGGGAAACAGCGCATGAAGATCCGCAACCAACGTAGCGTCATCATCGCCAAGCAAGATCGCGCAGATACCCCGCTCGCTTTCCGCCACCAGACAACGGCCCAGAGCGCAATCTGCGAGGGTATAGCGTACAGAAACGTTGTCGCCACCTTTACGAAATTGCTTTGCCGTCATGCCTAATGCTTGATCGGCTTTGCGGTAGTAGCTGCTGCTGTCGGGGAATCCGGCATTGAGAATCGCCTGTGTAACCGGAACACCTTTCGCCAGGGCATCACGCAGACGGCGAGCACGCCATGATTGTTGCCACACTTTCGGGGTCATGCCCGTCGTGGCTTTGAACAGACGATGCAAGTGATACGGGCTCATTGCCACCTGCTGTGCCAGCTCGTCCAACGTAAGAGGTGACTCTTGCTCCAACAACTGACAGGCGCGGGCAATTTTATCCAGCCGATGCTGTTGCGCGCTGTCTTTATCCGGCTGGCAGCGCTTACAGGGGCGAAACCCGGCATCCTGTGCCTGCTGGGCATCGGCGAAAAAACGGACATTTTTGCGCAGCGCATGTTTTGCCCGACAGGACGGACGGCAGAAAATACCGGTAGTCTGGACGGCAAAAACAAACTGACCATCGGCGTCAACGTCGCGATCCACAACGGACTGCCAACGGTCATCGTCAGTGATGCGTAAACGATTTTTCATTTCGGACTCCTTTGTTAAGCATAGCGCTTAGCCTCAGTGTGTCCCCATCGTCGGGCATAAAAACCCGCAATCTTGCTTTTTAATTATTTTCGCTGACCAGAAAGCTATTAAACTGCGGCGACATCCAGGTTTTAAACCCCTCACCCTCTTTCACAATCATATAGACCGCCAGCCCTTCACGACGCACGACTTCTTTGGCCTTTTCCGGGCCGAGCACCATCAATCCTGTATCCCAGCCATCGGCTTCCAGCGCCGTTGGCGCAATCACCGTTACGGATACCAGATTATGTTCGATCGGGCGACCGGTTTGCGGGTCGATAACATGGGAAAGGCGCTTACCGTCCAGCTCATAATAGTTCCGGTAGCTGCCGGAGGTGCTAATGCCATGCCCATTAATGTCGACAATCGCCTGCACCGCGTTTTCACGATCGGTGGGTTTCTGGATTGCCACTCGCCACGGATGCCCTTCAGCATTCATTCCCCTGCTGTTCAGCGCACCACCAACGGAAACCAGATAACGGGCGATCCCCTCTTGCTCCATCAATCGAGCCAGATGATCGGCGGCGTACCCTTCGCCAACGGTTGAGAGATCAACATACAGATCCGGCAAGTCTTTTTGCAGGTAGTTCTGATGCGCTTCATTCACGACTTTCAGATGAGAAAGCCCTGTTTGCGCTTTTGCAGCGTCAATTTGCCCCTGGGTGGGAATATGCAACGGCTGCTGATCCGGGCCAAAGCCCCACAGGTTGACTAACGGCCCCACGGTGATATCCATGGCCCCATCGGTTTTTGCACCAATGCGTAGCGCCGAAGTCACGATATCCGCCATGGCGTCATTAACCGGCCACGGCGACAGACTTTTCGACAGGTTAAAGCGCATTAACGCAGAATCGTTTTTATAGGTGGAGAGCAGTTGATCATCGGCATCAAGCTGAGTCTGGATCTTGGCCTGCAGTTCCCTTGCGCGTTTGGCATCTACGCCTACCATACTGACCCGCCAGAAAGTGCCCATCGTTTTACCTTCCAGAACCGTGGCAGGAATTGTGGTCTGAGCAGGTTTCGAGGCCTCATCGCACCCGACAAAAAAGATGGTCACAGCCAGCAGTGCTGCGCGATAAAAATTCATTTCCATACGTAATTATCCTCATGCGAACGGGCGCAAGAGTACACCAAAAATCGTTGTTTGTACGGCGGAAAAACGACATTAAAAAAGGCCCCGCAGGGCCTTTTAACGACATGAGCGCAGATTAGAACTGGTAAACCAGACCCAGTGCTACGATGTCATCGGTGCTGATGCCAGCATCACGAGTGAACTGGTTGTCATCCAGCAGGTTGATTTTGTAATCAACATAGGTGGACATGTTTTTGTTGAAGTAGTAGGTTGCGCCAACATCAACATATTTCAGGATATCCTGGTCGCCGTAGTTGGTGAGGCCATTGTTCAGGTCTTTGCCTTTGGACTGCAGGTAAGCCACGGACGGACGCAGACCGAAGTCGAACTGGTACTGTGCAACAGCTTCAAAGTTCTGTGCTTTGTTAGCCCAGCCCAGGGAGCCCGCACGCGTTGCGTTGTAGGTCTGGGTGTACTGTGCTGCCAGGTACACGTTGTTCGCGTCGTATTTCAGACCACCAGTGTAGGTTTCAGCACGGTCGCCGGTACCGAAGTTCAGCTTGTTCTGCTCGTCAGTACGTTTAGAGCTGGTGACTGCAGTACCCAGCGCGAAGCCTTCACCGATATCATAAGTGATGGATCCACCAACGCCGTCGCCATTCTGACGCAGTGCATCACGACCGTTGCCGGTCACACCAGTCATACCTTCGCCTTCCGGGCTACCGTTTTTACCCTGGTACTGCAGGGCAAAGTTCAGGCCATCAACCAGACCGAAGAAGTCGGTGTTACGGTAGGTCGCGAAGCCGTTACCACGCTGCTGCATGAAGTTGTCAGAACCGTAGGTGTCACCGCCGAACTCCGGCAGAACGTCGGTCCAGGACGTTACGTCGTAAACTACGCCGTAGTTACGACCGTAGTCGAAAGAACCTACGTCAGCGAATTTCAGACCCGCAAACGCCACACGCGTCCAGGAGTTGTTCTCAGATTCAGGCGCGTTACCCTGAATCTGGTATTCCCACTGGCCGTAACCGGTCAGTTGGTCGTTAACCTGAGTTTCGCCTTTGAAGCCGATACGCATATAGGTCTGATCACCATCTTTAGAAGAGTCATCAGAGAAATAGTGCAGACCGTCGACTTTACCGTACAGATCTAATTTGTTGCCGTCTTTGTTATAAATTTCAGCCGCATTCGCTGCGCCTGCTACCAGCAGTGCTGGTACCAGGAGGGACAGTACTTTAACTTTCATGTTATTAACCCTCTGTTATATGCCTTTATTGCTTTTTTATGCCACTGCATACTGATTAAGGTCATTAACCAGTCGGCAACTTCATTCTCCGCAAAAACACAGAATAATCCAACACGAATATGATACTAAAACTTTTAAGGTGTTTCATTTATCGGTATAGATGTTTCAAAATATTAATATGAGGGAACTTTTTTAAAATCAAAAAACAGACAAAATAAGCACAAATAATCAAGAATCATTTTAATGATCTTTAAAATCAATGCATTACACAAAAAAATCTTATAGCACTGAATGACAAAACAAAATCTTCACTCGCAACTAAAATAGACCCGCTATCATCATTAACTTTATTTATTACCGTCATTCATTTATGAATGTCTGTTTACCCCTATTTCAGCCGAATGCTCTGCGTTCGGTTTTTTTTTACCCTTCTTTACACAAAACTTACCTTTCCGTGCTACCGATGCAAAACTATAACGACTATTAACTATCTCGGGCGTCACGATCAGATATAAGTTTGATAAATAATTTCTTGTTATTTAATGCTAAATGTATACATTCCGTACGAATATTTGTACCCGCCTTTATCTTCTGTACACCTTTGCATCGTAATGGCTGTAACAAAATCAGGCGCAAAGAATGCAGGCCAGGCGGCGTGGTGTAAGTGTGGTAATTCATACATTACCCTTTATACTGCCCTTTCATCTTTCGCGTCGTTTAACAGGTCATAAACACGAATGAGTCAGTCTGACACAACGGTTTCCACCCGATTCTCCCTGTTACCAGGAAGTATTACCCGTTTCTTCTTATTACTGATCGTTGTGCTGTTGGTGATGATGGGTGTTATGGTCCAGAGCGCCGTCAACACCTGGTTAAAAGATAAGAGCTATCAGATTGTTGATATTACCCATGCCATTCATAAAAGGGTCGATACCTGGCGATACGTGACCTGGCAAATCTATGACAATATTGCCGCCTCAACCAGTTCGCCGGGTGCAGAAGGGCTGCAGGAAACACGTCTGAAACAAGACGTCTATTATCTTGAGAAGCCGCGCAGAAAGACTGAGGCGCTGATTTTCGGCTCGCATGACAGTTCTACATTGGAAATGACCCAGCGCATTTCAACGTATCTGGACACGTTGTGGGGCGCGGAGAATGTCCCATGGTCAATGTATTACCTGAATGGCCAGGACAACAGCCTGATCCTAATCTCAACGTTACCGCTGAAAGATCTGACCTCTGGTTTTAAAGAATCGACGATTGGGAATATTGTCGATTCCCGGCGCGCTGAGATGCTGCAACAGGCTAATGCGCTAGATGAACGTGAAAGCTTCTCTTCACTGCGCCGTCTGGCCTGGCAGAATGGGCATTACTTCACGCTACGCACGACCTTTAATCAGCCAGGACATCTGGCAACGGTTGTCGCCTTTGACCTGCCGATTAATGACTTGATCCCGCCCGGTATGCCGCTGGACAGTTTCCATCTGGAACCTGATGCCACCTCAACGACCGAGCACCTGAATGAAAAAGAGTCGCCTGACAGCGTCAGCATTAATTTCAACAACAGTAAAATTGAGATCTCTTCGGCGCTAAACTCAACGGATATGCGGCTGGTGTGGCAGGTTCCGTTTGGCTCATTGCTACTCGACACATTGCAAAGCATTCTGCTACCGCTTTTGCTGAACATTGCGTTACTGGCTCTGGCGCTGTTTGGCTATACCACCTTTCGCCACCTCCCTGCCCGTTCCACCCAGGTGGCGCCAAATCTTGCGGCAAATAATGAGTTGCGTGTTCTGCGCGCAATCAATGAAGAGATTGTATCCCTTTTGCCGCTGGGATTACTGGTACACGATCAGGAAGCAAACCGCACGGTTATCAGCAATAAAATTGCCGACCACCTGCTGCCGCATTTAAATCTGCAAAATATTACCAATATGGCAGAGCAGCATCAGGGAGTGATTCAGGCCACCATCAATAATGAACTGTATGAAATCAGACTGTTTCGCAGCCAGATCTCCCCGAGAACGCAGATCTTTATCATTCGTGACCAGGACCGCGAGGTGCTGGTCAATAAGAAGCTGAAACAAGCGCAGCGGCTGTATGAGAAAAACCAGCAGGCCCGAGCGGCCTTTATGCAGAATATTGGCAGCGCGCTGAAAGACCCCGCGAAAACGCTGGCTGCTAATGCCGCCGCGCTCAATACACCAGACAGCCAGAAACTGGCCAATCAGGCCGACGTTCTGGTGCGGATGGTGGACGAAATCCAGCTAGCCAACCTGCTGGAGAACGATGCCTGGAAAGGTGAATCCACACTGTTTTCCGTGCAGGCATTAATTGACGACGTGGTTCCGGAAGTTCTGCCGGCCATTAAGCGTAAAGGGCTGCAGCTACTGATTAAAAATCACCTAAGCGCCCATGACGAACGCCGTGGCGATCGCGATGCCTTGCGCCGTATTTTGCTGCTGTTGATCCAATATGCGGTAACCACCACGCAGATAGGTAAAATCACGCTGGAAGTCGACCAGGATGAGTCGGAGGCCGAACGCCTGACCTTCCGCATTCTGGATACCGGGGAAGGCGTCACATTAAATGAAGTTGATAATCTCCATTTCCCATTCATTAATGACACGCAGGGCGATCGGTATGGCAAAGCCAACCCGCTGACGTTCTGGTTGTGCGATCAGCTCGCCCGCAAGCTGGGTGGACACCTGAATATTAAAGCGCGGGAAGAACTTGGAACACGTTATATCGTCCATGTTAAAATGCCGCTGCACGATCAACATGCTGATAGTGAAGAGCGCCTGTTGGATGACGTCTGCGTAATGGTTGATGTCACCTCAAATGACGTACGTAGCATTGTATTACGTCAGCTGGAAAACTGGGGGGCAACCTGCATCACGCCCGATGAACGGTTGAATAGTCAAGAATATGATCTCTTTTTAACAGATAATCCGTCTAATCTTACTGCCTCGGGCTTGCTTTTAAGCGATGATGAGTCTGGCGTACGGAAAATTGGCCCCGGTCAGCTGCGCGTCAACTTTAATATGAGCAATGCTATGCAGGAAGCTGTCCTTGAGCTGATTGAAGAGCAGCTGGCACAAGAAGAGTTCCAGGAACTCCCCCTCGGCGGAGATGAAAACGCCGAACTTCATGCCAGTGGTTACTACGCACTCTTTGTAGACACAGTACCGGATGATGTTAAGAGGTTGTATACTGAGGCGGCTATCAGCGATTTCGCTGCATTAGCCCAAACGGCCCATCGCCTGAAAGGCGTGTTTGCCATGCTTAATCTGGTACCCGGCAAGCAGTTATGTGAAGCGCTGGAACATCTTATTCAAGAGAAAGATGCTCCAGGTATAGAAAAATACATCAGCGACATTGACGTTTACGTCAAGAGCTTGCTGTAGCAAGGTAGCCCAATACATGAACACTATGAACGTAATTATTGCCGATGACCACCCGATTGTACTGTTCGGTATTCGTAAATCACTTGAGCAAATCGAGTGGGTAAATGTTGTCGGCGAATTTGAAGACTCCACTGCACTGATCAACAATTTGCCTAAGTTGGATGCGCATGTGTTGATTACCGACCTCTCCATGCCGGGAGATAAATACGGTGATGGGATCACGTTAATTAAATATATCAAGCGTCATTTCCCGAGCCTGTCGATTATCGTTCTGACCATGAACAACAATCCGGCTATCCTGAGCGCGGTACTGGATCTCGATATTGAAGGGATCGTACTGAAGCAAGGTGCGCCAACCGACCTGCCAAAAGCGCTGGCCGCGCTGCAGAAAGGTAAGAAATTTACCCCGGAAAGCGTGTCTCGTCTGCTGGAGAAAATCAGCGCCAGCGGCTATGGCGACAAACGTCTGTCACCGAAAGAGAGTGAAGTTCTGCGCTTGTTTGCCGAAGGTTTCCTGGTTACTGAGATCGCCAAAAAGCTCAACCGCAGCATTAAAACCATCAGTAGCCAGAAAAAATCGGCAATGATGAAGCTCGGTGTGGAAAACGATATCGCACTGCTGAATTACCTCTCCTCCGTGACGCTGAGTCCGTCAGACAAAGAATAATTCTTTATCACGTCAAAATGCCTGATGGCGCTGCGTTTATCAGGCCTACGAACACACAGCATCATGCACGTTTCGTAGGCCGGATAAGACTAACGCCGCCATCCGGCTCTTTTATTCCCTATCCCCGCGTTTTTCTCACTCTTTCCGCATAGACCGCCAGCGTTTGCTTCAATACGTCTAAGGTCACCGGCTTGGACAGACAGCTATCCATACCTGATTCCAGACAACGCTGCTTCTCTTCGGCAAGCGCGTTTGCCGTTACCCCCACAACAGGCAGCGTTAACCCTAGCTGGCGGATACGCTGCGTCAGGCGATAACCATCCATATTTGGCATGTTGACGTCACTCAGCACAATGTCGATATGGTTTTTGCTGAGTACATTGAGCGCATCCACACCGTCATTCGCCGTTTTACACTGATATCCCAACGATCCCAGCTGATCGGCCAGTAAGCGCCGGTTGATAGGGTGATCGTCAACAACCAGGATCATCATGTCATCGTTCGTCGCACCGGCTTTATCCGGGGCTGGCAGCGCCGTGGAGAGATCTTCACTCCCCAGCTCTACACTGTATATATGCGCCAACAGCGCAGGCAGTTCGTGCGGTGACGCCACGCTGTGTACCCATTCTCCAGGCTCTCTTTCCAGCGGAATGCCAATATGGCGGCGGCAGAAAATCACCGCAGCCCGTCCCTGCCACGCCTGTTCCAGCACATCGTCAGCCACCAGCAGGTCATCCGCATCGGGCTGTTGTCCCTCATATCGCAGCACCGTCATCCCGTTACGCGTCAGGCTGGATTCGAGAAATTGGTACAGTGACGCATTGCGTACTGCCAGCCAGCAACGCGTACCGGCCAATCCTTCTACACCCTTTTTCAGCGGATACTGTGCGCCATAAAGCGGAATACGCAGCGTAAACTGACTCCCCATTCCCGGCTCGGAATCGACGGAAATATCCCCATCCATCATGCTGATCAGTTTTTCACAAATCGCCAAACCGAGTCCCGTTCCCTGGAAATTACGCTGTACGCCAGTCCCCACCTGGAAGAAAGGATCGAACAACCGAACCACCTCTTTGGCAGGGATCCCTACACCGGTATCACGCACTCGAATGCTCAGGTAGTCGCCGCTGCACTGCACGTGCAGCACAATACAACCGGTATCGGTAAACTTGATTGCGTTACTCAGCAGATTAGAAATCACTTGTTGTAAACGCATCGGATCGCCATTCAGCGCCACAGGCACATCCGGGTCGATAAAGCAGTACAACCCCAACTGCTTGCGGACCACCAGCGGCAAATAGTTAGCCGTAATATGGTTCATGACTTCACGCGGTGAAAACTCTCGCGGCTCAATCTTCAGCTGTTCAGATTCAATTTTTGAGAAGTCGAGAATATCGCTGATAATTTTCAGCAGCAGACTGGAAGAGTTATTCATCGCCGTTACCAGACGATCCACCCCACTCGGTAACTCTTTGGTTTGCAACAAATCAAGGTTACCGATAATGCCATATAGAGGTGTACGTAGCTCATGGCTCACCGTCGCAAGGAACATCGATTTGGACTGGCTGGCCTGTTCCGCCGCCTGCGCCATCTCCTGCAACGACTCTTCCATTTTAACGCGCGCACTGACATCAACCAGGACACAAATTGCCACGTTTTCATTGCGATAGCGCGAGTGCACAAAGCTGATTTGCAGATTGGTATTGTTGCTGGTCAGCACATCAACAAAATTGACCTGTTGGCCGCAAATAATTTGCGTTAACCGCTGACGGTCTTCATGCGTCAGCATGTTCAGATAGGTGTGCGCCAGTTCGTTACTCAGGATGTTAATGCCATCCATCGTGCGCAGAATACAAATACCCACCGGCGCAGAAGCTACGATTTTACGGTTAAACTGCTCATGTTCTTCCAGACGCTGAGCATCGCTTTCCGCTGGAATAAAAATGCGCCGTTCATACATGCGCGTGAGCATAAACAATGCCGCCCCGACCAGCACGTTCAACAAGATAGCGTTCAGGATCATCATGCGGATCCGCTCCAGCACCAGATCGACCGGTACGGAGTACACGATGCTCAGGGAGGACGGAGGCAGATTCTTCTTCAATACCAGCTCGCGGAAACCCGGTGTGTAACCAAACCAGGAGCGTTCCTGCATCCAGTGGGGCTCAGCCTTAATATTCCCTTCAGGGCCAGTGAGAGAAATTAGCGCATGCCCATTTTCGTCGAGGATGGTCACGCCCATCGGTAAACTGCCCGGCGTGAAGAAATTCTCCATGCGAATTGGCTGCTCTACGCCCAACAGTGCCTGGAGGCGATTGGCGAGGTAAACCGGCGTCAGCGCATAGAAATACCCTACTCCCGGACGTGGCCCCTGGCTGATCCAGAACAAGTTGTTGCCATTTTCGTCTTGCGTAGCATTACGATACTTAATAATGCGCTCATGCAGCGCCTTCAGGGCCTCGTCACGTTCAACGGGCATATCACGCAAACCGAAATTGGCCATACAGAGGTTGTCGCTGCCGATCAGGAACACTCGATTTAAATCATAGGCGGCGGAAAAGTTGTCGCGCCAGTAGCGCATAAACCATGCCAGTGATTCCAGAGAACCTCGCCAGGCGTTGCCCATAACAGAACAGTCGGAGTCGGCAAACAGCGGCTCAAAATTAGGCACGACGGTTTTATCATCTCGCGCCCGCAGCGACATCACACCGTTTTCCGCCGTTAAGCGATTCTCGGCAATATATTTCAGCTCTTTAATGACATCAGATGTGCGCTGAATGTAGCGCTGGGCCTGATCGGAGCTGAGATTAAGCTCCTGATGGATCTCAGACTCTCGCTGGTGCAGCGCATTCACAATGTAGAACACGGAAGCAAACGCAATCAGACACCAGATAACGAGCGCCAACGCTCTAAACAGGTAGCGTGAGACTTTTAGGGTTGAATGAACGGAAGCAAGGTATTTCAAAGGGGCGAAGCTCCGCCTCAGGGCATTAATAGAGTGTGGTTAAGGTAGCGGTAAATGTCTTTTGTCGCAATGCCATTAAAAAAAGGGCCGGATTTCTCCGGCCCTTTTTATAGCGTCTTAATTACTCGTCAGCGTCATCCGCTGCTGCATCGTCATCGCTTTCCGCTTCAGGTGCGATATCCTCGTCACCTTCAGCTGCGCTTCCGTCGATGGAGTCGAGCTCTTCATCATCAACCGGTTCAGCAACGCGTTGCAGACCCACGACGTTTTCGTCTTCCGCAGTACGGATAAGGATCACACCCTGGGTATTACGCCCTACCACGCTGATTTCCGACACGCGAGTACGTACCAGCGTACCTGCGTCGGTGATCATCATGATCTGGTCGGTATCTTCAACCTGCACTGCGCCAACAACGGAACCGTTGCGCTCGGTAACCTTGATGGAGATAACGCCCTGGGTCGCACGAGACTTGGTCGGATACTCTTCCGCCGCCGTACGTTTACCGTAACCGTTCTGAGTAACGGTCAGGATCGCACCTTCACCGCGCGGAACGATCAGCGATACCACGCTATCTTTTTCCGCCAGCTTGATACCGCGTACACCGGTCGCGGTACGACCCATTGCACGGACAGCATCTTCTTTAAAGCGCACTACTTTACCTGCCGCAGAGAACAACATGACTTCGTCACTGCCAGATGTCAGATCTACACCAATCAGTTCGTCGCCTTCGTTCAGGTTAACCGCAATAATACCGGCAGAACGCGGACGGCTGAATTCGGTCAGCGCCGTTTTCTTCACGGTGCCGCTGGCGGTTGCCATGAAGACGTTCACGCCCTCTTCGTACTCACGTACTGGCAGAATTGCGGTAATACGTTCGTTAGCTTCCAGCGGCAGCAGGTTGACGATTGGACGTCCACGCGCGCCACGGCTTGCTTCCGGCAACTGATAGACCTTCATCCAGTACAAACGACCACGGCTGGAGAAGCAGAGGATCGTGTCATGGGTGTTGGCCACCAGCAGGCGGTCAATAAAGTCTTCTTCTTTAATGCGTGCTGCTGATTTACCTTTACCGCCACGACGCTGCGCTTCGTAATCGGTTAACGGCTGATATTTCACGTAGCCCTGATGAGACAAGGTTACGACAACATCTTCCTGGCTAATCAGATCTTCGATGTTGATGTCAGCGCTGTTCGCGGTGATTTCAGTACGACGAGCGTCACCGAATTGTTCACGAATCAGCTCCATCTCTTCACGGATAACTTCCATCAGACGATCGGCGCTGCCCAGAATGTGCAGCAGTTCAGCGATCTGTTCCAGCAGCTCTTTGTATTCGTCGAGCAGTTTTTCGTGCTCAAGGCCAGTCAGTTTCTGCAAACGCAGATCCAGAATCGCCTGGGCCTGCTGTTCAGTCAGGTAGTACTGACCGTCACGCACGCCAAATTCCGGCTCCAGCCATTCAGGACGTGCGGCGTCATCACCGGCACGCTCCAGCATGGCGGAAACGTTGCCCAGTTCCCACGAACGCGCAACCAGCGCAGCTTTCGCTTCAGCCGGGGTCGGCGCGCGGCGGATCAGTTCGATGATCGGATCGATGTTCGCCAGCGCAATCGCCAGCGCTTCAAGGATGTGCGCACGGTCGCGGGCTTTACGCAGTTCAAAGATAGTACGACGGGTAACGACTTCACGGCGGTGACGTACGAACGCGGCAATAATATCTTTCAGGTTCATGATCTTCGGCTGGCCATGGTGCAATGCAACCATGTTGATACCGAAGGAAACCTGCAGTTGGGTCTGGGAATAGAGGTTGTTCAGAACCACTTCCCCGACCGCATCGCGTTTCACTTCAATCACGATGCGCATACCGTCTTTGTCAGACTCGTCACGCAGCGCGCTGATGCCTTCAACGCGTTTGTCTTTTACCAGCTCGGCGATTTTCTCAATCAGGCGCGCTTTGTTTACCTGATACGGAATTTCGTGAACGATGATGGTTTCACGACCCGTTTTGGCATCCGCTTCGACTTCCGCGCGTGCGCGAATGTACACTTTGCCACGACCGGTACGGTAGGCTTCTTCGATACCACGACGACCGTTGATGATCGCGGCAGTCGGGAAGTCCGGACCCGGAATATGTTCCATCAGCCCTTCAATGCTGATGTCTTCATCGTCAATATATGCCAGACAGCCGTTGATCACTTCGGTCAGGTTGTGCGGCGGAATGTTGGTCGCCATACCTACCGCGATACCGGACGAACCGTTCACCAGCAGGTTAGGAATTTTGGTCGGCATGACTTCAGGAATTTGTTCGGTGCCGTCATAGTTGTCGACGAAATCAACCGTTTCTTTTTCCAGGTCAGCCATCAGCTCATGGGCGATTTTCGACATACGGATTTCCGTATAACGCATCGCCGCTGCGGAGTCGCCATCGACAGAACCAAAGTTACCCTGACCATCTACCAGCATGTAGCGCAAGGAGAATGGCTGCGCCATACGAACAATGGTGTCGTAAACGGCGGTATCACCATGAGGGTGGTATTTACCGATTACGTCACCAACGACACGGGCAGATTTTTTATAGGCTTTATTCCAGTCGTTGCCCAATACGTTCATGGCGTAAAGTACGCGACGGTGAACCGGTTTCAGGCCATCTCGGACGTCCGGCAGCGCACGGCCAACAATGACCGACATCGCATAATCCAGATAGGAGCTCTTCAGCTCTTCCTCAATGTTGACCGGTGTAATTTCTCTCGCAAGGTCGCTCATCTAACCGCTATCCCTCTACTGTATCCCGGATTCAAAGGTCGCAAATTATAACACATCCGTGCAGATTCAGGTAAATGGATTCCCCCTGACAGAGGCTTTATTCATCCCGTCAGGCTGATATACTCATTTGCATCGCAAATTTAGGAGTAGAAGCCCCAATGAATGCCGAAAAACCTCCGGTAGCTCACAACGTTGACCATGAAGAAATTGCCAAGTTTGAAGCAGTCGCGTCACGCTGGTGGGATCTTGAGGGTGAATTTAAGCCGCTGCACCGCATTAACCCACTGCGTCTGGGCTATATTACTGAGCGCTCAGGCGGCCTGTTTGGTAAAAAGGTACTCGACGTCGGATGCGGCGGCGGTATTCTGGCGGAGAGTATGGCGCGCGAAGGCGCCACCGTCACCGGACTGGACATGGGTTTTGAACCGCTGCAGGTAGCGAAACTGCATGCGCTGGAAAGCGGTATCCAGGTAGAGTACGTACAAGAAACCGTCGAAGAGCATGCGGAAAAGCATGCACATCAGTATGACGTTGTCACCTGTATGGAAATGCTGGAGCACGTGCCAGACCCACAGTCAGTGGTCAGAGCTTGCGCCAGGCTGGTCAAACCGGGTGGCGAAGTATTTTTCTCCACGCTTAACCGCAACGGTAAATCCTGGCTGATGGCGGTGGTCGGAGCGGAATATATTCTGCGCATGGTGCCGAAAGGCACGCACGATGTGAAAAAGTTTATTAAGCCTGCTGAATTATTAGAGTGGGTAGACCAGACCGTGCTGAAAGAGCGTCATATGACCGGCCTGCATTACAACCCCATCACCAACACCTTCAAACTTGGCCCGGGCGTTGATGTGAACTATATGGTACATACCACCGCCAAGGTTGATTAACCGCTCCTGTAGGCCGGATAAAGCGTGCAACGCCGCCATCCGGCCTGCTTACTGGAACCATGCCTGATGACGTTTCGCTTATCAGGCCTACAAATCCTGTGCCAGATCATAAGAACTTTCCTTGCCTTAGATGAAGAAATCAGCATTCGATCAAATTTTCTATTTTTTTTCTCAATTATTGACATCCTCGCCAGGCCTTATAAGACGCGCACTTAGCGATTATCACCCTTTTGCAACCTCAATTTAACCTCAAAATCAACTCTTGTGCTGAAAAGAATCCCTACTAGAATACTCACCATATAGCGTCTATTTTATCAAACAACCCCTACATATAGTATTTATCCACAGACTTAGTCACAACATGACTCTGTGGATAATATGGGGGATATTTTTTCTTTCACGGACAGGTAAAAAACCACATGAATCAGAGTCTGCTGGTGACAAAGCGTGATGGTAGTACAGAGCGCATCAATCTCGACAAAATCCACCGAGTTCTGGATTGGGCGGCAGAAGGACTGAATAACGTATCGATTTCTCAGGTCGAGCTGCGCTCCCACATTCAGTTTTATGACGGAATCAAGACCTCCGACATCCATGAAACAATCATCAAAGCAGCCGCCGACCTGATCTCCCGCGAAGCGCCGGATTATCAGTATCTGGCTGCCCGTCTGGCGATTTTCCACCTGCGTAAAAAAGCCTACGGTGAGTTTGAACCGCCAAAGCTGTTCGACCATGTCGTGAAAATGGTTGAAATGGGCAAATACGACAATCATCTGCTGGAAGACTACACGGAAGAAGAGTTCAAGCAGATGGACTCGTTCATCGTACACGACCGTGATATGACCTTCTCCTACGCGGCGGTGAAGCAGTTGGAAGGTAAATATCTGGTGCAAAACCGTGTTACCGGTGAGATCTATGAAAGCGCACAGTTCCTCTACATTCTGGTAGCGGCTTGCCTGTTCTCTAACTATCCGCGTGAAACACGTCTGCAATATGTAAAACGTTTCTACGACGCCGTTTCTACGTTCAAAATCTCGCTGCCGACGCCAATTATGTCCGGCGTGCGTACCCCAACGCGTCAGTTCAGCTCCTGCGTACTGATCGAGTGCGGCGACAGCCTGGACTCCATCAACGCAACCTCCAGCGCAATTGTGAAATACGTTTCTCAGCGTGCCGGTATCGGCATTAACGCTGGTCGCATCCGTGCGCTGGGTAGCCCGATTCGCGGCGGTGAAGCGTTCCACACCGGCTGTATTCCGTTCTACAAGCATTTCCAGACTGCGGTGAAATCCTGCTCTCAGGGGGGCGTACGCGGTGGTGCAGCCACGCTGTTCTACCCAATGTGGCACCTGGAAGTTGAAAGCCTGCTGGTCCTGAAAAACAACCGTGGCGTCGAAGGCAACCGCGTTCGTCACATGGACTATGGCGTACAAATCAACAAGCTGATGTACACCCGTCTGCTGAAAGGCGGCGACATCACCCTGTTTAGCCCGTCCGACGTCCCGGGTCTGTATGACGCGTTCTTCGCCGATCAGGATGAGTTCGAGCGTCTGTACACCCAATATGAAAACGACGACAGCATCCGCAAACAGCGCGTAAAAGCAGTTGAGCTGTTCTCACTGATGATGCAGGAACGTGCCTCGACCGGTCGTATCTACATTCAGAACGTTGACCACTGCAACACCCATAGCCCGTTTGATCCGGTTGTCGCGCCGGTACGCCAGTCCAACCTGTGCCTGGAAATCGCCCTGCCGACCAAACCGCTGACCGACGTTAACGATGAAAACGGCGAAATTGCGCTGTGTACGCTGTCCGCATTTAACCTGGGCGCTATCGAAAGTCTGGACGAACTGGAAGAGCTGGCTGTACTGGCGGTACGTGCGCTGGATGCGCTGCTCGATTACCAGGATTATCCGATTCCGGCCGCCAAACGCGGTGCGATGGGTCGTCGTACGCTGGGTATTGGCGTGATCAACTACGCTTACTGGCTGGCGAAAAATGGAAAACGCTACTCTGACGGCAGCGCCAATAACCTGACTCACAAAACCTTTGAAGCGATTCAATATTACCTGCTGAAGGCTTCTAACGAGCTGGCAAAAGAGCAAGGCGCATGCCCGTGGTTTAACGAAACCACCTATGCGAAAGGCATTCTGCCGATTGATACCTACAAAAAAGATCTGGATGCTATCGTCAGCGAGTCCCTGCATTACGACTGGGAAAGCCTGCGCGAATCAATTAAAACTCACGGTCTGCGTAACTCCACGCTGTCAGCCCTGATGCCGTCCGAGACCTCTTCGCAGATCTCCAACGCCACCAACGGCATTGAACCGCCACGCGGCTATGTGAGCATCAAAGCATCGAAAGATGGGATTCTGCGTCAGGTCGTGCCGGACTACGAACACCTGCACGACGCATACGAACTGCTGTGGGAAATGCCAAACAACGACGGCTATCTGCAGCTGGTAGGCATCATGCAGAAATTTATCGATCAGTCGATTTCCGCCAACACCAACTACGATCCGTCGCGCTTCCCGTCCGGAAAAGTACCGATGCAGCAGTTGCTGAAAGACCTGCTCACCGCCTACAAATTTGGTGTTAAAACGCTGTATTATCAGAACACCCGTGACGGTGCGGAAGACTCTCAGGACGATCTGGTACCGTCCATTCAGGACGATGGCTGCGAAAGCGGCGCATGTAAGATTTAATCTTTTGCCGGGTGGCGTAGCGCTTACCCGGCCTACAAATTAATTCGCGGTATTGTAGGCCGGATAAGCAAAGCGCATCCGGCAGTACATTCCAGACAGGATTCACATCAATGGCATACACCACTTTTTCACAGACGAAAAATGATCAGCTTCTGGAACCGATGTTCTTCGGCCAGCCGGTGAACGTCGCCCGCTACGATCAGCAAAAATATGACATCTTTGAAAAACTGATCGAAAAGCAGCTCTCTTTCTTCTGGCGTCCGGAAGAAGTCGATGTTTCTCGCGATCGTATCGACTTCCAGGCATTGCCGGAACATGAAAAACATATCTTCATCAGCAACCTGAAGTATCAGACGCTGCTGGACTCCATTCAGGGACGTAGTCCTAACGTCGCGCTGCTGCCGTTAATCTCGATCCCTGAACTGGAAACCTGGGTGGAAACGTGGGCGTTTTCTGAAACGATCCACTCCCGCTCTTACACCCACATCATCCGTAATATTGTTAACGATCCGGCGGTGGTGTTTGACGATATCGTCACCAACGAGCAAATCCAGAAACGCGCAGAAGGCATCTCCAGCTACTACGACGAATTGATCGAGATGACCAGCTACTGGCATTTGCTCGGTGAAGGTACGCATACCGTTAATGGTAAAACGGTTGTCGTAAACCTGCGTGAGCTGAAGAAGAAGCTGTATCTGTGCCTGATGAGCGTGAACGCGCTGGAAGCGATCCGCTTTTATGTCAGCTTCGCCTGCTCTTTCGCCTTCGCCGAACGTGAACTGATGGAAGGCAACGCGAAAATTATCCGTCTGATCGCCCGCGACGAAGCCCTGCACCTGACCGGTACTCAGCATATGCTGAACCTTCTGCGCAGCGGCGTGGACGATCCGGAAATGGCGGAAATTGCCGAAGAGTGCAAGCAAGAGTGCTACGACCTGTTCGTACAGGCCGCGCTGCAGGAAAAAGAGTGGGCGGACTATCTGTTCCGTGATGGCTCAATGATTGGCCTGAACAAAGACATTCTGTGCCAGTACGTTGAGTACATCACCAACATCCGTATGCAGGCTGTTGGGCTCGATCTGCCGTTCCAGACACGCTCTAACCCGATCCCTTGGATCAATACCTGGCTGGTGTCTGACAACGTCCAGGTTGCGCCGCAGGAAGTGGAAGTCAGCTCTTATCTGGTCGGTCAGATCGATGCCGAAGTCGATACTGACGATCTGAGTAACTTCCAGCTCTGATGGGCCGCGTGACTCTGCGCATCTCTGGCACGCAGTTACTGTGCCAGGATGAACACCCTTCCCTGCTTGCCGCGCTCGAGTCGCACGATGTTGAAGTCGAATATCAGTGTCGTGAAGGCTACTGCGGCTCCTGCCGTACCCGCCTGGTGGCGGGACAGGTTGACTGGATTGCAGAACCGCTGGCCTTCATTCAGCCCGGTGAAATATTGCCGTGCTGTTGCCGGGCAAAAGGCGATATTGAAATAGAGCTGTAGTGTTTAGTGAACTTCATGCGCGGAGACCAGTACCACGTTTCCGCGTTTTTTCATCTGTATGATATACAGCGCCCCGGCCAGCACCACCAGCAAAGCCCCGACCAGATAAATCGCCCGATATCCCACACCCTCGACCATCATCCCCATGATAAACGCGCCGATTGCCATTCCTGCATCCATCGCATTGAAAAACAGCGAATTAGCGATACCAATTTTATGGGGTTCCACCGAACTAATAATTTGTGTCTGAAATACGGGTGTGACCGAACCATAACCGATGCCAATTAATCCACCGGAAATAATCATCATAATGCTACCGTTAGTATAGCCAAGCGCCACCAGCCCGACTGTGAAAGCGAGCAAACATGGATAGACCACGTATTTCGGCCCTTTTTTATCACAAACATTGCCGGTAAAGGTTCGACAGATCATCAGGCAAATGGCGTAACACAACAGGAAATTACTGGCGGCGGCCATCAGATCGAGCTCGCGCGCATACAGTGCGAGAAAAGCGGAAACGCCCGCGTAGGAAAAGGTCATGAAAAACGTCACCATCGCGAAAGGCAGTGCGGCGCGATCAAACATTGCCGCAAATCCCAGCTTCGGTTTTGAGCCGTCAGCATGACGGATAACCGGCGGTACGGCGACAATCAATGACAGGATAATACCCAGTACGGCAACCGCGCTACACAGCCAGAATGCTGTGGTAAAAGCTTCCCAGCGTGCCATGTTCAGCCCTACCCACGGCCCCACAACCATTGCCAGTCCCATGGCTAACGAGAAAAAACTGATGCCCTCTCCACGTCGGGAGGCCGGTATCAACCGCGCGGAAATCGTTCCTTTTACCGTGGTAATAACGCCAAACGTTACACCATGAAGCACCCGAATCAACAGCAGTGATTCAATTGAGTGGCAAACAGGATACAGCGCAGTGACCACCAAAAAGGCCAGAGAAGAGAGCACCAGAATTGTTTTATTCGAATATTTTCCTACCCATTGTCCCGCAAACGGGCGCACAACAATTGCGGCCCCCAAAAAGAAGGTGACTAATAATCCGGCCTTATCTGGAGTGGCATGCAGGCGATCCGAAATATAGATCGGTAACAGCGTGAGCAGGACATAAAAAATAAAAAATATAATAAAGCTGATTATCGTTATTGCCCAAAAATCTTTCGTCCACAGTTTTTCTTTCATATTCGACAACCTGTCCAGACGGCGCACGCAGGCAACGCTCAGCTCAACTGAACTACGGACAGGTGCGTCGAAGTGTGATTTTACGGTAGACCGCAAGTATAAACAGGTCCATTATATTAGAGAAATTAATTGTTTTAATATTGTTGATTAGAAGAAACTAATGACACTAACCCAGATCCACGCCCTGCTTGCCGTACTTGAGTACGGTGGATTCACCGAAGCCAGCAAGCGGCTGTACATGACCCAATCCGCCGTTAGCCAGGCAATTTCAGCGCTAGAGGAAGAGCTAGGGGTTGATATTCTTATCCGCGAACGCCGCAAAGACATTCAACTTAGTCCGGCCGGGAGTCGGATCGTTTCACACCTGCGGACGATCGTGTCTGAAACCAACGCGGTGAAAGAGATTGCCGAGCAGGAGCGACAAAACCCGGCCAGAACCCTGCGTATCGGCTGCTTTCCCAGCGCCTGTGCCTGCATTTTGCCCGGCATCATCCACCACTTCGAACAGCACCACCCGCATATCAAAATTATCCCTTATGAAGAAAACAGCACGGCAATAGTTGATTCCCTGCGCAGTGGGGATATCGATGCGGGATTTGTGCATTTCCCGGTAAATGGCATGTACTGCGTACCGGTGTATCGCGACAAATTTACCGTTGTAGTTCCTGAAAGCCATCCGCTGGCGGCCAATAGCACGATTTCAGTGGAACAACTGGTTGGAGAACCGCTCATTATCAGCAAAGGTCGCTATGAATTAAGCATCATGGCGCTATTTAAAGAGAAGGGGATTGAACCGGTCATTAAATACGAGTTTAACCATCCGGATACCGCGATGAGCTTTATTCGTCAGGGGCTGGGTATAGCATTATTACCGGAATTAACGCTGAAGGCGGTTGGTGGGAAAGTACGCTCAGTCGCGCTGGAACCAACGTTCTATCGACAGATATCCTTACTGGCAAAAGAGCCGCCGGTGGACGGCAGCCCTTTATTTCTCCTGCAGGCATGTATGGAAACGTTGACAGCAGACGGCCTTATCTAGCAGTTAAAACGTTCATCCATTAAGGCCTGTGACCGGAGGTGCATCACAGGCCTTACACCATCACTCTTTATTCAAGAATTTCACTGCTTTGTCGGGGAAGTCGGTGAACAGCCCGTCAACGCCCGCCTTGTTATAAAGAATGTCATACAGCTGGTTTACGTCAGTGGTGTAATCCGGCAGTTGATCGGCGCGAACGGTATAAGGATGCACCACCATCTTACTCTGATGTGCGTCCTGCACCATGCCAGTTAACGAGATATTGCCCTTCTTCGACTTCTCATCAATCAGCATGTGGTAGTCCGGCCCAATGCCGTCCGCATACTGCGCAACCTGCTTCATGGCACCCGGTTTAAACATCCAGTCGTAGTTGTAATTCACCCAACTGCCGTCCGGCTTTTTCTCCTGGGTTTCATTCCAGTCAGTGTACGCAATCAACTGTACCAGATTGAGATCCATCCCCATCTTCGGTTCCAGTTCATTTTTAATGCGCTTCAACTCTGCAACATCAAAACACTGTAGATAGACCTTGTCGTTCTTGTCGGTATATCCGTACTTTTTCAGTACTTCCAGTGTTTTAGCCGCAATGTCCTTCCCTTCCTGGTGATGGAACCACGGTGCTTTCATTTCCGGGTAAATACCGATGTTTTTACCGGTGGAATGATTTAATCCCTGAACAAACTCAATCTCTTCTTCGAACGTGTGCACGCGGAAATCAGATTTACCCATCGGGAAGCGCCCTGGGTAGGTCTGGACCTTTTTGCCATTTTCGATATCGAAGCCTTCGGTAAATTTCAGCGATTTAATTTCATCCAGCGTAAAGTCGATGGCGTAGTAACGCCCATCTTTACGCGCACGATCCGGAAAACGCTCGGCAACATCGGTGACGCGGTCAAGATAGTGGTCATGCAGGACGACCAGATGGTCATCCTTGGTCATAACCAAATCCTGCTCCAGATAATCCGCACCCTGGGCATAGGCCATCGCTTTTGCTGGCAGCGTATGCTCCGGCAGATAACCGCTGGCGCCACGATGCGCAATCACGATTTTATCTGCGGCAACCGCTGCACTGCTGACCACCATACCTGCGAGCATCAGCGCCACGCTGAGACTTTTCAATGTGGTTTTCATCTATTAGCCCCCGTTACGCTTCAGTTCCATCTCTTCGTGATGGCGTTTTTCGCCAATCATGACGACTACCAGCAGAATAACCGCCAGCACGCTACCGCCAATCATCACCATAAAGCCGCCGTCCCAACCGAAGAAGTCAACGGTGTAGCCAACAATGGCGCTCGCGGCCACAGAACCACCGAGATAACCGAACAGACCGGTAAAGCCAGCCGCCGTTCCCGCCGCTTTTTTCGGTGCCAGTTCCAGCGCGTGCAGACCAATCAACATTACCGGGCCGTAGATCAGGAAGCCGATGATGATCATACAAGCCATATCCACGTTCGGGTTGCCTGCCGGGTTCATCCAGTAAACGATGGTTGCAATAGTTACCAGCGTCATAAAGAACACGCCGGTCGCGCCACGGTTACCACGGAAGACTTTATCCGACATCCAGCCGCACAGCAGCGTGCCCGGAATACCCGCATACTCATACAGGAAGTAGGCCCAGGATGATTTGTCCAGTGCGAAATGCTTCACTTCTTTCAGGTAGGTCGGTGACCAGTCCAGGATGCCGTAACGCAGCAGATAAACAAACACGTTAGCGATAGCGATGTACCACAGAAGTTTGTTCGGCAGTACGTACTGCATGAAGATCTGCTTCGCAGTCAGCTCTTCTTCCGCTTTCTCGGTGTAATCGTCCGGATAGTCGTTCTTATACTCTTCGATAGGCGGCAGACCACAGGACTGCGGCGTATCACGCATCAGGGCAAAAGCAATCAGCGCGACGACGATCGCACCGAAAGCAGGCATATACAGCGCCGCTTTCCAGTCATTGAACCAGGCCATACCCAGCAGGAACAACAGCGGAGGCAGACCGCCACCCACGTTGTGCGCACAGTTCCAGACGGAAACAATTCCTCCACGCTCTTTCTGCGACCACCAGTGCACCATAGTACGGCCACACGGAGGCCAGCCCATCCCCTGGAACCATCCGCAGAGGAACAGCAGCACAAACATAATAGCAATACTCGATGTCGCCCACGGCACAAAGCCCATGAACAGCATCACTGCGGCGGCCAGAATCAGACCGGCTGGCAGGAAAACGCGCGGATTCGAGCGATCCGAAATGGACCCCATGATGAATTTCGAAAATCCGTAAGCAATGGAGATACCGGACAACGCAAAACCCAGATCGCCACGCGAGAAACCTTGCTCAACCAGATACGGCATCGCAAGGGCAAAGTTCTTACGTACCAGATAGTACGCGGCATAACCAAAGAAAATCCCCAGAAAAATCTGCCAACGTAATCGACGATATGTCGGGTCGATCTCCGCTGCAGGTAAACGCGCCGTGTGTGACGCTGGTTTAAAAATGCTCAACATAGTGTAGCCTCCGTGGCCGCCTTTCATTCGAAGTAAACACTGCAGTTCGTCATTACTACCCTACCGCTCCCAGTGTGGCCGCGATGTTAAGGAAAGATACATAACAAAAATGTGAAACGCAGCACATATTGTTACAGATTTATGACAAATGTTCATAAAGGCGCACGAAATCACGTTTCATTTTCGAATAATGAGCGATTATGCGCGAAATCAAACAATCCATGTTTTTTATGTGGCTAAATGATAAAAAACGAACTGTGAGGAAAAACAATGAAAACTCGCGACTCGCAAACAAGTGACGTGATTATCATTGGTGGAGGAGCAACAGGTGCAGGGATCGCACGTGACTGTGCGCTGCGCGGGTTGCGCGTCATCTTAGTGGAACGCCACGATATCGCCACAGGTGCGACCGGGCGCAACCACGGCCTGCTGCACAGCGGTGCACGCTACGCCGTCACCGACGCTGAATCTGCCCGTGAGTGCATCAGCGAAAACCAAATTCTGAAACGTATCGCCCGCCATTGCGTTGAGCCAACGGACGGTCTGTTTATCACCCTGCCGGAGGATGAGCTGTCCTTCCAGTCCACCTTTATTCGCGCCTGTGAAGAGGCAGGGATTCGCGCAGAAGCGATTGATCCTCAGCAGGCACGTATTATCGAACCTTCTGTGAATCCACAGCTGATTGGTGCAGTAAAAGTACCAGACGGCACGGTCGATCCTTTCCGCTTAACAGCAGCTAACATGCTGGATGCGCGTGAGCATGGCGCGGTTATCTTAACGGCGCATGAAGTGACGGGACTGATCCGCGAAGGCGCAACGGTTTGCGGCGTTAACGTGCGCAATCATCTGACAGGCGAAATGCAGTCCCTGCATGCACCGGTTGTCGTCAACGCCGCTGGGATCTGGGGTCAACGCATTGCGGAATATGCCGATCTGAGCATCCGTATGTTCCCGGCCAAAGGTTCGTTGCTGATTATGGATCATCGCATTAACCAGCATGTCATTAACCGCTGCCGTAAGCCATCTGACGCCGATATTCTGGTGCCTGGCGATACCATTTCACTGATCGGTACCACCTCACAGCACATTGATTACGACGATATCGACAGCAACCGCGTCACCGCAGAAGAGGTCGATATTCTGCTGCGTGAAGGCGAGAAGCTGGCGCCGATTATGGCGAAAACACGCATTTTACGCGCCTACTCTGGCGTACGCCCGCTGGTGGCTAGCGACGACGACCCAAGCGGTCGTAACGTCAGCCGTGGGATTGTACTGTTCGATCACGCGGAACGTGACGGACTGGACGGATTTATCACCATTACCGGCGGCAAACTGATGACCTACCGCCTGATGGCGGAATGGGCCACCGATGCCGTTTGTCGTAAGCTGGGCAATACCCAGCCTTGCACAACGGCAGACACCGCGCTGCCTGGCTCACAGGAAACTACCGAGCATACGCTTAAACGCGTGATCTCATTGCCCGCGCCACTGCGCGGCTCGGCGGTCTACCGTCACGGCGATCGCACCCCTGCGTGGCTTAGCGAAGGCCGTCAGCACCGCAGTCTGGTCTGCGAATGCGAAGCAGTCACCGCAGGCGAAGTGCAATACGCCGTCGAGAATTTAACCGTCAACAGCCTGCTCGATTTGCGTCGCCGTACCCGTGTTGGAATGGGGACCTGCCAGGGCGAATTGTGTGCCTGCCGCGCCGCAGGTTTACTGCAACGTTTTAATGTCACTACCGCAGCGCAGTCCATTACCCAGCTTTCCGACTTCCTCAATGAACGCTGGAAAGGCGTGCAGCCTATCGCCTGGGGAGATGCACTGCGCGAAAGCGAATTCACGCGCTGGGTTTATCAAGGGTTGTGTGGTCTGGAAAAGGAGCACCAGGATGAAATTTGATACCGTCATTATCGGCGGCGGCCTCGCCGGACTGCTATGTGGCCTGCAACTGCAAAAAAGCGGACTGCGCTGCACGATTGTTACCCGCGGCCAAAGCGCCCTGCATTTTTCCTCCGGCTCACTGGATTTGCTCAGCAGCTTACCCGATGGTCAACCGGTGACGGATATAGAAGCGGGTTTGAATGCGCTGCGCACTCAGGCACCCACACATCCGTATAGCACCATCGGAACGCAGAACGTTCTGGAACTGGCCCAGCAGGCGCAAAATTTACTGGATGAATGCGGAACGCATTTGCAGGGCAAAGTGCATCAGGCGCATCAACGTGTTACCCCGCTGGGCACCCTGCGCTCAACCTGGTTAAGTTCCCCGGAAGTGCCGGTCTGGCCGCTGTCCGCGCAGCGTATCTGCGTTGTAGGGATTAGCGGGTTACTGGATTTTCAGGCGCATCTCGCCGCAGCGTCATTACGCCAACGCAATCTCAGCGTCGAGACGGCAGAAATCGAGCTGCCGGAGCTGGATGTCCTGCGTGATAACCCAACCGAGTTTCGCGCCGTTAATATTGCGCGCCTGCTGGATAACGAAGATAAATGGTCGCTGCTCTATGACGCATTGCTGCCAATGGCAAAAACCTGCGACATGATAATCATGCCGGCATGCTTTGGTCTGGCCGATGAGCGGCTCTGGCAGTGGCTTAACGAGCGCCTCCCCTGCTCGCTGACACTGTTACCGACCCTACCACCTTCGGTGCTGGGCATGCGTTTGCACAACAAATTACAGCGCCAGTTTGTGCGCCAGGGCGGTGTGTGGATGCCGGGTGATGAAGTGAAAAAAATCACCTGTCAGGATGGCGTGGTCAGCGAAATCTGGACCCGAAATCATGCCGATATCCCCTTGCGGCCACGTTTCGCCGTGCTCGCCAGCGGCAGCTTCTTCAGCAGCGGGCTGGTCGCCACGCGTGAGGCAATCCACGAACCAATCCTGGGACTGGATGTACAGCAAACAGCTACCCGCGCCGAGTGGTATCAGCGTGATGTTTTCGATCCACAACCGTGGCAACAGTTTGGCGTAACAACCGATACCGCATTGCGTCCATCACTGGCGGGAAAAACGATAGAGAACATGTATGCCATCGGTTCCGTCCTCGGCGGATTCGACCCTATCGCCCAGGGTTGCGGAGGCGGCGTGTGCGCAGTTAGCGCCTTACATGCCGCGCATCATATTGCGAAACGTGCAGGAGGACAGCAATGAGCGACACACGTTTTGAAAGTTGTATCAAATGTACGGTGTGCACCACCGCCTGCCCGGTAAGCCGCGTCAATCCGAGCTACCCGGGCCCTAAGCAGGCCGGCCCGGACGGTGAACGTCTGCGCCTGAAAGATGGCGCGCTATATGACGACGCGCTGAAATACTGCATCAACTGTAAACGCTGCGAAGTGGCCTGTCCGTCAGACGTGAAAATCGGCGATATCATCCAGCGCGCGCGTGCCAAATACGACACAACGCGCCCATCGTTGCGTAACTTTGTCTTAAGCCATACCGATTTAATGGGTAGCGTATCCACCCCCTTCGCCCCAATAGTGAATACCGCCACCTCATTAAAACCGGTGCGTCAATTGCTGGATTACGCGTTAAAAATCGATCATCGCCGTACGCTGCCGAAGTACTCCTTTGGCACCTTCCGCCGCTGGTATCGTAGCGTTGCCGCACAGCAGGCGCAGTATCAGGATCAGGTCGCCTTTTTCCACGGCTGTTTTGTGAATTACAACCATCCCCAGCTCGGCAAAGACCTGATCAAGGTTTTGAATGCGATGGGAACCGGCGTGCAACTACTGAGTAAAGAGAAATGCTGCGGCGTGCCGCTGATTGCCAACGGTTTTACCGATAAAGCGCGTAAGCAGGCAGTAAGCAACGTGGCCTCACTCAGAGAGGCAATTGATGGCAAAGGCATTCCGGTGATTGCCACCTCATCAACCTGTACCTTTGCGCTACGTGATGAATATCCGGAAGTGCTGGATGTCGACAACTCAGGCCTGCGTGAACACATTGAACTGGCAACCCGCTGGCTATGGCGCAAGCTGGATGAAGGTAAAACGCTGCCGCTGAAAACGCTGCCGCTGAAGGTGGTCTATCACACGCCATGTCACATGGAGAAAATGGGCTGGACGCTCTATACGCTGGAGCTACTGCGACAAATTCCAGGGCTGGAGCTGACGGTGCTGGATTCTCAGTGTTGCGGGATTGCCGGGACTTACGGCTTTAAAAAGGAAAACTATCCGACTTCACAGTCTATCGGCGCACCGTTATTCCGCCAGATTGAAGAAAGCGGCGCTGATATCGTCGTCACCGACTGCGAAACCTGTAAATGGCAGATTGAGATGTCAACAAGCAAGCGCTGCGAACATCCTATCACCCTGCTTGCCAAAGCGTTGGGTTAACTCTGTTGCCCGGTAGCATTTGCTACCGGGCATTTTTGCGTAGCCCGTTCCGCTTAATTGAATACGTTGCAGTCGGGCGTATTTATCTCTAATTCATCCACGCAAAGAACCCATTTCCCACATGCAGTGCATATTAAAAGTAGATACCGTCACGCCATCTTCTCTTTCTGGTGACGGACTACCATGGCTAAATCCACTACATCTACACCGCATGATGCCGTTTTTAAAAAGATAATGTCTTACCCTGAGATGGCTCGGGATTTTCTGGATATACACCTTCCCATCGCATTACGTGAGATATGTGATTTACAAACGCTGAAGCTGGAGTCCACCAGTTTTATCGAACAGGATCTCCGCGCATACTACTCCGACGTAGTGTGGTCACTAAAAACCCGCGAAGGCCTGGGCTATATTTATTGTGTTATTGAACATCAGAGTACCGCGGTACCGCATATGGCATTTCGCCTGATGCGTTATGCCACCGCGGCGATGCAGCATCATCTTGATGCCGGGAATAAAACGCTGCCGCTGGTGATCCCCATGCTGTTTTATCACGGTCAACAAAGTCCCTATCCCTGGTCGCTCAACTGGCTGGATGAATTTGATAATCCGCAACTGGCACGACAACTGTATTCAGAGGCTTTTCCGCTGGTCGACATTACCGTAATACCTGACGATGAAATCGCGCAGCATCGCAGGGTTGCGCTGCTTGAGTTGATGCAAAAACATATCCGCGATCGTGACTTAATGGGGTTAGTGGATCGACTGGTCTCGCTATTAGTTACAAGCACTGCTAATGACAGCCAGCTACAAACGCTATTTAATTACCTGCTACGGTACGGCGACGTTTCTCGCGTCAGCGAGTTTATCCGCGAAGTTGCCGAACGATCCCCCCATCACAAGGAGAAGCTGATGACAATTGCAGAGAGACTCAGGCAAGAAGGCCACCAAAATGGACTGCAAGAAGGGATACAGCAAGGGTTAGAACAAGGGGTGCAAAAAGGTACGCAAGAAGAAGCCTTACGTATCGCTCACATAATGCTGGAACAAGGTATTGATCGTGATTTAGTTCAGTTAATTACCGGGCTATTGCCTGGCGATACCACCGCATGAGCCAGATTGGGAAGGCATTTAGCCTTCCCAATCAATAATTAAATCGTCAACGACTCAACCACTTCGATCCAGCCGTGTTCGCTAGCGATATCCTGATTGTTAAGCCAGCGGCGCAGCATATTTAGCGCCATCATCGCGCACACTTCCTGACGAATCGCCAGGCTGTAGCGATTTGCATTCAGCCTTACGCGCAAGGCGTGTGTCCCATCAGGCGTGGCCAGCGCAAAGTTAATATGTTCGTTTTCGAAAGCCGATATCGCGAGTGCCAATCCAGCATAATGTTTGCTGCATCGTTCGGTTATCCAATGCGCCGTTTGCGCCAGCGTTTCTTCCTGAGGCGGAACCACTTCACTCGCCAACAGTGGCGCATTCGCACGAGAAAGCTGCAATGCCACCAGACCACCGGTGAATTGTTCGCTCAGCGTCAGGCTGAATTGCCGTTCTTGCAACGTGCGGGCGATTTGCGCGGGTAAGCCTTCCGTACCTTCAAAAATCATATTCTGCCCGGCAACCCGCTTAACTTCTGGCCACAGCGCCAGCATCGCTTCCCGTTGGGAATCCGGACCGGTCAGCTTCAGCTCAATAATTGGCATTGAGGAGCGATAACCCATTGTTACTCCCGGAGGCAACGGGAGCGGATCCAGACTCTGCGCCAGGTCGCTTTCAGAACGGCCAAAGGTGGTTAATCGCAGGCATAACGGGGGCTGAGCCAAAGAGAAACGCTCACGCAAACGAGGCAGGATCTCATGCTCCACCATGACTTTGAATTCTGACGGTACACCTGGTGTAAAGAACATCAGGCAGCGGTTAAGCTTCAGGGCGAACCCACACGCGGTACCCACCGGATTATTGATAAACTCAGCGCTGGCCGGAAGTTCAGCCTGTTTGCGGTTGCTTGGCGCCATCACGCGGCCACGATCGCGGAAATATCGCTCCATCTCGGCCAGCCATGCTTCATGCAGCACCAACCCTTCGCCTTTTGCCGTTGCCGCTGCCAGCGCGCTCAAATCATCGCTGGTAGGTCCCAGACCGCCATTAACGATCAGTACATCGGCGTGCTCGCTACGCTCACGCAAAACGGCAACCAAATCGTTAAGATTGTCACCTACCGTGTTGCGGCGTGTTAGCGGTAAACCCTGATTAAAGAAAAAATCGGCCAGCCAGGCGGCATTAGTGTCGACGATTTGTCCGTGCAACACTTCATCCCCGGTGGATAGCATCTCCACGTTTAACATCGTGTTCTCCTGCTTTTATGATGAAAACACTATAACGCATGGAGGGGGGAAGGCGCGACTGAACGCCGCGCCAGAAATGTTAGAAGCTGGCGTTAACCCCAACGTACGGGCCATCAGCAATCGCGTTATCACGGTTGCCATCTTTGCCTGCCAGGTTTAGGTAACGATAACCGGCTTCGATGCTCAGCGGACGCATAATGGTCAGACGCGCACCGGCATTCGCTTCTTCATAGCTGTCGATACCGCTGGAAAGTGAATCAGGAGAGTAATAATACTCACCAAACAGACGGAAGCTATCGCCAATCGGCCATTGTAAACCACCACCGACAGCGGCAGCATAGCCTTCATCGCCATCATTTGGATTGGTATAAATACCTTTACCACCAACGGTCGCCATCAGCGGCCCCAGTGGGATATTCAGACCTAAACCCAGCCCGGCAACATCACCGTCGTCATCGTTATGCATCCAGTTACCGCTGACAGCCAGACCGGTGGTCTCAGTGCCCATACCGAATCCCAGGTTGGTGTAGTCTTCACCAGCCTGGCCGCTGATGCTAATCGCGTTCGCCGACGCGGAAACAAACAGCATTCCGGCAAAACCCAACATTAAACTTTTTTTCATTTTCTATCCTTTCCAGCAAGAATCAAAACATAGCCCCAAAACCGATGAATTGTACTGTCAGATGACGAGGAATCAATGAGCTAAAAAAGCGATGCAATGACATATTGTAACTAAATACTACTCACAAGATTTGTTAAAGGTTAAATTCTTGTGCCAATTACACAGATGAACGTCCCAGAACGTCATTTTCAACAAACATCCTGATTTCCCTGCCAAAGCGCTCTTAATTGCCAATGAAACATTTTTTCTGCCGCCAGCAAAAGGTAAGATGAGCACATGATGGAATTTTTCTATACCTCCCCCACAAGGACTCGAATGATGCGCCAAAGAACGATTGTTTGCCCATTAATTCAAAACGATGGCTGCTATTTACTCTGCAAAATGGCTGATGACCGCGGTGTGTTTCCCGGTCAGTGGGCGCTTTCCGGTGGCGGTGTTGAACCGGGTGAACGTATTGAAGAAGCTCTGCGCCGTGAAGTGAGGGAAGAGCTGGGCGAACAACTGGTGTTATCAGAAATTACCCCCTGGACCTTCAGTGATGATATTCGCACTAAAACCTATGCTGATGGCAGTCAGGAAGAGATTTACATGATTTATCTCATCTTCGATTGTGTGGCGGCGAATCGTGAAGTGAAGATTAACGAAGAGTTCCAGGCATTCGCCTGGGTTAAACCGGAAGATCTCGGTGCCTACGATTTAAATATCGCCACGCGTAAAACGTTAACCTTGAAAGGGTTACTGTAGGTTATCATTTTAATAACGGCATATAATTAACATTCCGAATAGCGGCATTGTACTCATAAACTTATAGCAAACAGCAATGCCGCAAAAACAGAAAAAATAATTTAATTTCATCAAGATAAATAAAAATCACCTCTATTTATCCGTCTATCCCAAACCTTAAACTCTTAAGGATAAATTAACCTTCAGTCATTAACCTTTATAGCCTGATGAAATAATTAACGACGCCCCTGTTTATCACTAAAAATAAAGCTTTGGTGGCGTTAAATGGCTTGAAGGAATAATGATGTCTGACTTTTTGCCTTTCTCTCGCCCGGCAATGGGTGCTGAAGAACTTGCCGCAGTGAAGGCAGTTCTGGACTCTGGGTGGATAACCACCGGCCCGAAAAATCAACAGCTGGAAGAAGCCTTCTGTCAGCTCACAGGAAATCAACACGCCGTCGCCATCTGCTCCGCCACGGCGGGTATGCACATCACGCTGATGGCATTGGGCGTAAGCGCAGGCGACGAGGTCATAACGCCGTCGATGACGTGGGTTTCTACCCTCAACATGATTGTCCTGCTGGGGGCAACGCCCGTCATGATCGATGTCGACCGCGATACGCTTATGGTCACACCTGAGCAAATTGAAGCCGCTATCACCCCACGAACCAAAGCCATTGTTCCGGTACATTACGCTGGCGCTCCCGCCGACCTCGACGCGATTTATGCCATTGGCGAGTGTTATGGCATCCCGGTAATAGAAGATGCAGCCCATGCCGTAGGGACATTGTATAAGGGCCGTCATGTCGGTGCTCGCGGTACGGCAATCTTCTCGTTTCACGCTATTAAAAATATCACCTGTGCGGAAGGTGGACTGATCGTTACCGACGACAGCCAGCTCGCTCAGCGGCTTCGCAGCCTGAAGTTTCACGGTCTGGGCGTTGATGCTTTTGATCGACAAACCTACGGCCGGGCACCACAAGCCGAAGTGCTTGCACCTGGATACAAATACAACCTGACGGATATCAATGCCGCTATTGCGCTGGTACAGCTGAATAAGCTGGAGCAACTGAACTCACGCCGGGCGCAAATTGCCCAGCACTATCAACAAGCGCTGGCTGATACGCCATTTCAACCGCTGGGCCTGCCCCAATGGTCGCACGTTCATGCCTGGCACTTATTCATCATTCGAGTTGACGAAACGCGCTGCGGGCTGAGCAGAGATGTCCTGATGGAAGCGCTGAAGACCAAAGATATCGGCACCGGTCTGCATTTTCGTGCGGCCCATACGCAAAAATATTATCGCGAACGCTTCACTACCCTTTCGCTCCCAAATACTGAATGGAACAGCGCGCGCATCTGCTCGCTGCCGTTATTCCCAGACATGACTGAAGCGGATACCCAGCGGGTCATTACGGCGCTTCGCGAGATCGCAGGACAATAACCATGTTTGAAGCTGCACCAATCAAAAAAGTCTCGGTGGTCATTCCCGTTTTTAATGAACAGGAAAGCCTGCCAGAGTTAATCAGACGCACCAGCGCCACCTGCGAGAAATTGGGCAAAGACTATGAAATTCTGCTCATCGACGACGGCAGCAGCGACCGTTCCGCTCAGTTGATGATGGACGCCTCTCAGGCACCGAACAGCCATATTGTCTCTATTTTACTGAATCGTAATTACGGACAGCACTCGGCGATTATGGCCGGTTTCAGCCATGTCACCGGAGACTTGATCATCACGCTGGATGCCGATTTGCAAAACCCGCCGGAGGAGATCCCACGGTTGGTCGCCACCGCAGATGAAGGCTTCGATGTGGTAGGCACGGTACGCCAGAACCGTCAGGACAGCGTATTTCGTAAGACCGCCTCACGAATGATCAACCATCTGATACAGCGCACCACCGGCAAAGCAATGGGTGATTACGGCTGCATGCTACGCGCCTATCGCCGTCACATCGTCGATGCCATGCTGCATTGCCAGGAGCGCAGCACCTTTATCCCTATTCTGGCCAACATTTTTGCCCGTCGCGCCACGGAGATCCCGGTACATCATGCAGAGCGTGAATTTGGTGACTCCAAATACAGCTTCATGCGTCTGATCAACCTGATGTATGACCTGGTAACTTGCCTTACCACAACACCGCTTCGCATGCTAAGCCTGTTGGGCAGCGTGATCGCCGCCACGGGCTTTACCTTATCAGTCCTGCTTGTTGTTCTGCGCCTGACGCTCGGCCCACAGTGGGCAGCGGAAGGGGTATTCATGCTGTTTGCCGTCCTGTTTACCTTTATCGGCGCACAGTTTATTGGCATGGGTTTACTCGGCGAATATATCGGTCGCATCTATAACGATGTCCGCGCCCGCCCCCGCTATTTTGTTCAACACGTTATTCGCCCACAAACCACGCAGTCAACCGAGGAAAACCGCGCATGAAAGCCGTCGTATTTGCCTATCACGATATGGGATGTCAGGGTGTCCAGGCCTTGTTGGATGCAGGTTATGAAATCGCTACCATTTTTACGCACACAGACAATCCGGGTGAAAAAGCGTTTTTTGGATCTGTTTCCCGCCTCGCGGCCAGCGCCGGTATTCCGGTTTACGCCCCAGACGAGGTTAATCATCCCCTGTGGGTTGAGCGCATTAGCCAACTGGCGCCGGATGTTATCTTCTCATTCTACTATCGCCATTTACTGAGTGATGAGATCCTCAGTCTTGCCCCTAAGGGCGCATTTAATCTGCACGGCTCGCTGCTGCCGAAATACCGTGGTCGCGCCCCGCTGAACTGGGTATTGGTCAATGGCGAAACCGAAACCGGCGTCACGCTTCACCGCATGGTCAAACGCGCGGATGCCGGTGCCATTGTTGCCCAGCAGCGCGTTGCTATTTCACCAGATGATGTGGCGTTAACGCTGCACCATAAGCTGTGCCAGGCAGCGCGTCACCTGCTGGAAGAGGCGCTGCCCGCGATTAAAACAGGAGATTATGCAGAACTCCCCCAACAGGAAGCAGATGCTACCTGTTTTGGTCGCCGTACGCCGGAAGATAGCTTCCTCGACTGGTACAAAGCTGCCGCGGAGTTACATAACCAGGTCCGCGCCGTCAGCGATCCGTGGCCGGGCGCATTTAGCTATGTTGGCACACAAAAGTTCACCGTCTGGTCATCGCGCGTTTGCACAAACGACATTGCGGCCCAGCCGGGCACCGTCATCTCCGTGTCTCCTTTACTGATCGCCTGTGTCGATGGTGCACTGGAGATTATTACCGGACAAGCTGGCGATGGTATTGCAATGCAGGGTTCACAACTGGCGCAAGTTCTGGGTCTGGTGCCAGGTTCTCGCCTGAACAGCCAGTCAGTGACCACCAGCAAACGCCGTACTCGCGTACTGATCCTCGGCGTTAACGGCTTCATTGGTAACCATCTGACCGAGCGCCTGCTACAAGAAGATAATTACGAAGTGTATGGACTCGATATTGGCAGCGACGCCATTGGGCGTTTCCTGCAACATCCGCGATTCCATTTCGTCGAAGGTGATATCAGCATTCACTCCGAATGGATTGAATATCATGTGAAAAAATGCGACGTTGTGCTGCCGCTGGTGGCGATCGCAACGCCTATCGAATATACCCGCAACCCGCTGCGCGTATTTGAGCTCGATTTTGAAGAAAACCTGAAAATCATTCGTTACTGCGTGAAATACCGCAAGCGCATCATTTTCCCGTCAACCTCCGAAGTCTACGGCATGTGTACCGACAAAGTCTTTGATGAAGACAGTTCGAATCTGATCGTCGGTCCGGTCAATAAACCACGCTGGATCTACTCCGTATCCAAGCAGTTACTGGACCGTGTTATCTGGGCGTACGGCGAAAAAGAGGGATTGCGCTTCACCCTGTTCCGCCCGTTTAACTGGATGGGACCGCGTCTGGACAGCCTTAACGCCGCGCGTATCGGCAGCTCACGCGCCATTACACAGCTGATCCTCAACCTCGTGGAAGGTTCACCGATTAAGCTGATTGAAGGCGGTAAGCAAAAACGCTGCTTTACCGACATTCGCGATGGTATCGAAGCTCTGTACCGCATCATTGAAAACGAAGGCGGCCGCTGTGACGGTGAGATTATCAACATCGGTAATCCGCAGAACGAAGCAAGTATTCAGGAACTGGCAGAAATGCTGCTTTCCTGCTTTGAAAAACATCCGTTGCGTAACCACTTCCCGCCGTTTGCCGGTTTCCGTGACGTCGAAAGCAGCAGCTACTACGGTAAAGGTTATCAAGACGTTGAGCATCGTAAGCCTAACATTCGCAATGCAAAACGCTGCCTGAACTGGGAACCGACCATTGAGATGCAGGAAACGGTAGAAGAGACGCTGGACTTCTTCTTACGCAGTGTGGATATCACGGAACACACATCATGACCAAAGTAGGCTTGCGTATTGATGTCGATACATTCAGGGGAACGCGCGAAGGCGTGCCCCGCCTGCTGGAGACATTAAACCGACATAACGTTCGGGCAAGTTTTTTCTTTAGCGTTGGGCCTGACAACATGGGGCGCCATCTCTGGCGTCTTGTGAAGCCGCAATTTCTGTGGAAAATGCTGCGTTCAAACGCAGCATCGCTCTACGGATGGGATATTTTATTGGCGGGAACCGCATGGCCGGGAAAAGAGATTGGCCAGGCCAACGCGGCAATCATTGCACAAACCGCCCAGATTCATGAAACCGGTTTGCATGCCTGGGATCATCACGCCTGGCAGGCACGAAGCGGAAACTGGAATGACAAACATCTGATTGATGATATTTCGCAAGGCATCACCGCACTTGAAGCCATCATCGGTCAGCCAGTCTCCTGCTCTGCCGTTGCCGGATGGCGTGCCGACAACCGTGTCGTCCATGCCAAAGAAGCATTCCATCTGCGCTATAACAGTGACTGTCGGGGAACGTCGTTATTTCGTCCGGTGCTGGAATCCGGGAAAACGGGGACGCCACAAATTCCCGTCACCCTACCAACATGGGATGAGGTGGTTGGTCAGGAGGTCCAGGCGGTGGACTTCAACTCTTATATCCTCTCCCACATCCAGATGAGCAGAGGAACACCGGTGTACACCATTCATGCGGAAGTTGAAGGCATCGCCTTTCATCAGAATTTTGACGAGCTGCTTACTCGCGCCGCGGACATGGGGATGACATTCTGCCCGCTTGGCGAGCTGTTACCTGACGACATCAGTACACTGCCGTTAGGACAGATCGTACGTGGAAAAATACCCGGCAGAGAGGGATGGCTCGGCTGCCAACAACCGTTGAGTGTGACACAATGAAATCTGCTGCCCGCTACACTCTGGCATTTATCGCTTTAATCGCACTGTATTTTATTTTACCTATCAACAGCCGTATGCTCTGGCAGCCTGATGAAACGCGCTATGCTGAAATCAGCCGGGAAATGCTCAACTCTGGTGACTGGATCGTTCCACACTTTTTAGGGCTGCGTTATTTTGAAAAACCGATTGCCGGATACTGGTTGAACAGCATCGGACAATGGTTGTTTGGCGCCAATAATTTTGGCGTCAGAGCGGGGGCTATTTTTGCCACTTTGATGACGGCGCTACTGGTAGCCTGGCTTGCCATGCGTCTGTGGCAGGATAAGCGTACCGCCGTACTCTCCTCCGCTATCTTTTTAACGTTTTTTTCGGTTTACAGCATCGGCACCTACGCGGTACTTGATCCCATCATTGCGCTTTGGCTGATGGCGGGCATGTGCTGTTTTTGGGAAGGCATGCAGGCCACCACCAGAACACGCAAAATCATCGCTTTTTTGCTGCTTGGGCTGACCTGCGGTATGGGTGTAATGACCAAAGGTTTTCTGGCACTCGCCGTCCCTGTGCTTAGCGTATTACCATGGGTTTTTGCACAAAAGCGTTGGAAAGACCTCATTCTCTACGGTCTGCTGGCGGTGATCGGCTGCATCGCGATCGTACTACCGTGGGGTATAGCGATTGCGCAACGCGAGCCGGATTTCTGGCATTACTTCTTCTGGGTTGAACATATTCAGCGCTTTGCGCAGGATGATGCCCAGCATAAGGCCCCTGTCTGGTACTACATTCCGGTATTGGTGGCAGGTGCATTACCGTGGCTCGGGCTGCTCCCCGGCGCGCTGCGTACGGGCTGGCGTGAGCGGGATGTTCCGCGCAGCGCGCTGTACCTCTTAAGCTGGATTATCATGCCAATCCTGTTTTTCAGCATCGCGAAAGGAAAACTGCCAACCTATATTCTTTCCTGCTTCGCGCCGCTGGCGATATTAACGGCGCGCTTCGGCCTGCAGGCTGCGGAAAAAGGTTCGACCGCGCTACGCGTGAATGGTTGGATCAACGTTTTGTTCGGTGTGATCGGTATTATCGCCACGTTTATTGTTTCCACACTGGGTCCATTGAAGACACCGGTCTGGTCGCATATCGAAACGTATAAGGTTTTTTGTGCATGGGGCATCTTTATCATCTGGACGCTTTTTGGCTGGTATACGCTAAATAACCGCGAGAAGAACTGGAAATTCGCAGCACTATGCCCATTAGGGCTGGCGCTGTTATTTGGCTTCTCCATTCCTGACCGGGTGATGGAATCTAAACAGCCGCAGTTTTTTGTCGAGATGACCAAAGAATCGCTGGAGCCGAGCCGTTATATTCTCACCGACAGCGTTGGCGTCGCTGCGGGACTGGCCTGGAGCCTGAAGCGCGACGACATCATGATGTACGGACAAACGGGCGAGTTAAAATATGGCCTCAACTACCCGGATGCCCAGGGTCGCTTTGTCAGCCGGGAAGGCTTTTCCGACTGGTTAGCGCAACATCGACAGCAAGGAAACATTACGCTCGTGCTCTCGATTGATAAGAATGAAGATATTAATCAACTTGCCATCCCTCCCGCTGACTACATTGATAATCAGGGGCGTCTGGTCCTGATTCAGTATCGGCCCAAATGATCTGGATAGCCTTAGTCCTCGCCAGCCTGCTCAGCGTCTGCGGCCAGCTATGCCAGAAGCAGGCGACCCGACCGGTGTCTGTTCGTGCGCGAAAACGCTACATTACGCAATGGATTGGGCTTGCTCTGGCAAGCCTCGGCCTGGCCATGCTGCTATGGCTGGCGGTTTTACAAAACATTCCTGTCGGTATTGCCTATCCCATGCTGAGCCTTAACTTTGTCTGGGTTACTCTCGCCGCATGGAAAATCTGGCGCGAACCCGTAACAACCCGCCACTGGCTGGGCGTTGGGCTGATCATTACCGGCATATTTATTCTTGGGAGTGCAGTGTAATGGGCGTATTTTGGGGATTATGTAGCGTGATGATCATCTCTATCGCCCAGTTGAGCCTCGGCTTTGCGATGGATAATCTGCCGCCAATACTGCAGCCGCTGGCGTTCATCTCTGCCGTATTCTCTGTCAGTATCGGAGCGTTTGCTTTATATGCCGGATTGACAGGGTATTTACTGTCAGTGATTTGCTGGCATAAAGCCCTACACCAACTCGCGCTGAGCAAAGCCTATGCCCTACTCAGCCTGAGCTATGTGCTGGTGTGGGTTGCCTCAATGATCCTGCCCGGCTGGCAGGGAACATTTTCAGTGAAAGCGCTGGCAGGGGTACTGTGCATCATGGCAGGGCTAATGACGATTTTTCTGCCTTCACGCAAACACCAACCCTGAGATTACTTATCTTCAGACTGTCGTAACAGACGTTCCCATTCATCACAGATGTACTGTCTGGCATCAATTACCTTAATGACCCGGGATTTATCGCGGTTAATACAATACTGTGCATCCTTCAGCGGTGAAAGGAGATCGCCGGGCTTAACCCGCTCGGAAGATTGCGCCTCAGCAAGCATCTTTAGCGAACCACCGCTATCGCAAAGTACGATATAGAGCTTCCCTGCTTTTTTGTGACAGCAAGACTTCTTCACATGCCATTCCATAGCGCACCTTTTGTTAATAAATTTCACAATAAGTTACACTTTAGCAGGTAAACAAAAAGACAATAGCTGCGGAATGACAAAAACGAGAAATACTGTTAATGTTTTCTTAATGTTAATGATGAAGTACTTACCCAATCCAATAACGCACGGCGCGAAATTTTAATTCCTCCAGCTTTGAGCTCGGGCGGCAATGTTAGCCAACATACCGGCTGCTGAAAGCGGGCCAGCTTATCTTTTACCCACACTGCGAGATTAGTTTCTCCAGCATTAGCGTCATACTCAATGACCGCCACCGGGCGATGGCCAAACTCTTTGTCTTCTATCGGCACAATAAAGGCTTGTAGAACATGCGGATGCGCTGCAATCACGCGTTCCACTTCTTCCGGCTGTATACCTTCCCCGCCGCTAAAAAACAGATTATCCATACGACCGACAATCGTTAACTTGCCGTCCTTTAGCATGCCGCGATCGCGGGTTGCAAACCAGCCTTCCGCGTTCACTAAAGGAATAAGCTGTCCGTTACGCCAGTAACCTTGCGCCATGCTGGCAGCCCGTAGCCAGACTTCATCATCAACGATTCTGACTTCTCTGCCTGCCAGAGGGGAACCCACATCTGCCAGACCATCCGCCTCTTTCGCACAGACCGTAGAAGCAAACTCCGTTAATCCGTAACCGCACCAGCAACGAATCCCTTGCTCGCGCGCTTGCTCCGTCAATTCAACAGGAATTGCAGCGCCGCCCAGCAGTACCGCTTTGAGCGTGACTGGCATGTTGTTGACCAGCAAGCGCCACAGCTGCGTGGGCACCAGTGAAGCGTGGGTACATCCAGCCAGCATTTGCTCCAGCGGCTGCTTGTCGCGCACGGTCATTCGCGCTCCGGCGAACAACCAGCGCCACAAAATACCCTGGCCGGAAACATGAAACAGCGGCAGCGAGAGCAGCCAGTCATCCTCAGCACCAAACGGCATTAATGACAGGACGCCCTGCGCGCTTGCCAGATGCGCCTGACAGGTATGAACAGCCGCTTTTGGCAATCCGGTAGAACCTGAAGTTAACGTCATCGTGCTCAAACGTTCAGGCAACCACGCTGCGGCGTGATCGCCTGGCAATGGCTGCATCTGCAACGGGCTGAGTTCCGGAAGTGCGATAGCGGCCTCCAGATCCAGCGCAAAACGTAGCGTTAAGTCCGGGATCAGCGCATCAAGCAGCGGCTGAGGCAACTGTGGGTTCACAGGTAAAACCCGCGCCCCACATTGCAGCAGCGCGAGCCAGGCCAGCAAAGCGCGCGGATGATTCCACGCGCGAAGCAGAACACCATCGCCATCTTCCACGCCCTGAGCGGCAAAACCGCAGGCCAGCTGATCTACACGTGTGCAGAGAGCGCTCCAGCTTAATACCTCATCGTTGAGGCGTAAGGCTGGCACCTTCGCACGAACCTGTCGCCAGTGACGCCACGGCCAGTCACCCGGTTGTACCAAGCCCGATAAGCTCACGCTATCGGACCTTTCCTGCTGGGTCATAGCAGACGTTCCAGCGCATCAACGTCGATACACGGCAACGTGCTACCCGGCCAGGTGCGAACCTGCTGGCACTGCATCAGGCTCAGGGTATCCAGACCCGGAATGGTCTGCGGCGTTAACCATGCGGCAATTCGCGCCAGCTGGGTTAAGCCCAGACTCGACTCGATTGACGAACTGATAACGGCAGTAAGACCAAGCGCATGTGCCGCAGCCACCTGTTCACGGACTTTATCGAGACTGCCGGTCAGCGTAGGTTTGATAACAACGGCCTTGACGCCTTCTTCGGCTTCGAAGGTGAAATCCGCTTCACGCAGGCTTTCATCCCAGGCGATGGCAATGCCGGTTTCACGCGCGAAGGCACGGGAGTCGTCGCGGGTTTTGCACGGTTCTTCGAGGAAGGCAATGCGTCCGCGATACTCCGGATTAACGTATTTCGCGAACTGCTGAGCTTTCAACGGCGTCCAGGCCCGGTTGGCGTCAAGTCGCAAATGCAGCTCCGGGATCGCCTCAAGCAGCAGATTGGCTACCATGCCGTCGCGGACCGCTTCATACAGACCGACCTTGATCTTCGCCACTTTTTCGCCCGGCATGTCCGCCAGTTGTAGCACCAGATCGTCAGGATCGCCCGTGCACAGCGGCGCAGCACGATAGTCCGCGTCCTGTGGCAATACGCCAGTCAGTTCGGCCAGCGCACAGCTTACGCCAAAGGCGACCGAAGGCAGTTGCGGTAAGGAGTCATCCCCTTGCAGCCAGCCTTTCACCCAGGCCAGCAGCTCGGTTTGCGCCTCTTCCCAGCTTTCCTGACTGAAGCCCGGCAGCGGGGAGATCTCTCCCCACCCTTCGCGCTCACCGTCACGAAGACATACGTACAACCCGTCACGCGTTTTTAACCGCCTGTCGCGCAGAATCACCCCCGCGTCCATGGGGATCTGCCAGCGGTATACCTGCGCGCTACGCATTACGGATTCCGTTTGAATTTGCTGAAATCAGGCTGACGTTTTTGGTTAAAGGCGTTACGGCCTTCCTGACCTTCTTCCGTCATGTAGAACAGCATAGTGGCGTTACCTGCCAGCTCCTGCAGACCAGCCTGACCATCACAGTCGGCGTTCAGTGCGGCTTTCAGGCAGCGCAGCGCCATTGGGCTGTTTTGCAGCATTTCACGGCACCAGCGTACGGTCTCTTTTTCCAGATCCGCCAGCGGAACCACGGTGTTGACCAGACCCATATCCAGCGCCTGTTTCGCATCGTACTGACGGCAAAGGAACCAAATTTCACGCGCTTTTTTCTGACCGACGATGCGCGCCATGTAGGAAGCGCCCCAACCGCCGTCAAAGGAACCGACTTTCGGGCCGGTCTGACCGAAAATAGCGTTTTCAGCCGCAATGGTCAGGTCACACATCATGTGCAGCACATGGCCACCGCCAATGGAGAAACCTGCAACCATCGCTACTACCGGTTTCGGACAGGTACGAATCTGGCGCTGGAAGTCCAGTACGTTCAGGTGATGCACACCGGAGTCATCCTGATATCCGCCGTAGTCACCACGCACTTTCTGATCGCCGCCTGCGCAGAACGCTTTGTCGCCAGCACCGGTCAGAATAATTACGCCGATGTTGTCATCATAGCGAGCATCCGCCAGCGCCTGGATCATCTCTTTCACGGTGACCGGACGGAAGGCATTGCGTACCTGCGGACGATTAATGGTGATTTTTGCGATACCGTCGGTGGATTTCTCGTAAAGAATGTCGGTATAGCCTTCAGAGCAATCGTGCCATTCTACCGGTGCGTAAAGCATTGTTTCATCAGGATAGATCATAAAATGTCCTATAGTCAGCGACGCAGAATCTGAGCCAGACAGTCCACCACGCCCGCGGGGTTGTCCCGATGCGCGTTGTGTCCGGCATTACGAATCACATGGTTTGGTACTGATATTTCCGCCGCCAGAGCGCGGAATTTATCGTCACGTTCACCACATAAATAATAAAACGGAAATGTGCGCGTCGTGAGTTGCGCACGTAAATCAGGTTGTACGGCAAGCGAGGTGGCCTCCAGCATTGCCGCCAGCGTTTGTCCATTATTCTGGCTACGCAGAGCGACCAGCGCCTCTCTTTGTGCCGCGTTCAGCGAGGAAAATACGGGCTGTTGATACCAGTCATGAAACACCTCACGTAGCGGCTCTGCGCGAAAACGCGCGGCCCAGCGGCCATCCGAGAGACGGCGTTGCTCGCGCGCCTCTTCGCTTTGCAAACCGGGATGTCCACCTTCAACCACCAGACCACACAGCCCTGGCATCTCCTGACAGGCCGCCATCATCGCGACTCTGCCGCCAAGAGAGTATCCCATCAACCAGTAGTTAAGTATGTTGTAACTAAGTAAGGTATTACGCAGCAAAACTTTTACGTCATCGAATCCGCTCACGCTGATGTCAGCGGAGCCACCGTGTCCCGGCAGGTCGATGTATAGCCGCGAATAATCCTGAAACGCTTCGCCGACCGTCTGCCATTCCTGGCAATCACCAGAGAAACCGTGCAGGAAAACCAGCCAGGGAAACCCCGTCTGCCCCTCTTTCGCCTGCGCATGCAGGATCATAGGTGACTTACCTGCGCCAGCAGTTGCTGCAAGGTTTGCGCCCCGTCAGTTTCGTTCACCACCAGCTCAATCACCGTGGCCGCAGGTGTACGCCACGCGTTAGTCAACGCGCTCTCCAGCTGCTCCCAGTTTTCCGGGCGCTGGTATTTAAGGTTAAACATGGCGGCAGCATGCTCGAAATGTACGTTCTGCGGCATCAGATAGAACCGTTCGCGTTCGCTGGCTGGCGTCGGCAGCAGGGAAAAAATCTGCCCGCCGTTATTATTGACCACTATCAGGACAAACGGCGCGGATACCTGGCGCAATAATGCCAGCGCATTCAGGTCATACAATGCAGATAAATCGCCAACAATCGCCAGCGTCGATTTCGCGCTGGCACGCTGTACACCAGCTGCCGTTGACAGCAGGCCGTCAATACCGCTCGCGCCACGGTTGCTATAGACCGGGTAACCAGCCGGAAGCTGCGACAGCGCATCAATCAGGCGCACCACCAGACTGTTACCCACGAACAGCTGGCCCTGCTCCGGCAAGTAGTCGCGGATACGGTGGGCTAGTTGCGCTTCACCAAACGCCTCGCGACGGGCTTCTACCGCCTGCCAGGCCTGTTGCGCCAGACGAGGGATCTCAATACACCAGGGCTGACGTTTCTCCGCCGGATGTAGCTCCAGCCAGTCGCCAACTTTCGCTACCAACCTGCGGCCGCGATGATGGGCCGGATCGAGGCGGCCTTCGATATTATCGACAATCCAGTATTCCTGCGGATCGCAGCTGGCCTGCCATTGCAGCAGACGTTTTCCGGTCAGGCTGCTACCAAGCTGCACCACAATCTGCGCCTGCTGCAATTCAGCTACAGCTTTCGCATTTCCCAGCCACAGGTCGGCGCACGGCAGCGGTTGTCCGGTTTGCGACAGAACATCGCCAATCAGCGGCCAGCCTAATGTCTGCGCCCACTGCGCAACCTTCTTACCTTCTTCCGCGCTCATGCGACCGGCAATGACTACGCCGCGTTTTTGTCGCCAGAAAAACCAGTCGCGCTGTTTGTCGCTTTCCAGCCGACGCGCTTCTCGCAGCCAGGGTTTATCGTCCTGCCACCAGTCGCCGAGGCGCTGCTGCCAGGCAATCCCCGTTTCGTCCATATCGCCATACAGCGGTTCCGCAAACGGGCAATTGATATGAACCGCCCCGCTATGCAGGGCAGCTAACGCATTATCAATAGTGGACACCAGCCAGCTTGCCGGAATGTCCTGAGTCGGACGCGGTAAAGAGAGCGTTTGCGATGGATGCGAGGCAAACATTCCGGCCTGACGAATCGCCTGGTTCGCGCCACAGTCGATAAGCTCTGGCGGTCGGTCTGCCGTAAGTAAAATCAGTTTTTCACCGGTCAGGCCCGCTTCAATCAACGCGGGATATAAATTCGCCACCGCGGTACCGGACGTCACAATCACGGCGACAGGCTGCCGGCTGACTTTTGCCAGACCTAAAGCCAGATGCCCAAGACCGCGCTCGTCAAAATGGGTGTGGTGGATGAATGCGGGGTTTTCCGCTGCCGCCAGCGTCAACGGTGTAGAACGAGAGCCAGGGGCAATGCAGACATGCCTGACGCCGTGGCGAGTGAGAGCTTCCAGAATGACCGCCGCCCAGCGTCGGTTAAATGCGCTTACTGACATGAGATTGTCCGGTATCAATATTGCGACACAGTATAGAGAATCGAATAAATGGATTTTTGATATGAATCGGAAATATACACGAAATCACTATCCTTCCATCTGTAATAAAGTACGTAACCCTGCCGCTTTATTGTCTATTTCTTGCCATTCCTGCTCAGGATCTGAGCCACGTACAATCCCTGCCCCGGCATACAGGCGTACCACGTTTGCGCTAATTTTCGCCGAACGCAATGACACACAAAACTCGCTTTGGCGCAAAGAAAGATAACCCGCTGAACCGGCATACCACTCTCGTTCAAAGGGTTCATTTTGTTGGATGAACTCACGCGCCAGCTCACGCGGAATACCGGCAACGGCCGCCGTGGGCTGGAGCTGCATCAGGCAAAGCGTATCGTCGGCCTGATTCAGTTCCGTCCAGATGCAACGGCGCAGGTGCTGCACTTTACGCAGCCTGAGCACCTGCGGTGGCAGCACATCGAGAGTTTGCGTACAGCCTTGTAGCCGCTGGCAAATATCTTCGACCACCAGCATATTCTCGCGCTGGTTTTTGTCATCTTTCATTAGCCAGTCGCCCAATTGCCAGGCCCGATGATCCTCAGGGTGATTGGCCACAGTTCCGGCCAGCGCCTCGGTGCGCAGCGCCGTATCACGTCGTCGATACAGACGTTCAGGAGAAGAGCCAAGAAAAGCGGTGTCGGCGGAGAATGCCATAAAGAAATGGTAGCAGTTCAGATTTAAGCGACGGCTGGAAGCCATCACGGCAGCGGCATTAACCGACTGAGAAAACTGTAAATCGGTCGCCCGCGCCAGCACGACCTTATCGAGGTCTTCTCCTGCGATCGTTTGAGTAGCGAGTTTTATCAGGTCTATCCAGCCAGCTTTCTCCGGCCAGTGCTGTTCTCCCGTCAAATTCAAACGCAATGCAGGGAGCGGTTTTACGGGAGCAAGCGATGAGATGAAGGCGATCGCTTGTGCAGCGTCTTCACGTAGCGACACGTCGCTATAGAGATGTAAGCGTAAGCTCGCCACTCCGGCACAACGTCGCCACTCCAGCCGCGGCAGCAGTAAATTGCCACGCTGAGGCTCAAAGGCATTCAGGCCCCAGATGCGCAGGTCGGGATGATTATCATGCTGATGTAAAAATTGCTGGGCTGATTCCAGCGAGGAAAATGCGGCGACGGCCCCTAATACGGCGGCTTCTTCATCGCCGTTACGCTGCTGCCAGTAAAACTGGGGCCAGACGGGTTGACTGGCCAGCCATCCTAAAGCGTCAAACGCATCATTCAGTGGGAAAGGTATATCGTAAATACGAATTCCAGGTGCTGCTGGCATCTCTTGCGATAAATGACGCATCAGACTTTCCAGCGCAGTAGTGATTGAATGCACGCGGACCTCTCCCTGTTAAAAACCTCTCATTATACGGGGTACTGAGCAGAAAAAGCAGTACCCCCAGTTAGGGAGTACGTACAAATGCGATGACAGAACGGAATTTATCGCCGCGCTAACAATAATCCCATCACTAAACCGACTGTGGCGCCAACGCCGATTCCGCGCCAGGGTTTTTCGTGCACATAGTCATCCGCCCGACAAACGGCTTTTTTCGCACGGTAATAGTAGCTATCAGAAGCATGGCTGACGCGATTTCTCACCTCTTCTAACGCCCGCTCTGCCCGCGCTTTTAACTCAAGGTATTTTTGATCTGCTGGGTCGCCAGAAGAACGCAGCACCTCTTCCAGCGTTTCGCTTAATAATTCCAGATCATCATCGATACGTGATTCATAAGAATGAAAAGACATTATATTCTCCCTTTCTATTGACGTACCCGCTAACTATAGACAACCTGGACTGATTGCGCCTGTTTACGCCTGATGTGCTTCCCGCGCCATTCCGACGTGTGGAATACCATCTTCGTCATAGATATCCGTCACCGGAACAAAGCCAAAGCGCGCATAGAACGATTGCAGATGCGCCTGCGCGCCCAGATACAACGCCTTGTGTGGCCAGTGTTGCACGCAGGATGCCAGCGTCTGGGCCATTAGCTGTTGCCCCAGTTTTTCACCACGCAGCGCTTCGCTTACAATCACCCGACCAATCACTACCGGCTCCAGCTCGTCATCGCTTTTCAGAATCCTCGCATACGCCACCAGCTCATCGTTATGCCAGCCCAGAATATGCCGATTCTCTCCGGCCAGGTCATCGCCATCCACATCCTGGTACGGACACTGTTGCTCAACTACAAACACCGCGCATCGTAGCTGAAGTAGTGCGTACAGTTGTTGGGTACTCAGCTTTGCATGGTGGAGATCTTGCCAGTGAATCATTGTCTGCCCCTATGTTGTGATAACCTGAACACCCTGCCTTATTGATGGCGAAAAGTGTAACGCAAAGATGGAATTACTATTTTTAGGCACGTCTGCGGGAGTCCCCACGCGCTCACGCAATGTAACGGCAATTTTACTGAATCTGCAACACCCGACTCAGGCGGGGCTGTGGCTTTTTGATTGCGGCGAAGGGACGCAGCATCAGATGCTCACCACGCCTTTCAATCCAGGAAAACTCGATCGTATTTTTATCAGCCATCTGCACGGCGATCACCTGTTTGGTTTACCGGGGCTACTGTGCAGTCGCTCAATGGCCGGCAATGTCCAGCCTCTGACGCTCTACGGGCCAAAAGGGTTGCGAGAGTTTACCGAAACCGCATTGCGTCTGAGCGGCTCCTGGACCGATTATCCGCTGGATATTGTGGAAATTACCGCGGGTGAGATTGTGGATGACGGCCTGCGAAAAGTAACGGCGTACCCGCTGGCGCATCCGCTGGAATGCTACGGTTTTCGCATTCAAGAGCACGATAAACCGGGTGCGCTTGACGCCAATGCCCTGAAGGCGGCAGACGTTAAAGCGGGCCCGTGGTTTCAGGATTTGAAAGCCGGAAAAACCATCGTGCTGGAGGATGGTCGAGCGATTAACGGTGCCGATTTTCTTTCCCCGCCCACCAGGGGAAAATCAGTCGCTATTTTCGGTGACACAGGACCCTGCGCGTCCGCCATTGAACTGGCTCGAGGTGTAGATGTCATGGTACACGAAACCACGCTGGAGGCGTCAATGGAGGAAAAAGCAAACAGTCGCGGGCACAGCTCAACCCGACAAGCCGCACAGCTGGCGCTGGATGCCGGAGTGGGACGTCTGATAATGACCCACGTTAGCTCACGCTACGATGAAAAAGGCTGCCAGCGCTTACTCGCAGAGTGCAAAACAATATTTCCAGACACGGCACTGGCTCACGATTTCGCCATTTTCAGCGTTTAACGCTCTATTTTTCCGCCTCAGTGCCGATAACAGTGGAAAGGCTGGCTTTCACACTGAGGACAGGATGAACAATTTCCAGAAAGATATTGATGACAGGACAAACCTAACCCTGTCTAACCGTTTTGAACTGCTGCTGTTTCGCCTCGGCAAATCTGTTGAGGAGCAGAAATCAGAGCTGTTTGGCATCAACGTATTCAAGCTACGTGAAATCGTGCCGATGCCGACCTTTACGCGTCCGGCGGGTATGAAGGCCCCGTTACTGGGTATGGTTAATATTCGCGATCAGGTGATCCCGGTGATTGACCTGCCCGCCGTTGCGGGCTGTAAGCCAGAGACCGGACTCAACATCCTGTTGATCACAGAATATGCCCGCAGCGTCCAGGCGTTTGCTGTGGAGTCAGTGGAAAACATTATGCGCCTGGACTGGCAACAGGTGCATACCGCCGAGAAAGCCGTTAATGGTCGCTATATCACCAGTATCGCTTGCCTGGACGACAACAAAGAGACCAACAACCTGGCGTTGGTGCTCGACGTTGAGCAGATCCTGTACGACATCGTACCAGCGAACCACGACCTGCGCGCAACCGATCTTAAAACCAATAAATTCAACATCACGCCGGGTGCGGTGGCGATTGTGGCTGATGATTCCAAAGTGGCCCGCGCCATGCTGGAAAAAGGGCTTAACGCCATGGAGATCCCGCATCTGATGCATGTAACAGGTCAGGATGCGTGGGAAAAAATACAGCAGCTTTCCGCAGAAGCGCAGGCGGAGGGCAAGCCAATCAGTGAGAAGATCGCCCTGGTGCTCACCGATCTCGAAATGCCGGAGATGGACGGTTTTACGCTTACCCGTAAGATAAAAACCGACGAACGTCTGAAGAAAATCCCGGTCGTTATCCACTCTTCGCTTTCCGGTAGCGCGAACGAAGATCACGTTCGCCGAGTAAAAGCGGATGGCTACGTGGCCAAATTCGAAGTCAATGAGCTTTCTTCAGTGATCCAGGAAGTGATGGATCGCACAGCGAAAGGCATCAGCGGTCCGCTGGTGAGCCGTCAGCTATTAAACTGACCGTATTTCACACATAAAAAAACCCGCCAAGGCGGGTTTTTTCGTTTCTGCATTTCGTTTACATCAGCGGAGTCGCTAACTGCACAATGCTGATCAGCGGTTGTGGGTAAATACCCAGCACCAGAACCAGCAGGGCAGAAATCAGCACTACGATACCGCCCGCGCTGTACTGCCAGTTAGACGGCGCATCACGGTTCAGCTGTTGCGGTGCGCTCAGGTACAGGCTCACGGCAACGCGCAGGTAGTAGTACAAACCAATCGCGGAACCGACCACCACAGCGGCAACCAGCCACCACAGGTTAGCCTGCACACCGACGGCCAGTACGTAGAACTTACCTATAAAGCCCAGCGTCATCGGGATACCTGCCAGAGACAGCATCATCACCGTCATCACTGCCGCGAGGATCGGACGATGCCAGAACAGACCACGGTAGGAGAACAGAGAGTCCGCATCCGGGCCGCGGTACGGGCTGGACATCAGGCTGACCACACCGAACGCGCCGAGGCTGCTGAACAGGTAACCGGCCAGGTAAACGCCAACCGCTTCCATCGACATCTCGCCGCTCTGCAGAGCAATCAGCGCCACCAGCAGGTAACCGAGGTGAGAGATAGAAGAGTAACCGAGCAGACGTTTAATATTGGTCTGGCTCAGCGCCATCAGGTTACCGAAGATGATGGAAGCAAAGGCAATTACGCCCAGTACGATACGTACCGCTTCGCTATCCCCTACCGGGGCGTACAGGAACAGACGCATCACCACGCCGAAGATAGCGATTTTGCTCGCCGTCGCCAGGAAGGTGGAAACCGGAGCAGGAGCACCCTGGTATACGTCTGGGGTCCACAGGTGGAACGGAACCAGCGAGAGCTTAAAGCCGAGGCCAACAATCATCAGACCGAAGCCAGCCAGCAGCAGCGGTTCGTGCAGCATGCCGTCGCCGAGGCTCTTACCGAGTGCAACAAACGACAGATTTCCAGACTGCGCGTACACCAGCGCCATACCGAACAGCAGGAAGGAAGACGCTGCGGCAGACAGAATGGTGTATTTGATACTGGCTTCCAGCGAACGTTTCTGACGGAACGCATAGCCAACCAGACCAAACAGCGGCAGAGAGATCAGCTCAATACCAAGGAACAGCGCCGCCAGATGGTTAGCGTTAGCCAGCAGAATACCGCCAAGTGCGGCAATCAGCACCAACAGGTAGAACTCTTCCCGGTTGTCATCGTAGCCTTCCAGCCACGGGTAAGCGAAGGTACAGGTGGCAAGACTCGCCAGTAGCACCAGCCCGGTGTAGAGCATGGCGAAACCGTCAACCCGCATCAGCGGGGTGACGTCCATGGCGCCCGCCTGGCCAACAAACCAGAGCGAAACCAGCGCGGCGTTAAGCCCAATGACCGACAGCGTGGCATTGAGGAAGTGATTGCGTCGCCACGCAATGGAGAGCATCACAACCACCACCGTCAAGCCGACGATCAGCAGCGGTAGCAGCGCAATCAGGTGTTGTGGAGTTATTGTCATGGCGATTTACGGCCTTGTAGTAGTAACGGAATTAACAAACCACTGCTGGATGTTGCTCATCGCAGAATGCGAGGTATCCAGAATCGGCTGCGGATAGAAGCCAAGCAGTACCAGAAGCACGACCAGCAACAGGATGATAAACAGCTCACGCAGCGACATCCCTGGCAGTTCAACACTGGCAATCTGGCTCTTCGCTTTACCGAAGTAAGCGCGATGCAGCATCGCCAGCGAGTAAACAGAGGCAAACACCAGACCAAAAGTCGAGATCACGGTAATGACCGGAACCACCTGGTAGCTGCCGAACAGAATCATAAATTCGCCAACGAAGTTACCTGTACCCGGCATACCCAGCGTACACACTGCGAAGAACATCGACAGCGCAGGCAACCATTTCATTTTGCCCCACAGGCCGCCCATCATACGCATATCACGCGTGTGCAGACGTTCGTACAGCTGACCACACAGAATGAACAGACCGGCTGCGGACAGACCGTGCGCAATCATCTGGATAACAGCACCCTGGTACGCCAGCTGGCTGCCGGTGTAGATAGCAATCAGTACGAAGCCCATGTGCGATACGGAGGTGTAAGCGATCAGACGTTTGATATCGTACTGATTAAAGGCCATCCACGCGCCATAGAAGATACCGATAACGCCCAGCCACATTGCGATAGGTGCAAACTCCGCCGACGCGTTCGGGAACAGCGGCAGAGAGAAGCGCAGCAGACCGTAAGCCGCGGTTTTCAGCAAGATCCCCGCCAGGTCAACGGAACCTGCCGTCGGCGCCTGGGAGTGCGCATCCGGCAACCAGCCGTGCAGCGGAACCACCGGCATTTTCACCGCGAAGGCGATGAAGAAGCCCAGCATCAGCAGATATTCCACACCGTGGGACATCGGGGTATTCAGCAGCTCTTCATAGTTGAAGGTCCACACACCGGTCGCTTTATAGTGCACAAACACCAGCGCCAGGATGGCAATCAACATCACCAGACCACTCGCCTGGGTATAAATGAAGAACTTGGTCGCCGCCGTGATACGCGTTTTACCGTCAGAGGCTTTATGCCCCCACAACGCGATCAGGAAGTACATCGGCACCAGCATCATTTCCCAGAAGAAGAAGAACAGGAACATGTCGATGGCAAGGAACACGCCGATCACGCCGCCTAAGATCCACATCAGGTTCAGATGGAAAAAGCCCTGGTATTTTTCGATTTCATTCCAGGAGCAAAGTACCGCCAGAACACCGAGCAGACCGGTCAGCACTACCATCAGCAGCGACAGACCGTCGATAGCCAGATGAATAGAGATGCCAAAACGTGGGATCCACGGCAGAACAAATTCAGACTGCCACTGCGGAATGCCAGCGGATTGCGTCAGTGAATAGCCGCCCTGCAACCACAGTTGCAGGCCAAGCGCCAGCGTCAATCCCATGGTAATCAGCGCGATCCAGCGCGGCACCTTCACGCCAAAGCGTTCGGTCTGCCAGCACAGGAAGCCACCGATAAAGGGAATTAATATTAGCCAGGGTAGTAACATGGCGATCTTTATTCCTTGTTAAAGTCCCATCAGGACCTGATTTTCAACGAATTCTCAAAACAGAAAATTCACTTCGGATTGCGGCTTTTTTTGCCCGGTGGCGCGAACGCTTACCGGGCCTACAGATTCCCGTAGGTCGGATAAGCGCCAGCGCCATCCGACATCAACGCCACAATCCTCAAACTCAACGCAGTACCATCAACAGTGCCAGCACAACGACGGCGCCGATGCTCATTGATGCGACATACCAGCGCAGATAACCGTTCTCGCTCAACAGCAGGCCTTTACCTGCAAAGCGGGAAAGGATCGCCGGAATGTTCATCATTGAGTTGAGCGGATCGCGTTTCAGCAACCAGGCAACACCCAGGAATGGCTTGACGAACACGTTGTCGTACAGCCAGTCGAAGCCCCAGGCGTTATACCACCAGGTACCCAGCAGGCGGCCCGGCGCACTGTTCGCAATCGATGTCACCAGCGTGCGTTTACCCAGCCACAGCCATGCTGCGATCAGGATGCCCGCAATCGCTACGATACCGGAGGTAATTTCCAGCGTCATGACGCGACCATGCTCAAGCTCGGTCGTCGCAGGCAGTACACCCTGCAGCGGCGGCACAATCAGCGCGCCAACGAAGGTGGACAGGATCATCAGCACAATCAGCGGCAGATGATGGGTAATCCCCTTCCCTGCGTGAGCGTGAATTTGTTCTTTACCGTGGAACACGATGAAAATCATACGGAAGGTATACAGAGAGGTCATGAACGCACCAACCAGACCTGCAACCATCAGATTAATATGACCATTCGCCATTGCACCGGCCAGAATCTCATCCTTACTGAAGAAGCCAGCGGTAATCAGCGGCAGAGCTGACAGCGCCGCGCCACCGATCAGGAAGCAGAGATACACCAGCGGAATTGACTTACGCAGACCGCCCATCTTGAAGATGTTCTGTTCGTGGTGGCAAGCCAGGATAACCGAGCCGGATGCCAGGAACAGCAGCGCTTTAAAGAAGGCGTGCGTCATCAGGTGGAAAATCGCCGCATCCCACGCCTGTACGCCGAGAGCCAGGAACATATAACCAATCTGGCTCATGGTGGAGTACGCAAGAACGCGTTTGATGTCGGTCTGTACCAGCGCAGCAAAACCCGCCAGCACCAGAGTGATAGCACCGATAATCCCCACCAGGTGCAGGATTTCAGGCGTCATCAGGAACAGGCCGTGCGTACGAGCTATCAGGTAGACACCAGCGGTAACCATCGTCGCGGCGTGGATCAACGCGGAGACAGGCGTCGGGCCGGCCATCGCATCAGCAAGCCAGGTCTGCAACGGCAGCTGTGCAGATTTACCGACCGCACCGCCCAGCAGCATCAGGGTTGCCCACATCAGCATGTTGTTACCGTCTGCAAAGTGCGCAGGCGCCAGTTCCACCATTTCGCGGAAGTTCAGCGTGCCCAGCTCGTTGTAGAGGATGAACAGCGCGAACGCCAGGAATACGTCACCAACGCGGGTTACCACGAAGGCTTTCATTGCCGCAGCGCCATTCTTCGGATCGGTGTAGTAGAAACCAATCAGCAGATAGGAGCACAGGCCCACGCCTTCCCAGCCGAGGTACATCAGCAGCAGGTTATCCGCCAGTACCAGAACCACCATGCTGGCGATAAACAGGTTGGTGTAGGCGAAGAAACGAGAATAGCCCTCTTCTCCGCGCATATACCAGGAAGCGAACATGTGGATCAGGAAACCAACGCCGGTCACCACGGAGAGCATGGTCAGCGACAGGCCGTCCAGCACCAGGTTAAAACCGATGTTGAAGTCACCGACTGACATCCACGTCCACAGCGGCTGGCTGTAAGCCTGCTGACCATTGGCAAAGAAATCAACGCCAACAAACGCAGTCACCAGCGCGGCCAGGCCGATCGAACCGACACCCACGGTAGCGGACAGATTTTCTGACCAACGACCACGAGAAAACGCCAGTAATACAAAGCCAATAAATGGCAGAATAATGGTTAAGGCAAGCATGTTCATCCACGCATCTCACTTACTGAATCGATGTTCAGGTTCTGGCGACGGCGATGAAGTTGCAGCAACAGCGCAAGCCCAATGCTCGCTTCGGCAGCCGCAAGGCTGATGGCGAGAATATACATCACCTGACCATCGGTCTGGCCCCAGTAGCTTCCGGCGACCACAAAGGCCAGCGCGGAGGCGTTAATCATGATTTCCAGCCCGATCAGCATAAACAGCAGATTGCGGCGGATAACCAGACCGGTTAAGCCCAGCACGAATAAGATCGCAGCGAGGATCAGTCCATGTTGTAAGGGGATCATGCGTGCTCCTCCGTTTTTCTTTTCGCGCGGTCATCGGTGCGATTGCTCAGCACTTCACCAGAACGCTCTTCGCGCCCCACGTGGAAGGCAACAACCAGACCCGCCAGCAGCAGCATCGAAGCCAGTTCAACCGCCAGTACATACGGTCCGAACAGGGAAATACCGACCGCTTTCGCGCTAATTGGCGTACCGTCGATGCCCTGATCGTTAACGCCCAGAATGGCGTAAACAATAACCACCAGCATGATGGCCGACAGAATCGCCGGACCAATCCACACCTGCGGCTTCAGCCACTGACGTTCCTGTTCAATTTCAGAACCACCAAGGTTGAGCATCATCACCACGAATACGAACAGCACCATGATGGCACCCGCGTAGACGATAATTTCCAGCGCACCGGCAAAGTAAGCGCCTAACGAGAAGAACACCCCAGAAATCGCCAGCAGCGAAATAATCAGGTACAGCAACGCGTGTACCGGATTGGTGTGGGTGATCACCCGCAAGGTTGCGAGAATGGCTATCAGGCCACAGATATAAAAAGCGAACTCCATTGCCCCTCTCCTTACGGTAACAGGCTCTTGACGTCGATAGGCTTAGCTTCGTTCTCTGCTTCGCCCTTATCTTTGCCGTCGATTGCCATACCTGCCATCCGGTAGAAGTTATATTCCGGGTATTTGCCCGGACCGGAGATCAGCAGATCCTCTTTCTCGTAAACCAGGTCCTGGCGCTTGTACTCACCCAGCTCGAAATCTGGAGTCAGCTGAATAGCCGTTGTCGGACAGGCTTCTTCGCACAGACCGCAGAAAATGCAGCGTGAGAAGTTAATGCGGAAAAACTCCGGATACCAGCGACCGTCTTTGGTCTCTGCTTTTTGCAGAGAGATACAGCCTACCGGACACGCTACCGCACACAGGTTACAGGCAACGCAGCGCTCTTCACCGTCTGGATCACGAGTCAGAACGATACGACCACGAAAACGGGGCGGTAGATAGACCGGCTCTTCCGGATACATCTGCGTTTCGCGTTTCGCGAACGCATGCAGGCCGATCATCCAGATACTGCGTACCTGGGTGCCGAAACCTACGAACAATTCTTTTAAGGTCATGGTCTTTGTGTCCCTTATTGCGCCTGCCAGAGAATGACAGCCGCCGTTACCAGCAAGTTGACGAGCGTCAGCGGCAGACAGACTTTCCAGCCGAAGGACATTACCTGGTCATAACGAGGACGCGGTAACGACGCACGAATCAAAATGAACATCATCATGAAGAACGCGGTTTTCAGCGCGAACCAGACGAATGGCGGTAAGAACGGGCCATGCCAGCCACCGAAGAACAGGGTAACCATTAGTGCAGAAATGGTGACAATACCGATGTACTCACCCACGAAGAACAGACCGAATTTCATACCGGAATATTCAATGTGGTAACCGTCGGCCAGTTCCTGCTCGGCTTCTGGCTGGTCAAACGGGTGACGGTGACACACCGCCACGCCCGCGATGGCAAAGGTGACAAAACCAAAGAACTGCGGAATAACGTTCCAGATATCAGCCTGGTTGTTAACGATGTCGGTCATGTTAAATGAACCGGCCTGCGCCACCACGCCCATCAGGGAAAGTCCGAGGAACACTTCGTAGCTCAGCGTCTGCGCAGACGCACGCATCGCACCGAGCAGGGAGTATTTGTTGTTACTGGACCAGCCGGCGAACAGCACCGCGTATACCGCGAGGCCCGCCATCATCAGGAAGAACAGGATCCCGATATTCAGGTCGGCAACCACCCAGTTCGGACTCACCGGCACGATGGCGAAAGCCAGCAGCAGCGAGGTGAAGGCGATCATCGGTGCCAGGGTAAAGATGACGCGATCCGAGAATTTCGGGATCCAGTCTTCTTTAAAGAACATCTTGATCATGTCCGCAACCAGCTGGAGCGAACCGCCCCAGCCAACACGGTTCGGTCCGTAACGGTTCTGGAACAGACCCAGCAGACGACGTTCGCCAAAGCTCATGAATGCCCCGCAGGTGACCACCACCAGCAGGATCACGACCGCTTTGAGAATGCTCAGCAGGATCTCAATCAGATCGGGTGTAATCCAACTCATTGTTGTGCCTCCTGCAGATCCTCAAGACGCGCACCAGCCAAAACCGGCGCGATGCCAGGCATACCCATCGGCAAACCAACCTGCCCTGCCGTTAATCCTTCGGCTATTTCAACCGGCAATGTAACCGTGTTGCCATCGTAGCTGAAAGAAACGCGCGTACCGGCATTAACACCCAACTTCGCGGCATCAGCCGGGTTGAGTTTGATGTACGGCTGCGGCATACGGGTCTGGAAGACCGGCGCACGCTGGGACATTTCGTCACTACCAAACAGATGGTAGTACGGCGCGATACGCCACTGACCATCCTGAGCCTGGAAACTTGCCGGAACGGTAGTGAAGTAATCCATACCATCCGCAGAAGCTTCGATCAGGCGCACGCCCGGATCGCCATGACGCAGTTTACCGCCCACTTCATCCTGGAACTTGTTCCACGCCTGTGGGGAGTTCCAGCCTGGAGCCCAGGCAAACGGAATTTGTGAACGCGGCGCAGACGGTTGGTTGTTCCCTTCCATAGAGAAGGCGAACATCGTGTCTTTGTCCTGCGGCTGGCGCGGTTCGTGTACGCTGATGTTGGCGCGCATTGCGGTACGACCACTGTAGCGGTGCGGTTCACGAGCCAGTTTCTGTCCACGGATACGGAAGGTTGCGTCCGGCGCGGCATCTTTGATACCCGCCAACTGCGGCAGCTTCTCAACGACCGCGTCGATAACGTGGTCGAGCTGCGTCCAGTCCACTTCACGGCTCTGCACGGTGCTGTGCAGCGAATGCAGCCAGCGCCAGCTTTCCAGCATGATGGTTTTGCTGTCGTAGTAGGACGGATCATAAACCTGGAAGAAACGCTGAGCGCGACCTTCGTTGTTAATCACCGTACCATCGCTTTCGGCGAAGCTTGCGGCGGAAAGCACCAGATGAGCGTTTTCCATAATTGCCGTACGCTGATGGTCAATGACCAGTACCAGCGGTGCTTTCGCCAGCGCAGCGTTCACACGCGTTGCTGAAGCATGGCGATGCAGGTCATTTTCCAGTACCACAACGGCGTCAGCACGACCTGTTTCCAGCTCGGTCAGCGCATCGTCAAGGGAACCACCGCCAATCATACCCAGGCCCATGCTGTTAACAGAGCGAGCAATCATGGTGATGCCGACGTCTGCGCCACGGCCTTTCAGCGCCTTCGCTACGTTGGCAGCCGCCTGAATCACTTCGGCGCTACCGGCGTTGGTGCCGGAAATAATCAGTGGTTTCTTCGCCCCGGCCAGTGCCTGAACGATAACGTCAACTTTGTTCTGCAGGTCACGGTCGATACCGTCAACCGCCGGTGCGTTGTTATCCAGCGCATGAGCGATAGCGAAACCTAAGCGCGCCTGATCTTCAACCGGTGCACGGTAGGTCCATGCGGCGATGTCATCCAGACGGGTGTTATCGACGTTGGTCACGAACAGCGGATGCTTAGCACGCTGGCCGATGTTAAGGATTGCTGCGATCTGCCAGTCAGCCACTTTCTGTGCCGCCGCCATTTCACGCGCTTTACCTTTCACCGCCTGACGCACTGCCAGCGCAACGCGTGCGCCGGTCTGGGTGACATCTTCGCCCAGCACCAGAACCGCATCATAAGATTCGATTTCGCGCAGTGCCGGAGTATGAATCCCGCCGTCACGCAGTACGCTCAGCGCCAGTTGCAAACGTTCCTGCTCGCCCTGGGCAATACCGGTATAGAAGTTATCCGCACCGACCAGTTCACGCAGCGCGAAGTTACTTTCAACGCTGGCACGCGGGGAGCCGATACCAATCACTTTCTTCGACTGACGCAGAATATCTGCCGCGCCCTGCATCGCCTGCTCGGCGTTCAGCGTGATCAGGTCATCGCCACGACGCTGTACCGGCTGACGCGGACGGTCTTTCAGGTTCACGTAACCATAGCCAAAACGACCACGGTCGCAGAGGAAATAGTGGTTAACGGTACCGTTATAACGGTTTTCGATACGACGCAGTTCACCGTAGCGCTCGCCCGGGCTGGTGTTACAGCCGATGGAACACTGCTGGCAGATGCTCGGCGCAAACTGCATGTCCCATTTACGGTTATAACGCTCGGAGTGCGTTTTATCGGTGAAGACGCCGGTCGGGCAAATTTCGACCAGGTTACCGGAGAATTCGCTTTCAAGCGTACCGTCTTCCGGACGACCGAAGTAGACGTTGTCATGTGCGCCATAGACGCCCAGATCCGCGCCATCGGCGTAATCTTTGTAGTAACGTACGCAGCGATAGCAGGCGATGCAGCGGTTCATTTCGTGAGAGATGAACGGCCCCAGGTCCTGATTACGGTGAGTACGCTTCGTGAAGCGGTAGCGACGGAAGCTGTGACCAGTCATGACGGTCATATCCTGCAGGTGGCAGTTACCGCCCTCTTCACAGACCGGACAGTCGTGCGGGTGGTTAGTCATCAACCACTCCACGACGCTTTCGCGGAACTGCTTCGCTTCTTCGTCATCAATAGAAATAAAGGTGCCTTCGGTGGCCGGTGTCATACAAGACATCACCAGGCGACCACGCGTGTCTTCCGCGTTTTGATATTGCTTCACCGCACACTGGCGGCAAGCACCGACGCTTCCCAGCGCCGGGTGCCAGCAAAAGTACGGAATATCAAGGCCGAGAGACAGACAAGCTTCCAGCAGGTTGTCCGCTCCGTTGACCTCATATTCTTTGCCGTCTACATGAATCGTAGCCATAGTCAGCATGCTTCCAGTTGGCTCGGTCAGTGACCAAGCGTTAATCGAATTTCTTTTCCGCTTTATCCTTCAAGCTGCCTCGGCGTTGGCTTCCCTCATTCACCCCAGTCACTTACTTTAGTAAGCTCAGGGGTTCTCTCGGTTGCCGCCTTGACGCATCTTGAATGCTTTCGCGTAAAACGTTTACCAGCGCTCTTTCAGCAGGTTCGGCTGAATACCACCAATCGTATGAGTATTGCTGAAGGTCTGCTTGATGCCAGCTTCGAATTCTTCGCGGAAATATTTAATGGCGCTCTGCAGCGGTTCCACTGCACCCGGTGCGTGTGCACAGAAGGTTTTACCCGGGCCGAGGAAACGACACAGTTGCTCAAGTGTCTCGATATCCCCAGGCTGGCCTTCGCCACGCTCCAGCGCGCGCAGAATTTTCACACTCCACGGCAGACCGTCACGGCACGGCGTACACCAGCCGCAGGACTCGCGGGCAAAGAACTCTTCGAGGTTACGCACCAGAGGAACCATGCCAATCTCGTGATCGACGGCCATTGCCAGCGCGGTGCCCAGACGGCTACCTGCTTTACCAATGCTTTCGAATTCCATCGGCAGATCGAGATGTGCTTCAGTCAGGAAGTCAGTCCCCGCGCCGCCTGGCTGCCAGGCTTTGAACTTCAGGCCATCACGCATGCCGCCCGCGTAATCTTCGAGGATCTCACGCGCGGTAGTGCCGAAAGGCAGTTCCCACAGGCCAGGATTCTTCACGCGACCAGAGAAGCCCATCAGCTTGGTGCCCGCGTCTTTGCTCTTCGAAATGTTCTGGTACCACTCCACGCCGTTCGCGAGGATAGCCGGTACGTTACACAGGGTTTCGACGTTGTTTACGCAGGTCGGTTTGCCCCATGCGCCAGAGCTTGCCGGGAACGGCGGCTTGGAACGTGGGTTAGCACGGCGACCTTCGAGGGAGTTGATCAGCGCGGTTTCTTCACCGCAGATGTAACGCCCTGCCCCGGTGTGGACAAACAGTTCGAAGTCGAAACCGGTGCCCATGATGTTTTTGCCAAGCAGACCGGCTTCGGTCGCTTCGGCGATCGCGCGACGCAGATGCACGGCTGCTTCGATATATTCACCGCGCAGGAAGATGTAACCACGGTACGCTTTCAGCGCAAACGCGGAAATCAGCATGCCTTCCACCAGCAGGTGCGGCAGCTGTTCCATCAGCAGACGGTCTTTATAGGTGCCCGGCTCCATTTCATCGGCGTTACACAGCAGGTAACGGATGTTCATGGATTCGTCTTTCGGCATCAGGCTCCACTTCAGACCGGTGGAAAAGCCCGCGCCGCCGCGCCCTTTCAGGCCAGCGTCTTTTACCTGATTAACGATTTCGTCCGGTGACAGCCCGGTCAGGGCCTTACGCGCACCTTCGTAGCCGTTCTTGCTACGGTATTCGTCCAGCCAGACCGGCTGTTTGTCATCACGCAGACGCCAGGTCAGCGGATGGGTTTCGGGAGTACGGATAATGTCTTTCATTTATACCGCTCCAGTAGTTCGGGAATGCCTTCCGGGGTCAGGTGAGCGTGAGTATCCTCATCGATCATCATATTTGGCCCTTTATCGCAGTTCCCCAGGCAACAGGTCGGCAGCAGCGTAAAGCGACCATCAAAGGTCGTCTGCCCCGGCTTGATGTTGAGTTTTTTCTCAAGCGCGGCCTGAATCCCCTGGTAGCCGTTGATATGGCACACCACGCTGTCGCAATAGCGGATCACGTGGCGACCTACCGGCTGGCGGAAGATCTGGCTGTAGAACGTGGCAACACCTTCTACATCGCTTGCCGGAATACCCAGCACATCAGCGATCGCGTAGATCGCCCCATCCGGCACCCAGCCACGCTGTTTCTGAACGATTTTCAGCGCTTCAATGGACGCCGCACGCGGGTCTTCGTAGTGGTGCTTTTCGTGCTCAATCGCTTCACGCTCAGCCGCACTCAGCTCAAAAGCCTCGGTTTGTGGTTGTTGATTCTCGTGCATAATTAGCGGTCCACATCTGACATAACAAAATCGATACTACCCAGATGGACGATTAAGTCGGACACCAGGCTGCCACGTACCGCTACCGGGATCTGCTGCAGATGCGCATAGCTCGGGGTACGGATACGGGTACGGTAACTCATGGTGCTACCATCGCTGGTCAGGTAGTAACTGTTGATACCCTTGGTCGCTTCCACCATCTGGAAGGACTCGTTCGCCGGCATAACCGGGCCCCACGAAACCTGCAGGAAGTGGGTGATAAGGGTTTCGATATGTTGCAGCGTGCGCTCTTTCGGCGGCGGCGTCGTCAGCGGGTGATCCGCTTTGAACGGGCCTTCCGGCATGTTATTGAGGCACTGCTCAAGGATGCGCAGACTCTGGCGCAGCTCTTCAACTTTCAGCATCACGCGGGTATAGCAGTCGGACACACCGCCGCCAACCGGGACTTCAAAGTCAAAGTTTTCGTAGCCAGAGTACGGACGCGCTTTACGCACGTCGAAATCAATACCGGTCGCGCGCAGCGCAGCACCGGTACAACCCCAGTCCAGCGCTTCTTTCTTACCGTAAGCGGCAACGCCCTGCGAACGGCCTTTCAGAATGGTGTTACGCAGTGCGGCTTTCTCGTAAGAATCCAGACGTTTTGGCATCCAGTCGAGGAAGTCACGCAGCAGCTTGTCCCAACCGCGCGGCAGATCGTGTGCCACACCGCCGATACGGAACCAGGCCGGGTGCATACGGAAACCGGTGATCGCTTCCACCACGTCATAGATTTTCTGACGGTCGGTAAAGGCGAAGAATACCGGGGTCATCGCGCCGACGTCCTGAATGAACGTGGAGATGTACAGCAGGTGGCTGTTGATACGGAACAGTTCGGACAACATCACGCGAATCACGTTGACGCGATCCGGCGTGGTGATACCAGCCAGCTTCTCAACGGCCAGTACGTAAGGCATTTCGTTTACGCAGCCGCCGAGGTACTCAATACGGTCGGTGTACGGAATGTAGCTGTGCCAGGACTGACGTTCACCCATCTTTTCAGCGCCACGGTGGTGGTAGCCGATGTCAGGTACGCAGTCGACGATTTCTTCGCCATCAAGCTGCAGCACAATACGGAAAGCACCGTGAGAAGACGGGTGGTTAGGACCGAGGTTGAGGAACATGAAGTCCTCGTTTTCGGTACTACGCTTCATACCCCAATCTTCAGGTTTGAATGTCAGCGCTTCCATTTCCAGATCCTGTTTGGCTTTAGTCAGTTCAAACGGATCAAATTCGGTCGCACGCGCCGGGTAGTCTTTACGCAGCGGGTGACCTTCCCAGGTATGCGGCATCAGCAGACGCGTCAGGTGCGGGTGACCTTCGATATCGATGCCAAACATTTCCCAGGTTTCACGCTCGTACCAGTTGGCGTTCGGGAACAGTTTGGTGAAAGTCGGTACGCGCAGATCGTTTTCAGACAAAGCCACCTTGAGCATGATATCGCGATTGCGTTCAATGGAAATCAGGTGATAGAAAACGGAAAAATCCGCGGCAGGTAACCCTTCGCGGTGCGTACGCAGACGTTCGTCCATGCCGTGTAAGTCAAACAGCATGACGTAAGGTTTCGGCAGTCTCTTTAAGAAATCGCCAACTTCCAGTAATTGTTCACGCTTGACCCAAACAACGGGTACCCCGGTGCGAGTCGCCTGAACGGTAAAGGCATCCGGCCCAAAACGGTTGCGCAGTTCGCCAATGACCGGGTCATCAAGGTGATCCCGTGTTTGCCATACAGCGTCTTGCGCGGTTAAGTCGGTCATATTGTTCACCATTGCAAATGGTCCGTGGTGGTCGGCAGTGCTTCGCGCTATTTATGTAGTGATAAGCGAAGGAAGTGCTGCTGCCGACAGGCGCAAATTAAATCTCGTCTGGTGTACGAAGATTCGTTACAGCAATACGTTCGCCGCGTTTACGCTCGCGTTCTGACTGCATATTGGCGCGATAAACGCCCTGATCGCCAACCACCCAGGAGAGCGGACGGCGTTCTTTGCCAATGGAATCTTGCAGCAGCATCAGAGCCTGCATATACGCTTCTGGGCGCGGCGGACATCCCGGGATGTACACATCGACCGGAATAAATTTATCAACGCCCTGCACCACAGAATAGATGTCGTACATACCGCCGGAGTTGGCGCATGCGCCCATGGAAATAACCCATTTCGGTTCCAGCATCTGATCGTAGAGGCGCTGAATAACCGGCGCCATTTTGGTAAAGCAGGTCCCGGCTACGACCATCAGGTCAGCCTGACGCGGCGATGCACGCAGTACTTCCGCACCAAAACGAGCCACATCGTGCACGGCGGTAAACGAGGTCACCATCTCAACGTAGCAGCAGGAAAGGCCAAAGTTATATGGCCAAATTGAGTTTTTACGGCCCCAGTTAACCATGTCATGCAGTTTGCCCATGAACACGTTTTTGTTAACTTCTTGTTCCAGGGGGTCGGTTACGATCTCCTGTTTTTGCAGGGGGTAACGGTCGTTCTCACCGTTAGGATCTATGCGGGTGAGCGTATAATCCATCTTAATGATGCCTCGCGGTTAGCGTTGACGATTAGCGATACTGTTCGTTTCCGGGTTCATACGCTCGCGGCGTGAACGCGCGGGCGTCCAGTCCAGCGCGCCAATACGCACCAGATAAACCAGACCTGCCAGTAACACAAAAATAAAAATTGCAGCTTCCACAAAGCCAATCCAACCGCTTTCACGGATAGAAGTTGACCATGCGAACAGATACAGCGCTTCAACGTCGAAGATAACGAAGAACATGGCTACCAGATAAAACTTGGCAGACAGGCGCAGGCGGGCGGTGCCGACCGAGTCGATACCTGATTCAAACGGCACGTTTTTAGATCTCGCGCGTGCGCGACCCCCTAAAAACCAGCCGCCGACGAGCATCAGGCAGCACAGGCCAATGGCAACGATAAGAAAGATAGCGAATGCCCAGTGATGAGCGATGATTTCAGTGGATGTTGACATACTCATTGCTTACTCATCAAAAGTAGCGCCAAATTCTCTGCTCTTTTCGGCAGATGAACGCCACATCGATTCATGGGGAGGAATAAAAAAAACCTTACAATCACTGTGAAAAATCATTTTATACAGCTAATTGATGGGGTTTTTTACTCCTTTCTATAACCTTTTGTCAACTTTAACAAAAGTTTCCTCACATTATTTTACACTGTTCCAACTTCATTAACATAAAGTGCTCTTTAGACCCATTTCGATTGCATCATCGGTCATTTTTAATGTTGTTGAATCGTGTCCGTAGTGAAGTAAAAAAGATAATACACGTCTATTTTGACAGGAATTCACCCAGATGCCTCCCCCTAAATGGGAGTATTTTCTTGATCTGTGACACGCTTTTGTTAATTCACCATAAAAAACAGCAACAATTTCTCTAGTTTTTTAACATGGAAACATTTAGCAACTCAGCTGATTATTTTTCACCCGATTGTCGGGCTGTTTTTTTACCTGCTGATTTTGTTAAGTTTTAGTATATGAATGAACAGAAAGCAGTAATATTTGCATAAAAAAAGAGCCGCTGGATGTTTTTTCATCATCAGTGGCCCTTTTTTACACTTACATTTTAAAACGTTTTTTTGTGACGCTTTACTCAAAGTCGCCTTCAACAATCAGCGAATCATCTCCCCCTTCAGGGGTAAACTGATTGTATTGCCAAGGATTTTGATAGGTCTGCATCGACTTAAAGATAACCTGAGCTAATTCATTTTGCGTGGCCGGATCGCTGCACAACAGATACTCGGTATCAGGCAGAGGTGGCAATCCGTCCGCCGCACCCAGTACGCGTAAATCCGGGCTCATCATTTCTACAGGACGCGCAGTAACGCCAAGCCCTGCTTTTACCGCCGCGCGGACCGCAGGCAATGTTGAAGCGACATAGGCCAGACGCCACGGGATCTGTGCGGCATTTAACGTCGCCAGCACGATATCGCGAAACGGGCTGGGATCGTCCAGCAGAACTAAAGGCACCGGCTCACCTTTTTGCAGGATATATTCGGCTGCGCAATACCAGCGCGTCGGTGAAGTCCGCAAATTCAGGCATTCAAAATCGCCAGGGCGATTCGTGGTGACCACTAAATCTACTTCTTGCGATTTAAGCATCTCCACCATATAGGCATTGCGTTTCACTCTTACATCAAGCGCAAGTTTCGGATAAACCGAACTAATGCGGTTCAGCAGAAATGGGAGTATGGTGTCCGCGGATTCATCAGAAGCACCGATAGTTAACACCCCCTGAAGATTGTTAAACATCAATGATGAGCATGCCTCATCATTAAATCGCAGTATTTTCCTGGCGTAACCCAACAGCTGGATACCATGTTCGGTCAGCAGTTTGTTGCGTCCATGGCGCGCGAACAACTCTTTCCCCACAAGTTGTTCAAGACGCTGCATTTGCTGACTTACCGCAGACTGAGTTCGACATACCGCAGCTGCCGCAGCCGCAAAGGTATTCAGGTCGGCAACAGCAACAAAGGTTCTCAGCAGATCGAGGTCGAGGTTAATTATCGGACGATTTGCATTTATCATAGTTTTTCACTTACTCGCGGGTCATACCGGGTTAATGCTGTGCATTCAGAATCAAACAACTCCATTTGTAATGTGCCTCCCTTCAGTTTCGCTTAGTGTAACCAAGTGAAAATAAGGATGTATTTGGTTTAACAAACGAAACAATTCTCTTTCTGAGCTATTTTAATACCCGTGATATTCATCGGAATATAGCAACGAGAAAGAGCCGTATTTTTAGCTGCTGGATGATTCTGACTAATGGGAAACATGTAAATTTTGTAAATTTAAAAAATAGTTAATGAACAATAATTTACACATTAAAAACTAACTTTTCAGGATGTTAGGAACAACCAACAAACATTTGAATTATCGTAAAATTCGTACTACACACCATTTCATAGGAGTTATCTTAACCTAAAACCACTATATTTATAAGTGTTATCGCGAATAATTCCGGGCAAATTGGTGTTATGTCAGTGCAACGGTTTTCGTATTATTGGCCCACTCAATTTGATGTCGTTTAAATAATAAATAATAATTAATTAAGAATCTCTCAATTCATTAATTATGCTTAACAATGGATTCACACCGCATCACGCAGGGATCAGACCGATAACAGATTTCGCAGGCAAAACCTCAGTATTTTCGAAATACGCCATTCAGCTGAGATCTCGGCTACCTTTTTCTTTACAGGCCTAACTTTTTTAGGCCAGACAAATCACCATACCCACACTAACAAAGCAAAATATAAACCACAAAAAACACAATAACCCAGATTATTACTCTACAAAAATCATATTATTTAGTTATTAACAGTGAATTATAATCCTCCTGCTTTCCAAAATCTTCTACTAAAGACCCTTCAAAACTCACCGTCGTGGGAGTACATTGTGCTGGGCTGACTTCCACGGCAGGGAGTGGCATTCACAGCTAAAAAGGTCAACGTTCATGTCCCCCATTGAAAAATCCAGCAAATTAGAAAACGTCTGTTATGACATTCGCGGCCCGGTTCTGAAGGAAGCAAAGCGCCTGGAAGAAGAAGGCAACAAAGTTCTGAAACTGAACATCGGCAACCCTGCGCCTTTCGGGTTTGAAGCGCCAGATGAAATTTTGGTGGATGTGATCCGCAATTTGCCAACTGCGCAAGGATATTGCGATTCCAAAGGCCTTTATTCAGCCCGCAAAGCAATCATGCAGCATTACCAGGCCCGTGGGATGCGCGACGTAACCGTGGAAGATATCTATATCGGTAACGGCGTATCTGAATTGATTGTGCAGGCCATGCAGGCATTGCTAAACAGTGGGGACGAAATGCTGGTTCCTGCACCTGATTATCCACTGTGGACGGCGGCGGTTTCGCTCTCTGGTGGTAATGCCGTGCACTACCTGTGTGACGAATCGTCAGACTGGTTCCCGGACCTGGATGATATCCGCGCCAAAATTACGCCGCGTACCCGTGGGATCGTCATCATCAACCCAAACAACCCTACTGGCGCGGTGTATTCTAAAGAGCTGCTGATGGAGATTGTTGAGATTGCCCGCCAAAACAACCTCATCATCTTTGCGGACGAGATTTACGACAAAATTCTTTACGATGACGCCGAGCACCACTCGATTGCGGCAATGGCCCCTGACCTGCTGACTATTACCTTTAACGGCCTGTCAAAAACCTATCGTGTTGCCGGTTTCCGCCAAGGCTGGATGGTACTGAACGGACCGAAGAAACATGCCAAAGGGTATATCGAAGGCCTTGAGATGCTGGCTTCTATGCGCCTGTGTGCCAACGTTCCGGCACAACATGCCATTCAAACCGCACTGGGTGGATATCAGAGCATCAGCGAATTCATCATGCCTGGCGGACGTCTGTATGAGCAACGTAACCGCGCCTGGGAACTGCTTAATGACATCCCCGGCGTCTCTTGCGTAAAACCGCGCGGTGCGCTGTATATGTTCCCGAAAATTGATGCTAAACGCTTCAATATTCATGACGACCAGAAGATGGTACTCGACTTCCTGTTGCAGGAAAAAGTACTGCTGGTCCAGGGGACGGCATTCAACTGGCCGTGGCCGGATCATTTCCGCATCGTCACGCTACCGCGTATTGACGATATCGAAATGTCGCTGAGTAAATTTGAGCGTTTCCTGTCAGGGTATCGCCAGCTGTAACCACGCAAAGTGCTGCCGGGTTTGCATCCGGTAGCACTCTCTGCGCAAAATACCGTTACTGAAGTCACTGAGTAAGGGTCGTTATGAAGCAGAGCCACTTTTTTGCCCACCTCTCCCGTCTGAAACTCATTAACCGCTGGCCGCTGATGCGCAACGTGCGCACCGAAAACGTGTCCGAACACAGTCTGCAGGTTGCCATGGTTGCCCATGCGCTGGCCGCAATTAAAAACCGTAAATTTGGTGGTCAGGTTAATGCTGAGCGTATTGCCCTGCTGGCGATGTATCACGATGCGTCAGAGGTGTTAACCGGCGATCTCCCTACCCCAGTGAAATATTTTAACTCGCAGATTGCTCAGGAATATAAAGCGATAGAGAAAATTGCCCAACAAAAACTGGTCGATATGGTTCCTGATGAGCTGCGCGATATTTTTGCGCCACTCATTGATGAACATGCCTTAAGCGAAGAAGAGAGGTCGATTGTTAAACAGGCCGATGCCCTGTGCGCGTATCTGAAGTGCCTGGAAGAACTCTCCGCCGGTAACAACGAATTTCTGCTGGCGAAAACACGTCTGGAAAAAACGCTGGAGTCACGACGAAGCGAAGAGATGGACTACTTTATGGACGTGTTCGTCCCGAGTTTTCACCTCTCATTAGATGAAATCAGTCAGGATTCTCCATTGTAAGTTTGCGACAACGTTACCTTTGTAGGCCGGATAAGGCGTTAGCCGCCATCCGGCACATAAAAATCAAAACGGAAACAGCATCGGGATCATCACCACGCACACCACCATCACAATGATGGTAAACGGCACGCCAATTTTTACGAAATCGCTAAAGCTGTAGTTACCCGGCCCGAGCACCAGTGTGTTTACCGGTGAAGAAACTGGCGTCATAAAGGCTGCGGAAGCCGCCATCGCAATCACCATCGCAAAAGGATACGGCGAAACGCCCATAGACTTTGCTGCCGCCAGCGCAATCGGCGCCATCAGTACCGCCGTCGCAGTGTTAGAGATAAATAACCCAATGGTCGCGCACAGCACGAACAGGCAGCCCAGCATCATATACGGGCCGTACCCTCCACCAACGTCCATTAACCCTTTAACCACCAGATCAACACCGCCCGTTTTCTGTAATGCCAGCGCAAAGGGCATCATTCCGACAATCAAAATAATACTTGGCCAGTGAATGGCTTTATAGGCGCTTTCGGCATCAATGCAACGGAATTTTCCCATCAGCAAACAGGCGATAATCGCGGCAACCGTATTAGGAATTTCATCGGTGAGCATTAACGCGACCATCAGCACCAGACAGAAAATCGCATGCGGCGCCTGGCTGTGCGCCGGGGAGGCTTCACTAACTTCCACGGGCATATTCAGCACCACGAAATCGCGCCCTTTTTGCCCCAACAAAGTGATGAGTTTCCAGTTACCCACCACCAGAATAATATCGCCCATCAGCAGCGGCTCATTGACGACCGCCCCGTCCAGCGCCGCACCATCACGCTTCAGTCCGACGACATTCAGACCATAACGTGTGCGAAAGGCGATTTCCCGTACCGTTTTGCCGATCAATTCCGATTCAGGGATCAATGAAATCTCGGCCATACCCACATCAAGCGCCTGCTCAGAGAAGTATTCGCCACGCAGCACCATTGGCTCCAACAGTTGCTCGCTGCAAAATTCACGCAGGTCAACGTCGGCCGCTGACATATCGATCAGCAATACGTCACGGGCACGGAACTCAGAAACCCCGTTAACATCAACAATCACGCGGCGAAAACGCCGCCAGCGTTCAACACCAATCACGTTTGCCCCGTAGCGCTCACGCAATTTCAGGTCATCCAGACGTTGGCCAATCATGGGAGAACCCGGGCGAATCGCCAGGCGACGAGCACGTCCTGTCAGGCGATATTCTTTAATCAGGTCGCGAAAGGTCCGGCGCTTCCAGCCGTCTCCCGGCTGCCCGGAGTCTTCGCCTTTCAGCATAAAACGCATCACCAGCATATAAATTATGCCGAGTACCAACACCACCAGCCCCAGTGGGGTTACGCTAAAAAAGCTAAAACCGTTAAGTCCTTCACGTAACAATTCACTGTTGACGACCAGGTTCGGCGGCGTTGCCACCAGCGTCATCATGCCGCTTATCAATCCGGCAAAGCTCAATGGCATCATCAGGCGTGAGGGGGAGATTTGCATGCGCATGGAAACGCTTAAGACAACCGGAATAAAGATGGCGACCACACCGGTCGAACTCATGAAGGCACCGAGTCCGGCTACGGTTATCATCAGCAACACCAGCATTTTGACTTCACTGCTGCCGGCGACCTTCACCAGCCAGGCACCCATCACCGTCGCCACGCCGGTACGCACCAGGCCGTCGCCGATAATGAATAAAGCCGCTATCAAAATAACGTTAGGATCGCTGAACCCGGAAAAAGCCTCTGTGATGCTCAATGTTCCGCTCAGAACAAAGGCAATAATGACCAGCAAAGCGACCGCGTCCATACGCACTCTGCCAGTTGCAAACAAGACGACGGCAATCGCCAGCAATGAGAGAACCCATATCAATTCACCGTTCACAACATATCCTTGTTAAATGAGAGGGATGGACTGATTCTGCCATAAAAAAGCCCCAACAATCTGGGGCTAAATCATGATCAGGTATTTCTTATAACGACCACATTTCCGTTGGGTTGTTTGGTCACAGAAATATGTTCCAGACTGGTCAGCGAAAAATCAACTTCGTCCAGACGCGGCGTATCCGCTGGCGCGTTAACCGCGATGACATGGCACCCAGCCGCCAGTCCTGAGAGCACCCCGGCGGGGGCATCTTCCACCACTGCACATTCCTGCGGCGCCAGACCCAGAAGCTGAGCGCCTAACAGATACGCGTCGGGCTCTGGTTTCCCTCTTTTTACCCGCTCGGCGGTGACAAACACTTCTGGAGCAGGAAGCCCAGCAACACGATGGCGCGCCCGTGCGACCGGCATGGAGCCGGAGGTCACAATCGCCCATGGAATACCCGCTTTATTGAGATGGTTGAGTAAATCAACAGCCCCCGGCAGCGCGGTGATCCCGGAGGTTTCCGTCGCTTCGATCTGCTCAAGACGGGTAAACTCCGCGGCGATCTCTGCCTCAGATTTGCCCACCATAAAGTGTCGCAGGGAGGTAATGGCCTGCTTGCCATGAATAAAGCCGAGCACCTCGGCGTGATCGAGGCCGAAGCGATCGGCCCAGTTGCACCACGCACGCTCTACTGCGGGTAAGGAATCGACCAGCGTTCCATCCAGATCAAACAGAAAACCTTTGCACTGCACGCTCGCCCCCTCAGGCATTAATGATTTGGTTAATTTCATTCGCGCTCAGGTGATACTGACGCGGGCAAGAGTGCCAAACATTCAGCATACGCTGATATTTTTCCCACATTGGGGTCTGGGCGTTGAAGCCATGCGTACCCGCATCAAAGTGGGTGTAACGACCTTCCACATTGACCATAAAACGAACATACCCGAGGAAACGGGCTTCCGTTGCAGCGTCAAAACCGAGGAAGGTCACGCGACGCTCATCAATAGCCTGTGCATCCTTAAGATTAGTCCAGGACACATGTAATGCGTGATACATCTCCATAATATCGATAATCGTACGACAGGTTTCTTCCGTCAGCTCACCAAACTCACGATCCAGCTCACGCATCTGCAAGCCGTAACCGCGTTCAATAATCGTCTGCAAACGACGATAACGCTCGGCGTTAGTTGGATCGAGCATAGTCATCATTTTGTACTGATTCGACAAAATCAGACGTTGAGCGTTGGTCATTTCCATTTGGGACTCCTGTATCACTACTACTGCGATGAAAAAAAAGAAGGCATCATGTGCCTTCTTTTATATGCGTAATCAGGGGTCAATTACAAATCATCAAGGAAAGTTTTATCCAGTTGTTTGAAGGCGCGCTTAAGCGTGTCAGCCAGCGCCTGATAATCCGGCTTTCCTTCTACCGGAGAGAGCGCCTGACCGGCTTCTTGCAATTTACCCCGAACTTCGTAGAACCAATTGAGAATTGAAGGCGGCAGCGGCGTTACAGAACGTTTTCCCAGCCACCACATCCCCTGCATCGGCAGGCTAAGCGCAAACAGCGCAGTCGCCACGGCCGGGCCCAACTGCCCCCCTAACGCAATTTGCCAACATAAGGTGAAGACGGCGATAGGCGGCATAAAACGGATCGCGTAACGCGTCATGCGGATCACGCGGTTCTCAACAAACACGGGCGCAAGGCGCTTTTCCATTGGCCACGTCTTTGCATAGTGCTGCCCCCGGCGAAACAAGCTAAAAAAATTGACGGAGCGATTATCCGGTGTCGACATGGCGGTTACCTCAACTTCACATATAAAAATTAAAAAATTTGTGCAAAACAACAACTACAAGGGACATCGTTCAAAACATTTTGTCTTTGATACCCACATTCAGGTATCCTGTGCCGGCCTGTAAGGCCTGTAGTCCAAAATCATTGAGTCGTCAAATTGGCATACATTATGCCATTGCCTGAAAAATACGCAAAATGACATAGACTCAAAGGTATTTATTCCATCGTGCCCAAAAAGACTATGGCGCATGATGTTAATCATAAACGTCGGTGTCATCATGCGCTACGCTCTATGACTCCCTGACGTTTTTTTAGCCACGTATCATAAATAGGTACTTCCATGTCGAGTAAGTTAGTACTGGTTCTGAACTGCGGTAGCTCCTCACTGAAATTTGCCATCATCGATGCAGTAAACGGTGAAGAATACCTCTCTGGTTTAGCCGAATGTTTCCATCTCCCAGAAGCACGAATCAAGTGGAAAATGGACGGCGGTAAACAAGAAGCGGCTTTAGGTGCAGGCGCCGCTCACAGTGAAGCGCTGAACTTTATCGTTAACACTATTCTGGCACAAAAACCAGAATTGTCTGCGCAATTGACCGCTATTGGTCACCGTATCGTACACGGCGGTGAGAAGTACACCAGCTCTGTGGTTATCGATGATTCCGTTATTCAGGGCATCAAAGATTCTGCCTCTTTCGCACCGCTGCATAACCCGGCTCACCTGATCGGTATCGCAGAAGCGCTGAAATCCTTCCCTAATCTGATAGACAAAAACGTGGCTGTATTCGACACCGCGTTCCATCAGACTATGCCGGAAGAGTCTTACCTCTATGCTCTGCCGTACAGCCTCTACAAAGAACACGGCGTTCGTCGTTACGGCGCACACGGTACCAGCCACTTCTTCGTCACTCAGGAAGCGGCAAAAGTACTGAACAAACCGGTTGAAGAGCTGAACATCATCACTTGCCACCTGGGCAACGGCGGTTCTGTATCTGCTATCCGTAACGGTAAATGTGTTGATACCTCCATGGGTCTGACCCCACTGGAAGGTCTGGTGATGGGTACACGTTCCGGTGACATCGACCCGGCGATCATCTTCCACCTGCACGATACCCTGGGCATGAGCGTTGACCAGATCAACAAAATGCTGACCAAAGAGTCCGGCCTGCTGGGTCTGACCGAAGTCACCAGCGACTGCCGTTATGTTGAAGATAACTACGCTACTAAAGAAGACGCTAAACGTGCAATGGACGTTTACTGCCACCGTCTGGCGAAATACATCGGTTCTTACACTGCGCTGATGGATGGTCGTCTGGATGCAGTTGTCTTCACCGGTGGTATCGGTGAAAACGCAGCGATGGTTCGTGAACTGTCTCTGGGCAAACTGGGCGTTCTGGGCTTTGAAGTTGACCACGAACGTAACCTGGCCGCACGTTTCGGCAAATCTGGTTTCATCAACAAAGAAGGTACCCGTCCTGCGCTGGTTATCCCAACCAACGAAGAACTGGTTATCGCGCAAGACGCGAGCCGCCTGACTGCCTGATTTCACACCGCCAGCCTAGCTGGCGGTGCTGTTTTGTAACCCGTCTAAATTGGCGGTAACGAAAGAGGATAAACCGTGTCCCGTATTATTATGCTGATCCCTACCGGAACCAGCGTCGGCCTGACCAGCGTCAGCCTTGGCGTGATCCGCGCAATGGAACGCAAAGGCGTTCGTCTGAGCGTCTTTAAGCCGATTGCTCAACCGCGTGCCGGTGGCGATGCGCCAGACCAGACTACCAGCATCGTCCGCGCTAACTCTTCTCTGCCAGCCGCTGAGCCGCTGAAGATGAGCCACGTTGAATCTCTGCTGTCCAGCAATCAGAAAGATGTGCTGATGGAAGAGATCATCGCGAACTACCACGCGAACACCAAAGACGCTGAAGTTGTACTGGTTGAAGGCCTGGTCCCAACCCGTAAACATCAGTTCGCGCAGTCCCTGAACTACGAAATCGCGAAAACGCTGAACGCGGAAATCGTCTTCGTTATGTCTCAGGGTACCGACACCCCAGAACAGCTGAACGAGCGTATTGAACTGACTCGCAGCAGCTTCGGCGGCGCGAAAAACACCAACATCACCGGCGTAATCGTTAACAAACTGAACGCACCGGTTGATGAGCAGGGCCGTACTCGCCCGGATCTGTCCGAGATTTTCGACGACTCTTCCAAAGCGAAAGTGATCAAAGTTGATCCGGCTAAACTGCAAGAATCCAGCCCGCTGCCGGTTCTGGGCGCGGTGCCATGGAGCTTCGATCTGATCGCTACTCGTGCAATCGATATGGCGCGTCACCTGAACGCCACCATCGTTAACGAAGGCGATATCAACACCCGTCGCGTGAAGTCTGTGACGTTCTGCGCACGCAGCATTCCGCACATGCTGGAACACTTCCGCGCAGGCTCCCTGCTGGTAACTTCCGCAGATCGTCCTGACGTGCTGGTTGCAGCATGCCTGGCGGCCATGAACGGCGTGGAAATCGGTGCCCTGCTGCTGACTGGCGGCTACGAAATGGACGCGCGCATCACTAAACTGTGCGAACGTGCATTTGAAACCGGCCTGCCGGTATTCATGGTAAACACCAACACCTGGCAGACCTCTCTGAGCCTGCAGAGCTTCAACCTGGAAGTTCCGGTTGACGATCACGAGCGCATTGAGAAAGTCCAGGAATACGTTGCTAACTACATCAACGCTGACTGGATTGAATCCCTGACTGCGACCTCTGAGCGCAGCCGTCGTCTGTCTCCGCCAGCGTTCCGTTACCAGTTGACCGAGCTGGCGCGCAAAGCGGGCAAACGCGTTGTTCTGCCGGAAGGCGACGAACCGCGTACCGTTAAAGCAGCAGCCATCTGTGCTGAACGTGGTATCGCAACCTGCGTACTGCTGGGTAACCCGGATGAGATCACCCGCGTTGCAGCCTCTCAGGGCGTTGAACTGGGCGCTGGCGTAGAAATCGTTGATCCAGATGTGGTTCGCGAAAGCTACGTTGCTCGCCTGGTCGAACTGCGTAAAAACAAAGGTATGACCGAAACCGTTGCCCGCGAACAGCTGGAAGACAACGTGGTTCTCGGTACCCTGATGCTGGAGCAAGACGACGTTGACGGCCTGGTTTCTGGTGCAGTACACACCACCGCGAACACCATCCGTCCGCCGCTGCAGCTGATCAAAACTGCGCCGGGTAGCTCCCTGGTGTCTTCCGTGTTCTTCATGCTGCTGCCGGATCAGGTTTACGTTTACGGCGACTGCGCGATCAACCCGGATCCGACCGCAGAGCAGCTGGCAGAAATCGCGATTCAATCCGCTGATTCCGCAATTGCCTTCGGTATCGAACCGCGCGTAGCGATGCTCTCTTACTCCACCGGTACTTCTGGTGCAGGTAGCGACGTAGAGAAAGTTCGCGAAGCAACCCGTCTGGCGCAGGAAAAACGTCCTGACCTGATGATCGACGGTCCGCTGCAGTACGACGCCGCCGTTATGGCTGACGTAGCAAAATCCAAAGCGCCGAACTCTCCGGTGGCAGGTCGCGCTACCGTGTTCATCTTCCCGGATCTGAACACCGGTAACACCACCTACAAAGCGGTTCAGCGTTCTGCCGACCTGATCTCCATCGGGCCGATGCTGCAGGGTATGCGCAAGCCGGTGAACGACCTGTCTCGTGGCGCGCTGGTAGACGATATCGTCTACACCATCGCACTGACCGCGATCCAGTCTTCCCAGCAGCAGCAGTAATCTGCCGAGTGTGCCGGATCTCTTATCCGGCAACACATCTGCTTATCAAACCGGAAATAGCTGATATTTCCGGTTTTTTTATGTCTGTTTCCCCTTTGGCATAATCTGAAATATTTGCCTGAATGCGCTGCATCAATGAATAACCATTCTTCTGTTCGCATACTTACTCTCTTTTGCGTTGCAACAGGGATAGTCTTTCATGTCAGCAGTAACAGAATCACAGCCAGCTAAAAAATGGGCGATGCCCGACACGCTGGTGATTATTTTTTTCGTCGCCATTTTAACCAGTCTGGCAACATGGGTTGTTCCCGTCGGGATGTTCGATAGCCAGGAAGTTCAGTATCAGGTTGATGGACAAACCAAAACCCGTAAGGTGGTTGACCCCCATTCCTTTCGTATTCTGACCAACGACGCAGGTGAAGAGCAGTATCACCGGGTGCAGTTATTCACCACCGGAGATGAACGCCCAGGCCTGATGAATTTCCCGTTTGAAGGATTAACCTCCGGCTCGAAATTCGGCACTGCTGTCGGCATCATTATGTTTATGCTGGTCATTGGCGGTGCATTCGGCATCGTTATGCGTACCGGCACCATTGATAACGGCATCCTGGCGCTCATTCGCCATACGCGGGGCAACGAGGTCCTGTTTATCCCAGTGCTGTTTATTCTCTTCTCCTTAGGCGGCGCGGTGTTTGGCATGGGGGAAGAGGCTGTTGCCTTTGCCATTATCATCGCGCCTTTGATGGTACGGCTAGGTTACGACAGTATCACCACCGTTCTGGTTACCTATATCGCGACTCAGATTGGTTTCGCCAGCTCATGGATGAACCCATTTTGCGTGGTGGTCGCGCAAGGTATTGCGGGAGTACCGGTGCTCTCTGGTTCCGGGCTACGCATCGCGGTCTGGGTGATCGCTACACTAATCGGGCTGACCTTCACGCTGGCCTATGCGGCGCGTATCAAAAAGAATCCGCTTTTGTCCCGGGTACATGAATCCGACCGCTTCTTTCGCGAGCAGCAGGACGAGGTCGTGGAACGACGCTTCACGCTGGGCGACTGGTTAGTGCTACTGGTGCTGACCGCGGTGATGATTTGGGTTGTCTGGGGCGTTATCGTCAACGCGTGGTTTATTCCTGAGATCGCCAGTCAGTTCTTCACGATGGGTCTGGTGATTGGCATTATCGGCGTCGTGTTTCGGCTAAACGGCATGACGGTCAACATCATGGCCTCCTCATTCACTGAGGGTGCACGAATGATGATTGCCCCTGCCCTGCTGGTTGGTTTTGCCAAAGGCATTTTACTGCTGGTCGGTAATGGAGAGGCGGGTGAAGCCAGCGTGTTAAACACTCTGCTGCACAGCATTGCCAATGGCATCAGCGGGCTGGATAACGCCATCGCGGCGTGGTTTATGCTATTGTTCCAGGCAGTATTTAATTTCTTCGTCACTTCCGGCTCTGGTCAGGCTGCGTTAACCATGCCGCTACTGGCACCGCTGGGCGATCTGGTTGGCGTAAACCGTCAGGTCACGGTCCTGGCCTTCCAGTTTGGCGACGGATTCAGTCATATTATCTATCCGACGTCAGCATCTCTGATGGCTACGTTAGGCGTTTGTCGGGTGGATTTTCGTAACTGGCTGAAGGTAGGTGCTACGCTGTTGGGACTGCTGTTTATTATGTCCAGCGTGGTGGTGATTGGCGCGCAGATGATGGGTTACCATTAAAAAGTGTGCGTCCGGCCTACTCGATTTCTCGACGCAGTAGGCCGGATGAACAGAGTTTACTCAGCTTCTTCCTGCTTTTCGGCTTTCGCCCCTTCATTCTTGGCGTTGCGGGTCATCCACAGCGCCAGGGCTTTCAGGGAGTCCGGTGTAAATTCGTCGCAGCGCGCGGTAATTTCTTCCGGCGTCAACCAGCAAACTTCACTGACCTCATCTTCCTGAAGCGCAAACGGTCCGTGGGAAACGCAGCTAAACAACCCACCCCATACGCGACAGTTCTGGTCTTCAAAGTAAAACTGACCATGCTCGGCAAACGGCACGCCCGCAATCCCCAGTTCCTCTTCTGCTTCACGACGCGCTGATTCCAGCATCTGCTCGTCAGCCTGAACCACACCGCCTGCGGTGGCATCCAGCATGCCGGGCAAAAAATCTTTTGTCTCAGTGCGACGTTGAACCAGAATTTTGCCCATACCATCATGCACAACGATATACGTTGCACGATGGCGTAAGCGTTGCGCCCGCATTTGTTCCCGGCTGGACTGTGCAATGACTTCGTTGTCTTCATTCACAATATCCACCCATTCAGTACTTGCCAAACGACGCTGTTCCACCATCAGGAAACCTTCTTTTTTCTGGCGCTCTTACGGCGCGTTTATGTTTGTGGGGTAAATTACGGATTAATCTCGACCTGTGCAATAACACTTTGATCATTGAGTGCCATTACGCTGAGAACATTATCATCCAGAATCCCGTAACTTGCCGCAAAGCCCCCTTTCGGGATGCTTACCGAACCGGGATTGAAATGATAGATATCCTCGCGCCGCTCAGCAACCGGCAGATGAGTATGCCCATAAACCAGAACATCGCCCGCATTGAGCGCCGGCATATTTTGCGGGCCAAAAAGATGTCCGTGCGTCAAAAAGAGTCGCTGATTTTCTGTCAGAATTTGCTGCCACGGCGCAGTCATCGGAAAATGCAGGAGCATCTGATCCACTTCGCTGTCGCAATTACCACGCACCGCAATAATTCGTGATGCCTGCTCATTCAGCCGCTCAGCAACCTGCGCAGGTGCATAGCCTTCTGGAAGCGCATTACGCGGCCCGTGGTTTAAAACATCACCCAATATCACCAGCCATTGCGCGGCGCTTGCAGCAAACCGTTCGAGCACGCGTTCCGTGGCTGGCAACGAACCATGAATGTCCGATGCGAACATCAGTTTCATCACTCACTCCTCGCTGAAAAGTACCTTGTAATGATACTGGATTACGGCCCGTTTTTCAGCAGGAACGCTTCGCTGAAAGCGCGATAAAACGCTGTACTGAGGCGCGCTGCCACTGGAAGGTGGCGTATTCCGCAAGCGCTTCTGGAACCTCATCGCCATTCAGGACCAGGCGATTAAGCATTAGCGCTAAATCACAGTCAGCGATACACCATTCGCCAAATAAATTCTGCTTACCGTGGCTCAGTAAACTGCTCGCAGTAGCGAACAGTTTTTCCGCACTGGCTTTTCCCGCTTCACTCAACGGAGCTTTCTTTACGCCAGCAAAAACCACATCCGTTGAGCGTTCTTCACGGATAGGCATTAAATCGCTGCGGATCCACGCCTGAACCTGGCGCGCCCGCGCGCGTTTTTGCACATCGTGCGGATAGATACGCTCCCACTGTGGCGGCGCAAAGCTCTCTTCCAGGAATTCCGTAATCGCTGATGATTCGCTCAGTTCAAAACCATCGATCTCCAGAACCGGTACGCGGCGCGTTAAGGCGTAACCCTGCCATGACGGTTGCAAATGTTCGCCACTGCTGAGGTCAACAGTTTTCAGCGTAAAAGGCAGCCCTTTCTCTTGCAGAGCGACATAAACAGACAGCACGTAAGGGGAGAAAAAATTGGCATCTGACCACAGCGTAATTGCAGGTTTGCTCATAATGTCCTCTGAAGTGTATTGGCTTGCCTTCAAAATATAGAGTCTTTCTCTCGCTGTCACTTGATGAAAACTCACGCACGCCAACAGGCTCTATACTTGTTATGACCCGGTTCATGACAAAACGGATGCTGAAAATGATCGATCTCTATTACACGCCATCGCCAAACGGTCACAAAATCACGTTGTTTCTTGAAGAGGCGCAGCTGCAATACCGTCTGATTCATGTCGATATCAGCAAAGGTAGCCAGTTTCGCCCCGATTTTCTGCAGATCTCGCCGAACAATAAAATCCCGGCCATTATCGATCATGCCCCGGTGGACGGCGGAAGGCCCATCAGCCTGTTTGAGTCCGGAGAAATTTTACTCTATCTGGCGGAGAAGAGCGGTAAGCTGCTCAGCGGTGAATTACGCGAACGCCACACCACGCTCCAGTGGTTGTTCTGGCAGGTCAGCGGTCTGGGTCCTATGCTGGGGCAGAATCATCATTTCAGTCATTACGCTCCACAAACGATCCCTTACGCTATTGAAAGATACCAGGTTGAAACCCAGCGCCTGTACAACGTGATGAATAAACGTCTGGAAACGTCACCCTGGCTGGGAGGCGATCACTACAGCATTGCTGACATTGCCTGCTGGCCGTGGATCCACGCCCATCAGCGTCAGCGCATCGATCTCGACAACTATCCGGCAGTCAATAACTGGCACGAACGCATCCGTACGCGTCCCGCCACGGAACGCGCCATGCAGCAAGCACAGAGTGAGAAGCGGTGACGCAATTCGGTTCTCGTGTATCATGCAGAGGTTCATACATGGAGGAAACCTGCAATGTCACAACCTGACGCCATTATTCGTATAAAAAACCTTCGTCTACGCACCTTTATCGGCATCAAAGAAGAGGAGATCCTTAATCGCCAGGATATCGTCATCAACATTGCCATTCACTATCCGGCAGACAAAGCCCGTACCAGCGAAGATATCAACGACGCGCTGAATTATCGCACTATCACCAAAAGCATCATTGCCCACGTGGAGGGTAACCGCTTCTCATTGTTAGAAAAATTAACTCAAGATGTGCTCGATATCGCACGCGAACATCACTGGGTCACTTATGCTGAAGTGGAGATAGATAAACTTCACGCATTGCGTTATGCCGACTCAGTATCAATGACGCTGAGCTGGCAGCGCTAAAACGTAACCCGGGAGGCGACATGCAGATTCTGATTACCGGCGGTACTGGCCTGATTGGACGTCATCTGATCCCCTGCCTGCTGGAACTGGGGCATCAGATAATTGTAGTGACACGTACCCCTGATAAAGCGCGTCAGATTCTCGACTCTCGGGTCGCGTTATGGAAAGGACTGGAAGAGCGGCAACATCTCAATGACATTGATGCCGTGATTAACCTTGCCGGAGAACCTATTGCAGATAAGCGCTGGAGCGCACAGCAAAAGGAGCGCCTGTGCCAGAGCCGTTGGGGCATTACGCAGAAACTGGTCGATTTAATCAATGCCAGCGAGACGCCGCCCTCAGTGTTAATCTCCGGTTCCGCTACCGGTTACTACGGCGATTTGGGCGAAGTTGTGGTTACGGAAGAAGAGCCACCGCATAACGAATTTACCCACAAGCTGTGCGCCCGCTGGGAGCAAATTGCCAGCACTGCGCAAAGCGACAAAACCCGCGTATGTATGCTGCGTACCGGCGTGGTACTGGCCTCAGCAGGCGGCATTCTGGCAAAAATGGTCCCGCCGTTTCGTCTTGGCTTAGGCGGCCCGATCGGTAACGGACGCCAGTATATGGCCTGGATCCATGTTGATGATATGGTCAACGGAATTATCTGGCTGTTGAATAACGATCTACGCGGTCCCTTCAATATGGTTTCGCCATACCCGGTGCACAATGAGCAGTTTGCCCACGCGCTGGGTCACGCTCTGAACCGCCCTGCCATTCTGCGCGTTCCCGCCACCGCTATGCGACTGCTGATGGGGGAATCGTCAGTACTGGTCCTTGGCGGACAACGCGCATTACCCAAACGCCTGGAAGCTTCCGGTTTTACGTTTCGCTGGTACGATTTAGAGGAAGCGCTGGCGGATGTCATCCGATAACCCCTAAGCGCTATTCACAGTCGCCGTTGTGGTGGTAAGGTTATAGACCAGATTTCCGCAATGGCGACGTTATGGCGATAATATCGACTCCCCGACTTACCCTCTCTTTGTTTCAATTTTCTGACTGGTCATTTTTCCAGAAACTCCGTGAATGTCCTGAAGTCATGCGCTATATGGGCAACATCGCCCCGGCGAAAGATACCCGGCTGTTATTCGCCAGACGTCTGGCCGCACAGCACACTTTCGTCATCCGCGAGCATTACAGCCCAACGCCACTCGGCGATATTGGTCTGCAAATCAGCCATCTTTACCCGCATGAAGCCGACCTCGGCTACGCCATCATGCCACAGGCTCAGGGGAAAGGTATTGCCAGCGAAGCCGTCCGCGCGGTGTGCCAGTATGCCTTCGAGCATGCAGGTGTGACGGCGATAAACGCATACGCGCTGGCGGATAATAAAGGTTCAATCCGTATTCTGGAAAAGACAGGCTTTGTACGTACGCAGGTACTGGAAAAGGCGTATGAGATTGACGGCATCGCCTACGACGACTGGGTGTATCGTCTGGAGTCAGATGCGCTAAAATTGTAGGCCCGGAAAGCGTAACGTCTCCGGGCTGTTGGCTTACTTCAGTGAACCTTTAAGGAACTGCTGCAAGCGTGGGCTTTGCGGATTACCGAATACCTGTTCCGGGTCGCCTTCTTCCTCAATTTTCCCCTGATGCAGGAAAATCACGTGCGTGGAAACATGACGGGCAAACCCCATTTCGTGGGTCACCACCACCATGGTTTTCCCCTCTTCAGCCAGCTGTTGCATAATGCGCAGCACTTCCCCCACCAACTCAGGATCAAGCGCCGACGTAGGTTCATCAAACAATAACACTTCCGGTTCCATCGCCAGCGCACGGGCAATGGAAACACGCTGCTGCTGACCACCGGACAGGTGCACCGGATATTTGCCCTGTGCGCGCTCATCAATGCCCACTTTAGCCAGATACTTCACCGCACGGTCGCGAGCTTCCTGCTTGCTCAGCCCCAACACCTGAATCGGCGCTTCCATGACGTTTTCCAGCACCGTCATGTGGCTCCACAGATTAAAGTGCTGAAAAACCATCGTCAGACGCGTACGCAGCAGGCGCAGCTGATTTTTGTCCGCAACCTTCAACTGGCCGTCTTTGTCGCGCACCAGACCAATGTTCTGACCACTGACGACAATCGACCCGGCACTCGGTTTCTCGAGAAAGTTAATGCAGCGCAGGAAGGTACTTTTACCGGAACCTGACGAGCCAATAATGCTGATAACATCACCCGCGTTGGCCTGCAGCGATACCCCTTTTAGCACTTCATGTTCGCCGTAGTGCTTATGTAAATCGATAACGTTTAATTTATTTTCAGACATCGTGTTACTCGAATCATTTAGAGGATACATGCTGCAACCAGCGTTTTTCCGCTTTACGGAACAGACTGATCAGGACATACGAAATAATCAAATACAGCACAGCGGCAATACCGAATGCGGTAAACGGCTGATACGTTGCCGAGTTGATATCGCGAGCGATTTTCAACAAATCAGGCACCGTTGCAGTAAATGCCAGCGCCGTGGAGTGCAGCATTAAAATGACTTCATTGCTGTAAGCCGGCAGCGCAATACGCAGCGCGGAAGGCAAAATAATGCAACGATACAGTTTAAACGACGAGAACCCATATGCGCGCGCAGCCTCAATCTCACCGTGAGGCACGGAACGGATAGCCCCGGCGAAAATCTCCGTGGTATAGGCGCAGGTATTCAGCGTCAGCGCCAGCACGGTGCAATTCAGCCCGCTGCGGAAAAACGCGTTGAGGAAGTCCGTGCCTTTAACTATCTCCAGCGTATACATCCCGGAATAAAACACCAGTAGCTGAACGTACAGCGGCGTCCCACGAAAAATATAGGTGAACAGCCAGATGGGAAACTGGATAAATTTATTACTGGAAACGCGGCCAATCGCCAAAAACAGCGCCAGTATTCCGCCCATCACTACTGATGAAATCAAAAGCCACAGTGTGATAGCAACGCCGGTGTAGCGATATCCGTCGGTCCACAGCAGGGACTTCCAGTACTCCTGAATAATCTCGATCACAGGTCAGCCCTCTTCACACCCACGGAATAGCGGCGCTCAAGGTACAGCAGCACACCATTAGAAACAGTGGTAAACACCAGATAGATGACCCCGCACACGACGGCAAAATAGAACGGCTCCCAGGTACTCTTCCCGGCAAGCTGGGTCGCTTTCACCACGTCTTCCAGGCCAAGCAGCGACACCAGCGCCGTAGCCTTAAGAATAACCTGCCAGTTGTTGCCAATTCCCGGTAAGGCATAGCGCATCATCGCCGGGAACATAATGCGACGAAATATTTGTGAGCTGGTAAAGCCAAACGCCGTCGCGGCTTCAATATGGCCTTTTGGTACAGCCATAAATGCACCGCGGAATGTTTCGGTAAAATAGGCACCGTAGATAAACCCGAGCGTAATGATACCCGCGACCATCGGATCGATATCAATCTGGCCGATACCGATGGCATCGGTAACGGTATTCAGCGCGATTTGTAATCCGTAGAAGATGAGCAGCATTAAGACCAGATCGGGCACGCCGCGGATTAGCGTTGTGTACCCTTCGAAAATAAGCCCCATTGCCCGGCTTTGCGACAGCTTTGCTGCTGCGCCGACAAGACCTATCAGAACCGCCAGTACCACCGAGCTGAGTGCCAGCTCCAGCGTAACAATTGCGCCCTGTAAAATAACACCTGAAAAGCCATACAACATGCTGCCTGTCCTGTCGTGTGTGGTGGAGTAGTAAGCCTCTTTTGATTTCAGACTAACCGTTAAATGCCGGATGGCGGTTTTGCCTTATCCGGCCTACAAAATCACTGCAGGCCGGATAAGCGCAGCGCCATCAGGCATAAATTCAACGCGTCAAAAATCTACGGGCTTTATCAGCACCTGCGGTGATTAACCGCCGTAAACATCAAAATCGAAGTACTTTTTCGCCAGCTTCTCGTAAGTACCGTCAGCTCGCATTTCGGCAAAGGCTTTGTTCAGCGCTTCGCGCAGCTCGTTATCGTCTTTGCGCAGCCCCATACCGGTACCCACGCCGAACAACTTCTCGTCTTTCACAGACGGGCCGCCGAATTTGTAATCTTTACCGACTGGCTGTTTCAGGAAGCCTTCGCTAGCCGCGACTTCATCCTGGAACGCGGCGTCAATACGCCCGGCAGTCAGGTCAGAATAGATATTGTCCTGCCCCTGATAAGAGACAATCTCAATACCTTTTGGCGCCCAGTGTTCGTTGCCGAACGTTTCCTGGGTAGTGCCCTGCAGCACACCAACACGTTTACCTTTCAGCGACTCAATGGTCGGCTGAATAGCAGAATCTTTAGCGACAACCAGACGCGAATCGGCTGCATAAAGCTTGTCGGTAAATGCGATTTCCTGCTGACGTTTTTCAGTAATGGAAAGCGAGGACATGATGGCATCAATTTTCTTCGCTTTTAGCGAAGGGATCAGCGCGTCCAGAGGGTTTTCCACGAAGGTACATTGCGTATTGATACGTTTGCACAGCTCTTTAGCCAGATCGATATCAAAACCGACTAATTCACCCTGCGCATTCTTCGATTCGAACGGCGCATAAGTAGGATCGGTACCGATACGAATTTTTTGCGGAATGGCTGCAAATGCTGCGGTAGCACTGGAGAAAGCCAGAACCAAAGAAAGAGACAACACCAGTTTTTTCATAACTATCCTCAACAGACTGTCTTTTATAGGGGATCTTTACAGGACCAGGTGCAGTTATCGTGCCATTAATCAGGCCGACAAGGCAAAGCATTCTACCCTGTCGGCGGTATTTATTTGCATGAAAAGCGCTTAAGTATGCACTCATGCCTATTAAGTCAGCGATAAAAGCACCAAAACAGTGCACTGAATTTATTATGCACCGAAATGGTTACCCGCAATGGTGCAGTCAATTCCCCACGCCGCTGTATTAATCGCCGTAGACATTAAAATTAAAATATTTGCTCGCCATTTTGTCGTAGGTGCCGTCTTTACGCAGTTCGCCCAGCGCTTTGTCGAAAGCGGCTTTCAGCTCTGCATCATCTTTGCGCAAGCCAATCCCGGTTCCATCACCAAAGTATTTTTTATCTTTCACCGACGGACCGGCAAAAGCGTAATCCTTACCAGCAGGCTGCTTCAGGAAGCCTTCGCTGGCCGCAACTTCATCTTGTAATGCCGCGTCCAGACGGCCTGCCGTCAGGTCAGAATAGATGAGGTCCTGGTTCGCATAGGCCACCACGTCCACGCCTTTGCTGCGCCAGTTGTCATTGGCATAGGCTTCCTGAGTAGAGCCTTGCAGGACGCCAACGTGTTTACCCTTGAGGGAATCCAGAGTCGGCTGAATTGGGGAACCTTTCGCGGCGATCAGACGTGAGTCTGCAGCGTAAAGTTTGTCTGAGAACGCAATCTCTTGCTGACGCTTTTCGGTGATAGAAAGCGAGGAGATGATGGCATCAATTTTTTTCGCTTTCAGCGATGGGATCAGCGCATCAAAGTCGCTGGCAACCCAGGTGCATTTGATCTGCATGCGCTTACACATCTCATTTCCCAGATCGATATCAAAACCGACAAAGTCGCCTTTGGCATCTTTAGAGGAAAAAGGAGCGTACGTTGTATCTGTACCAATACGAACCGTCTGCGGAAGTGCTGCGTGGCTGGCCGCGGTGGCGGAGAGTCCTACCAGCAAAGACAAAGCAAGAACCGTCTTCTTCATACATAACCCTCAAGTGGCGTAATTTTATTATGTTTTACGTTGTGTTGTGTGTTTGCAGACTTTTTCATGCAGGTCTTATGCCATTTTCGCGTCGATGAGGATATTCGACGTTAAATATGTTAATAAAACGTTGCAATAATGTCCTGATTTTGAAGATAGCAGGTCTGGCGGTTGAACCGCAGCGTTTCGTTGAGTTTTAACGAATTAAATGTTGAGGATATGATCGCGGTTACAAAATTGCCCTGAAACAGGGCAACGGATGATTCTTTGCACGCTGATGGAACGGCTTACGCCCCTTGCCAGCGGGTGAACAGGTCTTGCGGAAGGGTAATATCAAACTGGTCAAGCACGCGATTAACCGTTTGATTAATCACATCATCGAGGGTTTGTGGACGATGATAGAACGCCGGGACAGGTGGCATAATCACCGCCCCAATTTCTGCCGCCTGCGTCATCAATCGCAGATGACCCAGATGCAGCGGCGTTTCGCGTACACACAGTACCAGCGGACGACGTTCTTTCAACACCACATCTGCCGCACGGGTAAGCAACCCATCGGTGTAACTGTGGACGATGCCAGAAAGCGTTTTGATTGAACAAGGCAGGATAACCATTCCGGCGGTCTGAAAAGAGCCGGAGGAGATACTGGCGGCGATATCACGGGTATCGTGATTCACATTTGCCAGCGCCTGCACGTCGCGCACAGAGAGGTCCGTTTCCAGCGCCAGCGTCTGCCGGGCAGCGGCACTCATCACCAGGTGGGTTTCCACATCAGTGACGTCACGCAATACCTGCAACAGGCGCACGCCGTAAATTGCCCCGCTTGCACCAGAAATACCAATGATGAGTCGTTTCATGTGTAATCGCCCTTACTTGCTCAGGGCCGACTTTGCAGGAAATTACGGTGAGTTGCAAGCAAGGGCGCAGGTTGCGTCCTTGCTTGCGAGCAAACATTAACCTTCGTTGTGCATCTCAAGGTTTTCCGCTTCGTTCTGACGCAACACCGCTTTGGCATCGTCATTACGCAGGGAGTCGAGGAAATCGAGATATTGCTGGTCGACGTCTTTAGTAACGTACACGCCGTTAAACACTGAACATTCAAACTGCTGAATATCCGGGTTCTCAGCACGGACAGCTTCAATAAGATCGTTCAAATCCTGGAAAATCAGACCATCTGCGCCGATTATCTGGCGAATCTCGTCTACTTCACGACCATGAGCGATCAGCTCCGTCGCCGTAGGCATATCGATGCCATAAACGTTCGGGAAGCGAATTTCCGGGGCGGCAGAGGCCAGATACACCTTCTTCGCGCCAGCTTCACGCGCCATCTCGATAATCTGTTCTGAAGTGGTGCCGCGCACGATGGAGTCATCCACCAGCAGCACGTTTTTATCACGGAATTCCGCACGGTTAGCGTTCAGCTTACGGCGCACAGATTTACGACGCAACTGCTGGCCCGGCATGATAAAGGTACGGCCCACATAGCGGTTTTTCACAAACCCCTGGCGGTACGGCTTACTGAGAATACGGGCAATTTCCAGCGCGATATCACAGGAGGTTTCCGGGATTGGGATTACTACATCGATGTCCAGATCTTCCCACTCACGGGCAATTTTTTCGCCAAGCTTAGTCCCCATATTCACACGGGCGCTGTAGACGGAAATCTTGTCGATAAAGGAGTCAGGGCGAGCGAAGTAAACGTATTCAAACAGACACGGATTGCTCACCGGGTTATCAGCACACTGACGAGTAAACAGCTGGCCTTTTTCGGTGATGTACACCGCTTCGCCAGGTGCTACGTCGCGCAGGAATTCAAAGCCCAGCGTATCCAGCGCTACGCTCTCAGACGCCACCATGTACTCGGTACGGCCATCGCCAATATCGCGTTTGCCCATCACCAGCGGACGGATACCGTTAGGGTCGCGGAAGGCAACCATGCCGTGACCGATAATCATCGCCACGCAGGCATAGGCGCCGCGAATCTGGCGGTTGGTTGCCGCAATGGCAGCAAAAATATTGTCGGCTTCCAGCGGGTAATGGCGGAAGTTATCCAGCTCGCTGGCGAAAATATTCAGCAGAATTTCAGAATCTGAAGTGGTATTGATGTGGCGGCGCTTTTCTTCAAACAGCTTTTTACGCAACTCATGCGCGTTGGTCAGGTTGCCATTGTGGGCAAGCGTAATGCCATACGGTGAGTTGACGTAAAAAGGTTGAGCTTCGGAGGCGCTGGAGCTGCCAGCCGTTGGGTAACGCACATGACCGATGCCCATATTGCCCTGCAAACGCTGCATATGGCGCGCTTCAAAAATATCGCTCACCATTCCGTTTGCTTTACGCAAGCGGAAGCAGTTGTTGGCATCAATGGTGATGATGCCCGCAGCATCCTGACCACGATGCTGGAGCACCGTTAACGCGTCATAAATCGACTGGTTTACCGGCATAACACCGGCGATACCGACAATACCGCACATACGTCTTTTCCTCGTTCAGCAACGACCCAAAGTTTATACTTTGGGCAAGAAACTTGACGAGCTTTGCAGATAGTCAAAGAACCATCTGATGATGAAACTGAACTGCGGGATCAGCTGTGACTTACCCCAGTCTTCACTTTTCGACAGACCGGTAAAGGTATCGAGAAAGAACAGTATGGCGGCGACGATCAACGCTCCACGCAAAGCACCGAAGCAAATCCCCAACACTCTGTCGGTACCCGACAGTCCTGTTTTCTCTACCAGTTGGCCTATCACAAAGTTAACGATAGCGCCGACGATAAGTGTCGCGATGAACAGTATCGCGATAGCAATCCCATTTCGAACCAGTTCGTCTTCAAAGCCCGTAAACCAGACAGACAGGTAAGTGTAGTAATGGCTGGCGACAAAGAAAGCACAACCCCAAGTCACCAACGATAATGCTTCACGAACAAAGCCACGGATCAGGCTAACCAGACAGGAAAAACCAATCACCGCGATAATGGCGTAATCAATCCAGACCATATGTGTCCCACGATTTTACGCCCTGTCGTCCTGTTCGGGGCGCATTCTAACAGAAAAAGAAAACGTTTGCGTAGGGATTTCCTTTCCACGCGTAAATAAAAATGGCGCTGAAAAAATCTTCAACGCCATACGATTTTATGCCTCTTCGGGCACTGCCGGATGGCGGTGTAAACACCTTGTCCGGCCTACATCAGAGCAACGTAACGCAATCCCTTAGTTAGGGGTATACCCCATCACCACCCCGCTCAAACCAGAGATCTTCTGCAGCTCGCCCAGCGAGTTCTTCAGCTTATCTTTGGAGGCGTCAGGCCCTACGAGAATGCGGGTTATTTTACCCTGCACCGGCGTTGACGGGGAAGTATATACCCGGAAGCCCGCGCCACGAAGTTTACCCACGATCTCATTGACCTTATCCGCGTTTTTCAATGCACCGAGTTGTACAACGTACGCTTTGCCGGTTGGCGCTGGCGCTTCCTCAGCGGCCGGTTTCGGCGCTGGAGTCGGTGCCGGCGTTGGCGTCGGGGCGACGGCAACAGGCTGCGGCTTCGGTTTAGGTTTCGGTGGTTCCACAGGCGCAGGAACAGGATCTAACTCCGCGCTGTTTGCCGTCGTCAAACGTGATGGATCCAACGATGGCGCGGCAGCATCACCCGCACGCACCTCTTCTGCCGCCCCTTCCGGCGGCTGAGTCGGCAGCGCCTGCGTTGCTGCAGGCATCATGTCTGGTTCATCGCGATCGCCGGGTTTAGGCACCAGTGGGATCGCTGCAAATTCATCCTGATAATGCTTTTTCTGGCCGTCAAGCAGCCCGGGAAGCACAATTACCCCGAGCGCGACCAGCACAATTGTGCCGACTAATCGATTCTGAAACTTACTCGCCACCGCTTCTCCCCACGTCTATTACTTCCATGACATGTGCGACAGTGTGAAACGATCCACACACCAACACGGTATCTTCTGGCTTCGCCTCAGCCAGTGCCGCAGTCCATGCCTGCGCCACGCTGTCATAGGCGTTGCCTTTGCCCAGGTGCTCCAGCAGCTGTTCTGCCGTTGCACCACGCGGCCCTTCCAGGGGCGCACAGTACCAGTCGTCAACCACGCTTTTCAGCCAGGCCAACGTACCGGCAATATCTTTATCATGTAGCATACCGATAACCGCAAGTACACGCCCGCTTTTCACTAACTTTTTCAGACGTCCGGTCAGATACTCCGCCGCATGCGGGTTATGGGCAACATCAAAAATCACTCGCGGCGACTCGCTCACAATCTGGAAGCGTCCCGGTAAAATCGCTTGTTCGATACCGTCACGAATGGCCTGCTCGCTGACGTTAAGGCCGCTTGCGCGCAGTGCGGCCAGCGCGGTTGCTGCGTTAGGTTGTGGCACCTGCGGCAACGGCAGGTGCGTCAACGTTCCATGAGCGTCCGTAAACGACCAGTCATTCTCCGTGACCGTATAGCGCCAGTCCACACCGCAGCGCTGCAAAATCGCCCCGCTCTCTTGCGCGACATCGGCGATGGTGTAAGGCATTTCCGGTTCGCCGACGATGGCCGGTTTCTCTGCGCGGAAAATTCCCGCCTTCTCACGACCAATACTTTCGCGATCCGGGCCCAGCCAGTCAGTATGGTCAAGCGCAATACTGGTGACTACTGCGACATCGGCATCGACGATATTGGTGGCGTCAAGGCGGCCGCCTAACCCCACTTCCAGAATAACGACATCCAGCTGGGCCTGTTTAAACAGCCAGAGTGCCGATAACGTACCGTATTCAAAGTAGGTCAGGGAAATGTCACCCCGTGCGTCTTCAATCTCAGCAAACGAGGCGGTATGGGCTGATTCCGGCAGTTCACGCCCCTGCACGCGTACGCGTTCCGTGTAGCGCACCAGATGAGGCGAACTGTACACCCCAACTTTATAGCCTGCCGCAGTCAGCACAGATTCCAGCGTACGACAGGTTGTGCCTTTCCCATTGGTTCCTGCCACCGTAAAAACAAATGGCGCAGGTTTCAACACACCCAGTTTACGCGCCACCTGACTGACGCGTTCAAGGCCCAGATCGATGGTTTTACTGTGCAGGTTTTCCAGATAAGAAAGCCACGACGCCAGGGGCGACGCGGCTTGAGGGATACGTTTATTGTCCATGATGCCTGTAGATTCTTTACGTTGAGAAAAGCAAAAGGGCAGCGCCAACCGGCCTGCCCTTTTTTACACGTTGTTTTCCACGTTGCAGATGCGTTGGCTGTACTCGCTCTCCCGAATCACTTACCGGTGTAAGCTCATCGGGATCAACGCTCTTCTCGCCTGCCTGCAACCCGAAACCCATAGCGTAAACTATCAGGCCTCTGGTTCCTGATCGGGAACCGGAGGTACCACTTCGCCTTCACGCGGCTCATCCGGATTCGGCGCAGGAAGATTCATCAGCTTCGCCAGGATGCTTGCCAGTTTCAGACGCATTTCCGGACGGCGAACGATCATATCGATAGCGCCTTTTTCAATCAGGAACTCGCTGCGCTGGAATCCCGGCGGCAGTTTCTCACGTACGGTTTGCTCGATAACACGCGGACCAGCGAAGCCGATCAATGCTTTCGGTTCTGCAATGTTGAGATCGCCCAGCATCGCGAAGCTTGCGGAAACACCACCCATTGTTGGGTCGGTCAGTACAGAAATATACGGTAAACCGCGTTCCTGCATTTTCGCCAGCGCAGCAGAGGTTTTCGCCATCTGCATCAAAGACATCAACGCTTCCTGCATACGCGCCCCGCCAGAAGCAGAGAAACAGATCAGCGGACAGTTGTCTTCCAGCGCCTGCTCAACGGCACGGACAAAACGCGCGCCGACCACAGAGCCCATGGAGCCGCCCATAAACGCGAACTCGAATGCCGCAGCAACGACCGGCATACCGTGAAGTGTGCCTTTCATCACCACCAGCGCATCTTTCTCGCCAGTTTCTTTCTGCGCAGAAGCCAGTCTGTCTTTGTATTTTTTGGAGTCACGAAACTTCAGCACGTCTTTCGGCTCAAGCTCGCTACCCAGTTCCACAAGAGAACCTTCATCTAACAGGCTATGCAGGCGATTGCGCGCCGACATGCGCATATGATGGTCACACTTCGGACAGACCTCAAGATTACGTTCCAGCTCAGCACGGTATAAAACCTGACCGCAGCTATCACACTTGGTCCACACCCCTTCAGGAATGCTTGCCTTGCGGGTGGGAGTAATGTTGCTTTTAATTCGTTCAATCCAGCTCATTGGTGACCTTTCTGCCTGAACCCTAGTCAGCTTTGTTATAAGGGGCGCATAATGCCATTTTTGCCCCTAACAGACCATGAATGTTGCACATTAAAACATAACAGCCCGAAACTTTGGATAAAAAAGTGGTCGAACCGCTGAGTTACTTTCTATTTTGCAGCCCGTGACGCAGCACGCTTATGGCGAATTACTTCAATCACCCCCGGCAATACGGAAAGGACGATAATCGCCACAATCAATAATTTCAGGTTTTCCTGGACGATCGGCAGATCGCCGAACAGGTAGCCTGCGTAGGTGAACAACAATACCCACAGCAGTGCACCGACGACGTTATACATCGCAAAGTGACGGTAGGACATATGTCCCATACCGGCAACAAACGGCGCAAATGTACGCACGATAGGCACGAAACGCGCCAGGATAATCGTCTTACCGCCATGACGCTCGTAGAACGCATGGGTTTTATCCAGGTAGCTGCGGCGGAAAATTTTGGAGTTCGGGTTACTGAAAAGTTTTTCCCCGAACAATCGGCCAATCGTGTAGTTCACCGCATCGCCCACAATCGCCGCCACAATCATCAGTGCCACCATCAGATGAACATTGAGATCGTTGGTTGGCAGCGCAGAAAGCGCCCCCGCAACAAACAGCAGCGAGTCCCCAGGCAGGAAGGGTGTCACCACCAGCCCGGTTTCACAGAACAGGATCAGAAACAGAATGGCATATACCCAGATACCGTATTCCGCAACCAGCTCCGCCAGGTGCACATCAATGTGCAGGATAAAATCGATAAGAAAGTAAATCAGGTCCATAGTTTTGCCTTTATACGACTCAAATTAGTCCGCCAGAAATAGCGGGCCCATAGGCGGTTTTGGCAGGTCGAACCGGTCTGGGTAATCTACCGCAACCAGATACAGTCCTTCCGCTTTCGCCGTTGCCGCTGCCAGCGTTCTGTCCTTTGCCGCTAACAGTTCTGCTATCCAGCTCTCCGGCTGGTTGTTGGCGCCAACTTCCATCAGGCTACCGACAATATTCCTGACCATATGATGTACAAAGGCATTCGCTTTAATATCCACCACCACATATGCACCGAAACGTTCGACGTTAATGTGCATCACGTTTCGCCACGGCGTGCGCGACTGACACTGCACCGCTCGAAACGAGGTAAAATCATTTTCGCCAATCAGACACTGGGCCGCACGATGCATTCGCTCAGCGTCCAGCGGTTCATAGTAATGGGTTACCCCTTTACCCAAAACCGCAGGGCGCAACCGATGATTGTAGATGATGTAGCGATAACGGCGAGCCGTGGCGCTAAATCGAGCATGAAAATCATCGGGTACAGCTTTAACCCAGCGCACGGCGATGTCACCAGGTAAATTCGCATTTACCCCCAGTGTCCAGGCCGCATCTTTACGCTGGGCAGTGGTTTCAAAATGCACGACCTGCCCAGTGCCATGAACGCCCGCATCCGTGCGTCCTGCACAAAAAACATTGATGCGCTCATTCGCCACCTGAGAGAGCGCTTTTTCCAGTTTTTCCTGAACGCTACGCACTTCGTTCTGGCGCTGCCAGCCATAATATTTGCTGCCGTCATACTCAATGCCCAGCGCAATTTTATGGGTTGACGGCTGTTGCTGGTCAGACATTAGTACAGGTACTCCTGCACCAGTTTTTCCGCAATTTTCACCGCCATTAACGCGCCGCCAAAGCGAACGTTGTCCGCCACAGACCAGAACTGAACTTGCTCTGGCATACCGTAATCATTATGCACGCAGCCAATAGAAAGGTGCGGCGTGCCCGATGCATCGCCAACCTGGGTCGGGAAATCGGTCTCTTCCGACAACACCACGTCTTCACCGCGTGAAAACGCATCGCGCGCTTCTTCCGCCGCCAACGGACGCAGGGCCTCAAAATTCACCATCTGCGCGTGGCCATAAAATACCGGGGACTGCACGATGCTGGCAGAGATGAGCAGGCCGTCATCCTGCATAATTTTGCGCACTTCATCAACGATACGACGTTCTTCACGCACGCTACCTTCACGATCGGGCAGCATCGGCAGCATGTTGAATGCCAACTGACGGCCAAAGAAATCATCTTCGTCAATCGGGATGCCATTAAGCAGTTTCGCACTCTGTCCTGCCAGCGCATCCACCGCTTTTTTGCCATGAGCGGAAGCTGAGATAATATTGGTCACCGTAATACGCGAAAGCCCACCGTCATCAATCAACGGTTTCAGCGCAGACAGCAGTTGGCTGGTCAGGCTGTTAGGCACCGCAATCACATTGCGGTTACGGTAATCCGCCAGCACGAACGGGTTAACGTCCGGAACCACCAGCGGAACGTCTGGCTCAAGCGCGAACAGACCGCTGCTGTCGATCACCAGGCAACCTGCATTAGTGGCTTCGTCTACCCAGGCGGCGGTGGCTTCAGCGCCCGCAACAAAAAATGCCAACTGTGCCTGCGTCCAGTCAAAGTCTGCAACGTCCTGCACTATGACCGATTTACCGTTAAAACGCAGATGTTCACCGGCGCTTTCATTACGCGCCAGCGCATAAATTTCACCGACCGGGAACTGGCGTTCAGCCAGCGTATCGAGCAGGGCTTCGCCTACGGCGCCCGTTGCGCCCAGAATGGCAATATTCCAGCCTTCAGACATGGTGATTTACTCCAAGAAATACGTAAGCGTCCCTGTCGCATTATTCGACAGGGAGCATTAAGAAGACATTAATGTGCCGGATGATGAACAGCGTTAAAACCCAGCTTACACAATAAGGCAGCAGCCGTTGCGTCGTCACACATCACATATAAAGACGACCATTCACGACGCTCAAGGTAATTTTTACGCAGTTTATCAAACTCACCCGGAATTCCAGCGACTTTACGCAACGGCGCATCATCGCGGCGCACATCATACACTAAATGCACGAGCCTTTTCAGCGTTGGCTGATCTAACGGGCCATGCAGGGTAATACGACCAAATTCCGGTGCGGGTAACAGGGTACTGAGCGCAACGTGCTGCTCGTGACCAATAAACTTACTATAGGCCTCAAAGACCTGCGTGGTACCACGCGCTTTTCCTTCGAGGGTATACCCGGCAATGTGCGCCGTACCGATATCAGCTTTCTCCAGCAACGCCACATTGAGATCCGGCTCTCCTTCCCAGACATCCAGCACAACGCTCAGCGACTGACCGGCATTCAATCGGTTCAGCAATGCCGTATTGTCGATGACCGGCCCACGGCAGGCGTTGATCAGAATAGTGCCCGGTTTCAGCCGGCTAATCAGCGCGTCATCCGCCATGTGCAACGTTTTGTACGGCCCGTCTTTAAACAGCGGCGTATGGAAAGTCAGCACATCGGCTTGCTCTACCAGTTCATCCAGCGAGCAGAAATTGCCTTCATCACCGCGATCGGCTCGCGGTGGATCGCACAGCAGCGTGCGGATCCCCAGCGCTTCCAGACGCGCCTGCAAACGCCCGCCCACGTTGCCTACACCCACAATGCCCACGGTGCGATCGCGTAACGCAAACCCGTCGCGCTCCGCCAGCATCAGCAACGCTGAAAAAACATATTCTACGACCGCTATCGCGTTACAGCCGGGTGCGGCGGAAAAACCGATCCCCGACTGCGCAAGCCAGGCGTCATCCACATGGTCTGTGCCAGCGGTTGCCGTGCCGACAAATTTAACCGATTTTCCGCCAAGCAGTGATTCATTTACTTTCGTCACCGAGCGCACCATTAAAGCATCCGCATCATCCAGTTCAGCAACGGGAATCGGACGGCCGGGAACCGCTTTGACCTCCCCCAAACGACTGAACAGTTCGCGGGCATAGGGCATATTTTCATCAACGAGGATTTTCACGTCTTTCGCACCTGTTTGAGAACGAGAGTTAACCGGGCAAGTGTGCCATAATCTCGCCGCCAGGCATACTGCGAGACCTGGTCAGCACAGATTTAAGGAACAGAGATGATGCAGCCCATTTCAGGTACGCCCGCACGCCCTCCCGGCGAAGGCCAAAATGCCCCTTCCGCTGCGGGTGAACAACCGTTATCCACACAACAACGTACTGTGCTGGAACGGCTAATTACCCGTTTGATTTCACTCACCCAGCAGCAAAGTGCTGAAGTGTGGGCCGGAATGAAGCACGATCTGGGCGTCAAAAGTGATACGCCGCTGCAGTCACGTCACTTTCCAGCCGCTGAGCAAAACCTTAACCAACGGCTGGGGGTTGCTCAGCAAAATCATGTTAATCGTCAGGTGCTTTCGCAGCTCACTGAATTACTGAGCCAGGGAAATAATCGCCAGGCAGTGAGTGATTTTATCCGTCAGCAGTATGGGCAAACGGCGCTCAGCCAGCTCACGCCTGAGCAGTTAAAGAACGTGCTCACGCTACTGCAACAGGGGCAGCTGTCGATACCGCAGCCACAGCAGCGCCCGGCCACCGATCGTCCATTGCTCCCCGCAGAGCACAATACGCTGAACCAGTTAGTTACCAAACTGGCGGCGGCCACGGGAGAATCCGGGAAGATGATCTGGCAGTCGATGCTGGAGTTGTCTGGCGTAAAAAGCGGTGAGCTGATCCCTGCCAAACAGTTTACGCACCTGGTCACCTGGCTGCAGGCGCGCCAGACGCTCAGCTTGCAAAGCGCCCCGACGCTACAAACGCTCCAGGCGGCGCTGAAGCTGCCATTAGAGCCGAATGAGCTGACAGCAATAAAAGAGTACGCACAGCAGACGTATCAGATCCAACCACAATCGATTCTGACCACGGTGCAGGTGCAGGACTTGCTCAATCAAATTTTCCTGCGGCGCGTGGAACGAGAACGCGAGCTCAGCAATCCGCGCCATCTGCAGCCCATTTACAGCCCGTTCGCGCCGATGATTGAAACGGTTAAATCTCTGTCGGCACGACCGGGACTGCTGTTTGTTGCGTTGATAATTGCGTTAACCATTTTCTGGCTGGTCGCCTAACCTTTACGCAGCGTAAGCAACGTTACAATAATCCCCACCACGGCAGATATCGCCCCGGCAAGGAACACTGAGGGATAACCGTACGCGGTGGCCAGCACCCCGGCGACCGGACCGCTTATGCCGTAGGAGATATCCTGAAACGCGGCGTAACCGCCCAGCGCCGTCCCACGAACCTGCGCGGGCACTCGCTTCACTACCTCGACACCCAAGGCCGGGAAGATAAGCGAACACCCGGCCCCGGTTAATGCCGCTCCGAGCAGCGCAATCCAGGCTGATGGGGCCTGCCACAGCAGAATCAGCCCCGCAGTTTCCACCAGCAAAGAGACAACGGCAACCTTCACGCCGCCGAACCGGTCCGGCATCCAGCCAAACAGAATGCGCATCAGCACAAACGCCCCACCAAACGCAGTCAGGGTGAACCCCGCCATCGTCCAGCCGTTGCTGACAAAATAGAGTGAAATAAACGTACCGATCACCGCAAAGCCAACGCCCTGCAGCGCCAGGCCCAGGCCCGGTTTCCAGATAAGCCCTACCACGCTCCATAACGAAGGACGTTCTCCTGCATGCGCAGGCACTTTGCGTACAGTGCCGTTGAATGCCCATGCCAGCAGCGGTAATACCATCGTCGTCCCGGCCAGCGCTGCAAAGCCAAAGTGGCTGTGGATCAACAGGCCCAACGGTGCACCGGCGGCCAGCGCGCCGTAAATCGCCATTCCGTTCCACGACATCACCTTACCGGAGCGTGTTGGGCCGACCAACCCCAACCCCCAGGTCAACGTTCCAGTGAGCAGTTGGCTTTCGCCAAAACCGAGGATCAAACGCCCGACGATTAACAACGCAAATTTTACAGGGACAGAAACTGGCAATAGCGCGGCTAAAAGCCACGCCGCGCCCGCCAGCCCACAGGCAAACATCCCCTGTAGCGCCGAGCGTTTAGCACCATATTGATCGGCTAAGCGCCCGGCGTAGCCGCGCGTTAATACCGTTGCCAGAAACTGTACGCCTACGGCGATACCGACCATGGTATTGCCATAGCCCAGTTCCTGATGCACAAACAGAGGAATCACGGGCAAAGGTAGGCCGACCGTCATATAGGTCAGGAAAACCGCAAAAGCGATACGAAACAGCGAAAAGTTCGCCGAAGGTGTTTTTTCTTGTTGGGTTACAGCTGTCATGCGTTACTCCAAAATGCAGAGTAAGGCGAGGAATGTCCACGCCCCCTCTACCTGACTATCAGGATTAAGGTGCGTTGGATAACGTTAAACGCTTACGCATTATCAAGAGGATAATGTTGAAGCTGGAGTCTGCCTGTAAACCCGATCGATTGTCAACGATATAAAAAAGGGAGCCTGACGGCTCCCTTTACTGTACAGCATGAGCCGGATATAAGATCCGGCACACTGTCTTATGCTTTCAGCTTACGCATAACCAGCGTTGCGTTGGTGCCGCCAAAGCCGAAGCTGTTGGACATTACAGTAGTCAGCGCCTGCTCGGTCGGTTTGGTCACGATGTTCAGACCTGCCGCCTGCTCATCCAGCTCTTCAATGTTGATGCTCGGCGCGATAAAGCCGTGTTCCAGCATCAGCAGAGAGTAGATAGCTTCCTGCACGCCAGCCGCACCCAGAGAGTGACCGGTCATGGCTTTAGTCGCAGAGATGGCCGGGCTGTTATCACCAAACACTTCACGGATTGCACCCAGCTCTTTCACGTCGCCTACCGGAGTAGAGGTACCGTGAGAGTTCAGGTAGTCGATCGGGGTGTCTACGCCGTGCATCGCCATCTGCATGCAACGTACTGCGCCTTCGCCAGACGGAGCAACCATGTCTGCGCCATCGGACGTTGCGCCGTAACCGACGATTTCCGCGTAGATATGCGCGCCACGTGCCAGCGCATGCTCCAGCTCTTCGACCACGACCATACCGCCACCACCAGCGATAACGAAACCGTCACGGTGTGCGTCATAGGTACGGGAAGCTTTGGATGGATCGTCGTTGTATTTAGTAGACAGCGCGCCCATTGCGTCGAATTCACACGCCATTTCCCAGCACAGCTCTTCGCCGCCGCCAGCAAAAACGATATCCTGTTTGCCCAGCTGAATTTGTTCTACCGCGTTACCGATACAGTGCGCAGATGTCGCACAGGCAGAGCTGATGGAGTAGTTTACGCCGTGGATTTTGAACGGCGTTGCGAGGCAGGCAGAAACGCCGGACGCCATCGCTTTGGTGACCACATACGGGCCAACCGCTTTCAGACCACGCGGGCTACGCATTGCGTCAGCACCGAACACCTGAAAACGCGGGGAGCCGCCGCCGGAACCTGCAATCAGGCCAACGCGCGGGTTGTTCTGGTAATCTTCTGCTGCAAGGCCGGCATCAGCCACTGCCTGTTCCATAGAAAGGAATGCATAGATGGATGCGTCGCTCATAAAGCGCACTACTTTGCGGTCAATGAGGCCAGTGGTATCCAGTTTTACGTTGCCCCAAACGTGGCTACGCATGCCGGAGTCCTTCAGCTCCTGAGAGAAAGTGATCCCTGAACGTCCTTCACGCAGAGATGCCAGGACTTCCTGCTGGTTATTACCGATGCTGGAAACGATGCCCAAGCCAGTAATCACTGCACGTTTCATTCAATACCTCTGTAAGTCGCACTATTTTAAAGTTTCGAGTGGCACAATAGCGTACACTTGTACGCCGAACAAGTCCGATCAGCCATTTAGTGTGGAAATTTGCGCAGCCAGGCACTCATCGCTAAGATCGGGGCACAGCCTGCCAGACGAGTAACTTACGTGAAACAATACGCTATACAACCTGCAAACCTTGAATTCAACGCTGAGGGTACACCTGTTTCCCGAGATTTTGACGATGTCTATTTTTCCAATGATAACGGGATGGAAGAGACACGTTACGTCTTTCTCGGTGGGAATCATCTCGCCCAGCGATTCCCTGTGCATTCACGTCCCCTCTTCGTGGTGGCAGAAAGCGGGTTTGGCACCGGACTTAACTTCCTGACACTCTGGCAGGCATTTACCGATTTTCGCGATACCCATCCCGAAGCTACCCTGGAAAGATTACATTTCATCAGCTTTGAAAAATATCCACTGACGCGCGAAGATTTAACCTTAGCCCATCAGCACTGGCAAGAACTTGCCCCGTGGGCCACGGCGCTGCAAGAGCAATGGCCGCTGCCGCTGGCGGGATGCCATCGCCTGCTCCTTGATGAAGGACGTATCACGCTGGATCTGTGGTTTGGCGATATTAACGAACTGACCAGTAAGCTCGATGACTCCCTGAATCAAAAAGTGGATGCCTGGTTTCTGGACGGTTTCGCGCCTGCAAAAAATCCGGATATGTGGACGCCAACGCTGTTTAACGCAATGGCCCGTCTGGCTCGTCCCGGCGGTACGCTGGCAACCTTCACCTCAGCGGGCTTTGTGCGTCGGGGATTGCAGGAAGCCGGATTTACGATGCAAAAATGCAAAGGCTTTGGTCGCAAACGCGAAATGCTCTGTGGCGTAATGGAACAGACGCTGACGCTCCCCTCCTCGGCGCCGTGGTTTGCACGTACCGGAACAGATAAACGCGAAGCCGCCATTATTGGCGGGGGGATTGCCAGCGCATTGCTGTCGTTGGCGTTACTGCGTCGCGGTTGGCAGGTCACTCTCTATTGCGCCGACGATAACCCAGCCGGGGGTGCATCCGGCAATCGCCAGGGCGCGCTTTATCCGCTACTCAGCAAGCATGACGCGGCCATTAATCTCTTTTTCCCCACCGCGTTTACCTTCGCTCGTCGACTGTATGACGCCCTCCCCGTTGAGTTCGCGCATGACTGGTGCGGTGTGACACAACTGGCGTGGGATGAAAAAAGCCAGCAAAAAATCGACCAAATGCTGTCCCTTGAATTGCCTGATGCGCTCGCCATCAGCGTTAACGCAGAGCAGGTTTTACAAACGACCGGCGTAGAAACCGGATGCGGCGGCATTCAGTACCCTGCCGGAGGATGGCTGTGTCCGGCACAGTTAACCGCCGCCGTATTCGACTACGCCGCAACGCTGGGATTACGCACCCGGTATCAACATACGCTGGCCTCGCTGTCTCGGCAGACAGAACACTGGCAATTGACGTTTGCCAGTGGCGACACCGCCACTCACGCTGCTGTAGTTATGGCTAACGGGCATCGCATTAACGGCGTTGAGCAAACGCAGTCGCTTCCGGTGTACTCCGTAGGCGGTCAGGTGAGTCACATTCCTACCACGCCTTCGCTTTCAGCGCTGCGTCAGGTGCTGTGCTATGACGGCTACCTCACGCCACACAACCCGCAAAACCAGCAGCACTGCATTGGCGCCAGCTATCATCGCGGAAGTGAAGAAACGCTGTATCGCGCGGACGATCAGCAGCAAAACCGTCAGCGCTTAATAGATTGTTTCCCGAATGCCGCGTGGGCAAAAGAAGTAGACGTTAGTGGCAATGACGCCCGTTGTGGAGTGCGCTGCGCCACGCGCGATCACATGCCGATGGTCGGCAACGTCGCGGATTATGACGCCACGCTCAGCCAGTATGCCACTCTTGCCGAAGACAAAGTGCACGCCGTAAACGCCCCGGTGTATTCCGATTTATTTATGTTAGGTGCGCTGGGCTCGCGCGGGCTGTGTACTGCCCCGCTGTGTGCAGAAATTCTTGCATCGCAAATGAGCAATGAACCCATACCAATGGATGCCAACACGCTGGCAGTGCTGAATCCGAATCGTCTGTGGGTAAGGAAGTTATTGAAGGGTAAAGCGGTGAAATAAGATACCATCTCGCCATTGCCTGATGGCGCTACGCTTATCCGGCCTACAACTCCCGTCCGCGTAGGCCGGATAAGACGCCTTCGCGTCGCCATCCGGCACAATCCACTGCAATTATTATTGCGTTGCCTTCTGGAACAGTGTGTCCCACATCTCTTTCACTAACGCCTGGTCACGCGGCGAGAGTTCGCCTGCGCTGATGGCTTTTTCCAGGCTGCTGGTCACATTGGCGTACAATGCCTCAGCGGAATGGTCCTCGCCAGCATCCAGCTCAGCCACAGCCAGCGTCAGGTGCCCACGCAAATAGCCACTGGCAAACAACTCATCATCGCTGGCGTGCTCTACCATATCGTCGATTAATGCCAGAATGCGTGATTCAAACTCCGCGATCATCTTATTTCCTCATTGTAAACGTGGCAGCGGCTTCAGTTGAGCGCTTCGGGCCACGGGAATTGTTCCGCCGTAAGTTCAGGCGTGTGATAATAATTCTGTAACGCGTTAATGAAACGCGCCGGACGTTCAGGGATCCCTTTTTCCAGGTACTCCATCACCTGAGCATGAACACGGCGCTGGAATACCACGCGATCCGGTTCAAAGTCCCCCTCCAGATTGTCGCAACTGACGTTAAACGGGTAGCCCGCCGCCATGCAAAACAACCAGTCAAACGCCTGCGGCTTCACTTCCACATCTTCAAACTGGCATTGTGTCTTCGCGTCGCGTCCGTCCGGGCAGTACCAGTAACCGAAATCGACCAGTTCACGACGGGCTTTACCGGCGATGCACCAGTGTGAAATTTCGTGTAACGCACTGGCGTAATAACCATGCGCAAAAACGATACGGTGATACGGTAATTCCGCATCCGCTGGAAGATAGATCGGTTCGTCGTCGCCTTTAATCAGACGGGTATTAAATTCATCGGCAAAGCAGCCGTTAAAAATCTCAATTAACTGTTCGTAGTGATGCGTATTATTCATTAGTTCATCCCCAGCCAGTGGAGAATCTCCTGTCCATGATTATCATAAAGTAGCTTGGCGCTCATCACGGCGGAGACAATAACGATCATTGGCCGAATGAGTTTTTGTCCTTTGCTGAGTACCAGTCGAGAGCCCATCCGTGCGCCAATAAACTGGCCAATGAGCATCACAAAACCTGTCGCCCAAATCACTTTGCCGCCGAGAGCAAACAGCAACAAACCGCCGATATTCGAGGTGGCATTTAATACTTTGGCGTGGGCCGTCGATTTCGCCAGGTTGTATCCGCACAGCATGACAAAAGCCAGCGCGTAGAACGACCCCGCCGCCGGACCAAAAAAACCATCGTAAAAGCCGACGCATCCCCCGGCCACCAGCGCGAAAGGCAAACCGTGCAGTCGGCGCTGTCGGTCCTCTTCCCCGATTTTAGGCATCAACAGAAAGTAAAGGCCAATACAGATAACCAATACTGGCAGGATCTGGCGCAGAACATCTGACTGCACGTGTTGAACCAACAGCGCGCCGCTCATTGAGCCGATAAAGGTCATGAAGATATTGAGCTTCTGATCCGCCAGATTAACCACACCCCGACGAATAAAATAGAGGGAGGAAGAGATAGATCCCCCGCAGGCTTGCAGCTTATTGGTCGCCAGCGCTTGCGCAGGTGGCATCCCGGCCGCCATCAATGCCGGGATGGTGAGTAGACCACCGCCTCCGGCCAGAGAATCAATAAAACCTGCCAGCATCGCCACAAAAAAAAGCACACCTAACAGCAGTGGCGACACCATAAACAGAGATGCAAAATGATCCATTAGAGTACATGCTCGTCCAGTAGCGCCTGGCAGGAAGGCGGCAACGGCGGCGGTGTCTTCTTCTCAGGCTTGGTGGTTCCAGGTTTTGGAGGTTCGAACCAGCTTTGCAGCTCTGCGCCACAGCCGTCACCCGGTGGCGGTAACGGTTGATCTTCACACTCAAGGCTGTCGGCAGGGCAACGTAACCGCACGTGCATATGCGCACGATGCTGGAACCACGGCCGCACTTTACGCAACCAGTCCCTGTCGGTCCCTGCATCCAGACAAAGTTGTTGCTTAATCGCCGGATTCACGAAAATACGCGTTACTTCATTATCTTTTGCAGCCAGCCTGATCAGGCTGAAAATCTCCGGTTTCCACAGTGACGGCACAACACGTTTGCCATCCTGTGAGACCAGATCTAACGCCTGCGGCCGCAGCAGTTGCGACTGGGTCCAGCGCGTTTTCGGCAGTTGCAGGAAAATATCCACATCCAGTCCCGTCTGGTGGCTGGCGTGACCGCCATTGAATCGCCCACCGGCCGGCATACCCATATCGCCGATTAACACCGTGCCCAGCCCCTGACTATTGGCCTGATTACTCAGACGCTGGATAAACCTCACCAGATCCGGATGGCCAAAGTAACGACGCTGATCGGTGCGCATCACCTGATAGTGTTTTGACTGGACAGGCAGAGTATCTGCGCCAACAATACAGCCATTGGAAAACGCGCCGATAGACTGCGCGCTGCCCGCAACCGGATGGGTAATTTTCTGCCAGGGCGTCGCCGCCAGACAGGCGGTACTGGCAAACAGAGCCAGCGCCGCAAGTGCCGTTTTTTTCATCTCTTACCAGCGTGGAATATCGGTCTTCACGTCCGCATTTTGCGCCCGCTGACGCAGCAGGTGATCCATCAATACGATCGCCAGCATCGCCTCGGCGATCGGTACGGCGCGGATCCCTACGCACGGATCGTGGCGACCTTTAGTGATCATTTCGACTTCTTCTCCAAAGCGGTTAATAGTGCGCCCAGGAACGGTAATACTGGACGTCGGTTTCAGCGCCATATGAGCAATGATTTGTTGCCCGCTGCTGATCCCGCCCAGAATGCCGCCCGCATGGTTACTCTGGAAACCTTCTTTGGTGATTTCGTCACGGTTCTGACTGCCGCGCAGCGCAACAACGTCAAATCCATCGCCAATCTCAACGCCCTTAACGGCGTTAATGCTCATCAGCGCATGGGCGATGTCGGCATCCAGGCGGTCGAATACAGGTTCGCCGAGACCCGCAGGTACACCGCGTGCAACAACGGTCACCTTAGCTCCGATGGAGTCACCTTCTTTCTTCAGCCCGCGCATCAGTTCGTCCAGCGCTTCAAGTTTATCCGGGTCCGGGCAAAAGAATGGGTTAAGTTCCACCTGGGACCAGTCTTTAATCTCCAGCGGAATATCACCCATCTGCGTCAGGCAGCCGCGGATCTCAACGCCGAATTTTTCCGCCAGATATTTTTTGGCAATCGCTCCGGCCGCCACACGCATCGCTGTTTCACGTGCGGATGAACGTCCGCCGCCACGGTAGTCGCGCAGGCCATATTTTTGCTCATAGGTATAGTCGGCGTGTCCCGGACGAAAAACGTCCTTAATCGCGCCGTAATCCTGTGAACGCTGATCGGTATTTTCGATCAGCAGGCCAATGCTGGTGCCAGTGGTAACGCCCTCGAACACCCCGGAGAGGATTTTCACCTGATCCGGCTCACGACGCTGCGTAGTGTAGCGCGATGTGCCCGGACGGCGTCTGTCGAGATCGTGCTGCAGGTCAGCTTCTGTCAGAGAAATGCCCGGCGGAACACCATCGACAATACAACCGAGCGCCAGCCCGTGTGATTCGCCGAAAGTGGTTACGCGAAAGAGTTGCCCAATTGTGTTTCCTGCCATCACGGCTCCGTTATGAGTGTTGTGTATGTGCGCGTGTAATTAGTCTTTATAAATGCTGAAGTGCTCGCGAGCAGCAACTAACTGCTCTTTGGTCAGCATGAATACGCCGTCACCGCCGTTGTCGAACTCCAGCCAGGTGAACGGTACATCCGGATATTGCTCTATCAGATGTACCATGCTGTTTCCGACTTCACAAATCAGAATACCGTTATCTGACAGGTAGTCTGGGGCGTTCCCCAGAATGCGGCGGGTAAGTTTCAGCCCATCGCTGCCGGACGCCAGACCCAGCTCAGGTTCGTGACGATATTCGTTTGGCAGATCGGACATATCTTCCGCATCGACATACGGCGGGTTGGTCACAATCAAGTCATACTGGACTTTCAGCAGATCGCGGAACAGATCGGAACGGATCGGCGTGACGTGATGGATCAGACCGTGTTCTTCAATATTGTGTTCAGTCACCGCCAGCGCGTCAGTGGAAATATCCACCGCATCGACTTCGGCTTCCGGGAAGGCATAGGCGCAGGCAATGGCAATACAGCCGCTGCCGGTACACATATCGAGGATATGCTGCGGTTGCTCATTAATAAGGCCCGCAAAGCGGTTATTGATAAGCTCGCCAATCGGTGAACGTGGAACCAGCACGCGTTCATCAACATAAAATTCATGCCCGCAGAACCAGGCTTTGTTGGTCAGATAAGCAACCGGAATGCGCTCGTTGACGCGGCGAATCACGCGTTCAACAATACGATGACGCTCGCTGGAGGTCAGACGCGCGGTACGCATATCTTCTGGAATATCCAACGGCAAATAAAGTGACGGCAGCACCAGTTGTACGGCCTCGTCCCATGGGTTATCCGTGCCATGGCCATACCAGATGTTCGCCGCGCTAAAACGGCTGACCGCCCAACGCAACATGTCCTGAATGGTATGCAGTTCACTCACTGCTTCATCGACGAAAATTTTATCCACGTATTCCTCCAGGGCATGCTCGTATTAATTTCGGCGGCTAGTTTGCCACGAAGACGGCGATAAATCAGCATTCACACGGGGCCTGAACGCGAAAATTGCGTTTTAAGCGATCGGATGCCCGCCGAGTCGGGTTAAACTAACGGAAAATAAAAGTTGAGACTCTCGAATGAAAAAGAAAACATCGCTCAGCGAGGAGGATCAGACGCTGTTTCGCCAGCTGATGACCGGCACGCGTAAAATTAAACAGGACACCATTGTTCACCGACCTCCACGTAAAAAAATGGCCGAGGTTCCGGTTAAAAGACTGCTACAGGAGCAGGCTGATGCCAGCCACTATTTCTCGGATGAGTTTCAGCCGCTGCTGAATACGGACGGCCCGGTAAGATACCTGCGTGCCGACGTCAGCCATTTCGAACTGAAGAAAATGCGCCGTGGCGATTATTCTCCGGAGCTGTTTCTCGATCTGCATGGGCTGACCCAGCAGCAGGCCAAACAAGAGTTAGGCGCGCTGATTGCCGCCTGTCGTCGTGAGCATGTGTTTTGCGCCTGCGTGATGCATGGCCACGGAAAACATATTCTGAAACAGCAAACGCCGCTCTGGCTGGCCCAGCATCCGCACGTGATGGCTTTTCATCAGGCACCGAAAGAGTACGGTGGCGACGCCGCGCTGCTGGTATTGATTGAGGTGGAAGAGTGGCTACCGCCCGAACTTCCGTGATGCAGAAAAACAGAAAGAGCCGCGTTTGCGGCTCTTTGCATTTTCGGATGACGGCTGCGCCTTATCCGATACCAACCTTTTTAAATCGCTTTTGCCATTTTCAGGTTACACGGGCTCATCTGCCAGTTAAAAGTCCCCTTCCCGCTCTCATCAAGCGTGACGCTGGCAATCGCTGATGTGGTAAACATCGGCGGTGTTTCACCTGGGCAAAGCTCAGACACCAGATACCCCACTAAAGGCAAGTGAGAGATAACCAGTGCGGTGGCGATACCTTCATTGGCCAGAGCCTGTAAATAGGCACTGACCAGACCGACATCGCCGCAGGGAGTCAGCTCCGGCAAAACATCCACACCGGTTGGCAGGTTCATACACTCCCCCACCACATCCAGCGTTTGTTCGGCTCGTAGGAACGGGCTCACCAGAACACGTTCGATATCCACTTTTTGACCTTTCAGCCAGTTCGCCATCAGGCGAGATTCGTCACAACCACAGGAGGTTAAGGGACGAACCGAATCACTGGCGGCATCGAGGGCCGCGTCGCCGTGACGCATGATAAAAACTTGCATATTGCACCGCTTTTGTTAACCAGAATCACCACTACCTTTATTCACAGCCCCTATTGGCTGTGGTAACGATATGGTGGCCGGCATTGTGCCTTATCCATTCACCGAATGAAACGCTGTTTTTTACCTCAACGGCGTAAGTATAGTCAATCTCTGTTTACATTTTGAGCGCGACCCATACATTCAGTGCGGATTCATCCTACCTTTGACCTCATGAATTCAGGTCAGTTTCCCCAATATTCCAGAATCTTTCACTGCGTTCCGCCATCTGCAATAACTGCTCACACGGTGTAAACCGCGAGCCGTACTGCGTGGTCAGCCGTTGCAGAACCGCAACCACTTCACCCGCGCCGAGAGAATCCATATACCGGAACGGGCCGCCGAGGAATGGCGGAAAACCAATACCAAATACAGCGCCGATGTCGCCATCACGTGCGCTGCGGACTATCTTCTCGTCGAAACAACGGGCTGCTTCATTGAGCATTAACATAACGCACCGCTCTGCTACCTGCGCGGCGGAAAGTCGGCCCTGACCCTGGACGCCAATAAGCGTATAAATTGCAGGGTCGACCTGTTTTTTGCTTTTACGCCCTTTCGCACCATAAAGATAGAAACCCCGACCATTTTTTCTACCTTTGCGATCGTCATTCAAAATTGAAGCAACAACATTTGCAGGCGCGCTAAAACGTTCTCCATATGCAGCCTCAAGCACTGGTATAATTTTAGTGCCCGTATCAATTCCAACCTCATCCAAAAGTTGGATTGGCCCAACTGGAAAACCAAACTTAACCAGCGCGGCGTCTATGGTTTCGACCCGCTCGCCTTCGGTCAACATACGAATCGCTTCGTTAATATAAGGCGCTAAAATGCGGTTAACGTAAAAGCCGGCCTTATCTCTGACCACTATCGGCGTTTTACCCTGTTTTTTCGCTAACTTAACGGTAGTTGCAATTGTCTGCTCAGAGGTCGTGGCATGCGGGATCACTTCGACCAACGGCATTTTTTCCACCGGACTAAAAAAGTGTAAACCAATCACTTGTTCGGGCCTTGCAGCGTTCGCAGCAATATCGCTAATGGGCAAAGATGAGGTGTTAGAAGCAAAAATGGTATGAGGTGCGCAATTTTGCTCAACTTCTGCCACCATCCTTTGTTTTAGCGACAGATCTTCAAACACGGCTTCAATAATTAGATCGCGATGCGCAAAGCCACGGTAGTCGATCGTTCCCGAAATCAGCGCCAGTTGTTTATCGCGTTCGCTGGCTTTGATATGACGGCGGCGAACCTTCGTTTCAAGCTGATCCCAGCTGTACTTCAGCGCGTGGTTGATTCCCTTAGCGTTTATATCTTTGATGCGCACAGGCAAGCCGCCTTTACAGGCCGTCACGTAGGCAATACCACCGCCCATCAGACCGCCGCCCAAAATACCTACGCTGTTTAGCGGGCCAGGTTTCGCATCACTTCCGGGATCTTTTTTCACATCGGTGTTGGCAAAAAAGATGTGCCGTAACGCCTGAGACTGGGATGTCATCGCCAGCTCACCAAACGCACTGGCCTCAGCGTCATAACCGCTACTGCTGCCTTGCGCTAGCCCGGTTTCGATGACCTCAAGGATACGTTCTGTTGCAGGGTAGTTACCTTGCGTTTTTTGCACCGTCTTTTTACTGGCCATGCGGAACAACAGCGCCCGCCCCAGCGGCCCCGCCAACACTCGCTCTCTCACGGGCAGTGTTCGATGCGCAGAACTGTCCTTTTTAGCCAGTTCTACGGCCGCTTCCAGCAAAATGGAATGCGGTACAACTTCATCCACTAAACCAACTTTCAGCGCCTGTTTTGCGCGTAATTGTTTTCCGGTGAGGATCATATCCAGTGCGGTACTGACGCCAATCAGGCGCGGCAGCCGCTGCGTACCACCGGAGCCGGGCAACAAGCCAAGTTGTACTTCCGGTAAACCCAGAACGGTTTTAACATCATCGGTACAAATACGGTTGTGGCACGCCAGTGCCATCTCCAGGCCACCGCCGAGGCATGCGCCATGAATCGCGGCGATAACCGGGATCGGCAAGGCATTAATTTCCGCCATCATCTGCTGCCCCTGACGGGCCAGCGTTTCGGCTTCCTGCGCGCTACGACAACTACCAATCATGTTGATATCCGCCCCGGCAATGAAGTTATCGGGTTTAGCCGAAATAAACACCACGCCGCGCAATGCTTTGTTATCGCGGATTTGTTTCAGAATGGCCCGTACCTGAGAAGCAAACTCCGCTTTCAGGGTGTTCATTTTCTCTCCGGGCACATCAATGGTGACAACAGCAACGTTATCCAGACGTACGTTTAGTGTAAAAGCCGATGCCATTTCCATTATTCCGCCTCCAGAACCATGGCTGCACCCAAACCACCAGCTGCACAGGCGGTCACTAAACCAAAACCACCGCCACGACGTCGTAACTCATGTAGGGTTTGGGTGATCATGCGCGCACCGGTAGCGGCGAAAGGGTGTCCATAGGCAATCGATCCACCCAGCACGTTAAATTTACTGTCATCAACTTCGCCAGTGGCATGTGCTCTGCCCAGCACGTCGCGGGCAAAACGTTCGCTACCCAACAACTGAAGATTCGCCAGCGTTTGTGCGGCAAAAGCTTCATGCATGTCGATCAGGGTTAAATCTGCCATGGTCAGACCGGCTCTCTCCAGGGCTAGCGGCGTTGACCACGCTGGTCCCAGCAGCATGTCCTGCCAGACATCGATGGCGGTAAAAGCAAAACTACGCAGGTATCCCAGCGGCACCAGCCCCAACTCTTTCGCACGCGACTCCGTCATCATGATCACGGCGGCTGCGCCGTCCGTTAGCGGGGTACTGTTTGCTGCGGTGACAGTGCCGTGCTTGCGGTCAAACGCCGGACGTAGTTTGGCGTAATCGGCCAGCGTAGAGTTACCGCGAATATTGTTATCTTCTGAAAAAGGATCTTTAAACGGTGGCGCGTAGGTAGTCATTACCTCATCTACCAGCTTTCCTTCAGCCCACGCCTGAGCGGCACGCTGATGAGAGCGGTGCGCCAGAGCATCCTGCTGTTCTCGGGTAATACCATAGGTTTTGGCCATTTGCTCAGCCGTATCCCCCATACGCAAACCAGTGGAATACTCGGCGACGGCTGGCGGCACAGGCATCAGGTCACGTAAACGCAGTCGGGAAAAGAGTTTAAGGCGTTGACCGGTTGTCCGGGCCTTATTGACATCCACCAGCACCCGCGCCAGCTTTTTACTGACGCCAATAGGCAAGACTGATGAGGAGTCCGCACCACCCGCAATTCCCGCACGAATAGACCCCGCCATCAGGCTTTCCGCGACATTCGCCACTGCCTGAAAACTGGTCGCGCAGGCTCGGCTTACGCTATAGGCATCCGTATGCACATTCATGCCGGTTCCCAGCACGATTTCACGAGCAATATTTGGCGCTTCAGGCATTTGCACCACCTGACCAAAAACCAGTTGCTCAATCACATCAGCAGGTATTTCGCTGCGCGCCAGCAGCTCACCGACGACCATTTTTCCTAAATCAACGGCGGGAATGCCATGAAACGCGGTAGCCTGACGAGCAAATGGCGTACGCAATCCACTTACAATGGCAATACGGTCGCCCAGGCGGGTAACCAGCGGTAAAGCCTGACTCATAACACTCCCCTGTAAAAAAATAAAATAAGTGGTCTGACCTGATCATAGTCTTAACCAATTTTTTACATTTAGCCAAGCGGAGAGAAAAGAAAGTGGGAGCTAAGACACAGTGAATAATCACTGACAGTTACGAAAAAGCCCTTGCTATCAGATAGCAAGGGCTTTTGCAGAGGGGGATTAACGCAGGCCCAGCTGGAAGATCAGCGTTTCAGCTTCACAGGCAAAAACAAAGTCGATATCCAGACGCACACCTTCTGACTCTTCAGTAAAGGTCGAGGTGATTTGGCAAGGCTCAGATTCCACGCCACGCGCCTTTTCAGTCAGAGCGGCCAGCGTTTCTTCTGCCTCTGCGCGGTTCGCGAACACACGGCTGTAGGACGCGGTGCAATCGGAGTTGTCCATGATGGTGCCAACATCCATACAGCAGCAAACCGGGGTTTCATCAGCACTGCATTTACTCATTGTAGATTTCCTCTGTATTCGCACCTGAGGTGCCAGATAAACGATAGGGATATTTTACGCTCCCATTATTCGCCTCTCCAGTCGTTAATTGTATGAAATGCGATAAGTGACCGAAATCACACTTAAAAATGATCTAAAACAAAAATCGCCCAAACAGGTGAGTGCGCCCCCCCGCAATTTTGCCAGCTGGATCGCGTTTCTCTGATCAAATTTGAAAATATTTATAAACATACTTGCAACACTCCAGCTGGTCCGACCTATACTCACGCCACTGGTCTGATTTCTAAGTCGTACCTCAGACCCTACACTTCGCGCTCCTGTTACGGCATGTAACATTGTTTGTATAAAAATAAATCTATGAGGTTATGGTCATGAGCCAGAAAACCCTGTTTACAAAGTCTGCTCTCGCAGTCGCAGTGGCAATTATCTCCACACAGGCCTGGTCTGCAGGCTTTCAGTTAAACGAATTTTCTTCCTCTGGCCTTGGCCGGGCATATTCGGGTGAAGGCGCAATTGCAGATGATGCAGGTAACGCCAGTCGTAACCCGGCACTGATTATGATGTTTGATCGCCCTACTTTCTCAGCAGGTGCGGTGTATATCGATCCAGACGTTAATATTTCCGGTAAATCGCCATACACCGGACGCAGCACTGATGCGGACAACATCGCGCCTACGGCGTGGGTTCCCAATGCTCACTTCGTGATGCCTATCAACGAACAGTTTGGTTGGGGTGCTTCCGTTACCTCAAACTATGGCCTGGCTACCGAATTTAACGACAGCTACATCGTCGGTGAATACGGCGGTAAGACCGACCTTAAAACAGTCAACCTTAACCTGAGCGGCGCCTACCGTCTGAATGATAGCTGGAGCTTCGGTCTCGGTTTTAACGCCGTTTATGCTGATGCAAAAATTGAACGTTATTCTGGCGAGCAGACGGCTGCATTACCGAAGGTCAGCAACAAAATTGCCAGCCTGAAAGGGGACGAATGGGGCTACGGTTGGAACGCCGGGATTCTGTACGAACTGGATAAAAATAACCGTTATGGTTTAACGTACCGTTCTGAAGTTAAAATTGATTTTGATGGCGATTATAAGAGTGGCATCCGTACCCAAGCGAACGCTATACCTGGCGCTGGCACTACATTCCCATGGGGAACGACCAATGCCACCGTCCCGGGTTCTCTGACACTTAACCTTCCTGAAATGTGGGAATTGTCAGGTTATAACCGTATTGCACCACAGTGGGCTATCCACTACAGCATGGCCTATACCAGCTGGAGTCAGTTCCAGGAGCTGAAAGCCACAGGTTCCAATGGACAGACACTGTTCTATAAAGAAGAAGGCTTCAAAGATTCTTACCGCATTGCATTGGGTACGACTTACTATATGGATAAAAGCTGGACGTTCCGTACCGGTATTGCTTATGACGATAGCCCGGTTCCAGCAAGTAAGCGTTCCATCTCGATTCCGGATCAGGATCGCCTGTGGTTGAGTGCAGGTACAACTTATGCGTTCAATGACGATGCCTCTATCGACGTCGGTGTGTCTTACATGCACGGACAAAAAGTAACAGTGCAAGAAGGCAACTATACTTTCGACTCTGAAGGTAAAGCCTGGCTGTTTGGTACAAACTTCAACTACGCATTCTGATTTTCTTCAGACGTAAAAAAGGTGAGCTTTTTAGCTCACCTTTTTATTTGCCCAATTCCTTACTCAGAATCGATCTCTTTTAAATCATCCTGAATATCTTTCGCGTTCGGGTTTTCTTCTGGTTTGAGTTTCCCGCCGTTCGCAATAAAGTCATGACGCTGGAAGTAAGCTTCACGCACCATGATGTAAGGATCAGAAGACTGACGCAGCAGACCATCAGAGTCGAGCAATTGCGCGCGAGTTTCAATCCCTTCAACCGTCCATTTGCCTATCGACAACGGCCAGGTCAGCCAGGACAGTACCGGATACAGGGTATCGACCATATCGCCGCCGTCATCACGCAGCGTGAAACTACCGTAGAATGGAAGCTGCATATACGGTCCGTAACCAACATCATAGTGGCCTAACGTACTGCCAAAGCGGTGTGGTTCAACGCGCTGCAACTTCGGATTAGCCATACCTGCCACATCGATAAAGCCGCCCATACCTAACAGGGTATTCAGGAAGAAACGGGTAAAGTGCACCATCCCCTGATAAGGATCGCCTTGCAGGAAATAGTTGACCATGACGGCCGGCTCTTCAAGGTTCCCCGTAAAGTTGCTTAAACCATTACGCGCTGGCTGCGGAACATAATCTCGCCAGGCAACAGCTACGGGTCTAACAACGTATGGATCTAAAACATTAAAGTTGAAGTTGTACATGGTGCGGTTGAACCCTTCAAATGGATCCGAACGCCCCTGCTGTTCAGTACCGGAGCTCGCACACCCCACCAAAAGTGTGGTTCCCAGCGCAAGCGCCGACAGGCGAAGCTTCATAAGTGTCTCCCTGTGTTTTATGGCTATCGCTGATTGCCATCCATGACGGAACGATGACGTATCCGCCTGTTTAGATGTGAGCGATTGTAACAGCACGTCAAATGATGTCTATATACCCTGTCTTACTGATTTGATCATAGCCTGGTAATGCGCACTCCGCGGCGGTTCTATTCTAACTAACCCGATAAAAACAAACGTTACTATTTTTGCTATCTCAGACTTTCTCCCGCTGGTTTTCGGACAAAAGCCGCTACGCTTTAGCAATACGTGCTTATTCAGGATTCGGCTATGAATGACATCAAGAAAGATAAGATCGATCGACACAGCGACGAACTCGAGGTGGAAAGCGATGAAAAGCTAACAGGGACAAAGATAGAGCTTGATGAGGACAGACTCCCCTCCCGCGCCATGGCAATCCATGAACATATTCGCCAGGATGGGGAGAAAGAGATGGAGCGTGACGCGATGGCGCTACTGTGGTCAGCCATCGCAGCAGGACTGTCGATGGGCGCCTCATTGCTGGCTAAAGGGATTTTTCACGTACAACTGGAAGGCGTGCCAGGGGGATTTTTACTCGAGAACCTCGGTTATACCTTCGGCTTTATTATTGTCATTATGGCCCGCCAGCAACTCTTTACCGAAAATACCGTCACCGCTGTACTGCCGGTGATGCAAAACCCTACCCTCGGCAATTTTGGCCTGTTGATGCGCCTGTGGAGCGTGGTTCTGCTGGGTAATATTATTGGCACCGGGGTTGCCGCATGGGCGTTTGAACATATGCCGATTTTTGATGAAGAGACCCGCGATGCTTTTGTCAAAATTGGTATGGATGTGATGAAAAATACGCCAACAGAGATGTTTTCCAACGCCATCATTTCCGGCTGGTTAATTGCCACCATGGTGTGGATGTTTCCGGCTGCCGGGGCGGCAAAAATTGTGGTCATTATTCTGATGACCTGGCTGATTGCGTTAGGTGATACCACGCATATCGTCGTCGGCTCGGTGGAAATTCTCTATTTGGTCTTTAATGGCACGCTGCACTGGAGTGATTTTTTCTGGCCCTTTGCGCTACCAACGCTCGCCGGGAATATCTGTGGCGGAACGTTTATTTTCGCGCTGATGAGCCATGCGCAGATCCGCAATGATATGAGCAACAAACGCAAGGAAGAAGCCAGGTTGCAAGCAAAGCGTGATGAGCAAAAGCAGAAAAACCAGAAAAAACAGGCCTGAATGGTGACTGTTTGAGCAGTCGGGCGGCCTGAGACTTACCGTTGTGAGTAAAAAACGCTATACTCGTGCCGCTTCGTCCCCTTAGTTAAATGGATATAACGAGCCCCTCCTAAGGGCTAGTTGCAGGTTCGATTCCTGCAGGGGACACCATGAATTCTTGTGCTCCCCGTTATAATCCTTTCATTTACCAGTCAGTTCATCCCTGGGCCAGGCGGTAAAACGGCACATTCCTCACTGTTGCAGTAAGATTGTCGGACACCATTGTCTGCTTTGTCGCTATCCGCATCCCTGTTTTTCTCAGCCTCAACACATCAGCGGCAATACGCTGGCTGCCAAACCAGAAAAGCCCGTCCAGCGCAGTGACATCAAGGCCCGATTCCAGTGCCAGCTTCAGACGTTCGCGTGGCGCTTTTACTGTTTTAGCAATCTGCTGATATGGCGCTTCGCCTGAACCTGCAGGACTAATGCGCCGGATGCGATGTGACAGGCGGTACTGAAATTCATCCGGTATTCCACCGAGACTCGCTTTCAGACTGTAAACACAACCAAAGCGTTTGCCGTTAAAGATGACGTTTTTCTGACTAAGCTGCAGCTCTTCACGCACGCTGGCAATCAGTTGCGGGGTACGGAGTAATAACAGGCGGAAAGGCAACTCAAAACTGGTCACGTAGTCCACATTCAATAAAGCAATACGCAGACGTTCTTCTGGTCCTGCCTTCAATACCCGACATTCAGCAATAACATCAGCCCATTGGCCAGTAAGACGAGAACTCTCAGTCGCCTCAGTAAAGCTGTACTTTTCAGCCTGATAATCAATATGTTCGGTCACACTGAATTCCCTTCTGGCCACATCTTGGTATTGGTTGCTCACTTTACCAGCGACGACATCCCTGTGTCAGAAATCTTTTTCTAACCCACTGAAAGTACCTGACCAATGCTCCTTCGTATCCTCACCATGAGGATACGATAACTAACCGACCCGGTATGTTTTCCGGGTCGGTTAAACGGCGCCACGTCAGACAACAAAACGGTTAACCAGATCCTTCATGGTTGCCGACAGATTGTCCAGCCTCTGGCTGTCGCTCGCCGCCTGAGATACCAACGCCGCATTTTGCTGTGTAACCTGCTCCATCGGTCGCAATGCCAGGTTTATCTGGGTTACCCCTTGTGACTGCTCCGTCGCCACACGAGCGATATCCGCAATATATTGCTTCATACTGGTGGTATTATCCGCTGCGGCTTCCAGCGCGGTAGCAGATGCCGTAACCCGCTCAACACCTTCACTAATTTTGACCATATTCTGCGCGACCAACTCACGGATTTGGTTAGCCTCTTTGGCGCAACGCTGCGAAAGATTTCTCACTTCACTGGCTACGACAGCAAACCCCCTGCCCATCTCTCCTGCCCGAGCAGCTTCCACTGCCGCATTCAGCGCCAGTAAGTTAGTCTGAAACGAAATATCGTCAATCGAGGTCACAATATTCGAGATTTTTTCACTGGAAGCGCGAATATCCCCCATGCTCTGATTTGCCGCACTGGCAACGTTACTGGCCTGTCGGACCTCTTTTTCCAGCCTGATTGTCAGATGCTCCGCTTCGCGGGCATTATCCGCCGTTTGCGTAATCGCAGTTGATAGCTGCTCCATACTGGCCACAGCTTCTACTATTGATGCAGCCTGTTCATCTGTACGTTGAGCCAGATCCTGATTTCCCGCCGTAATACTGCTACTGGCATCGGACAAAACCACGGAGCCTTGCTTAATCTCCTGTACGATATGCTGAATACTTTCCAGCATCGTGTTATAGGCACGATTAAGTGAGGAAAGCTCATCTTTGCCCGGGGTCGCCAGACGTTGAGTCAGATCGCCATTCATACCCGCAATCTTGCGTAGCGTGTCACTAAACTGACGGTGCATATTAATTGCGATGGCCCCAGCGAACGTCAATGATGCCAGGAGCGCTAACAGGCTAACAGCCATATATATTTGCCAGTTTTTTCGTGCATCCTGCGCGAGTTTTTCTGCATTCACCAACAGACGATTCGCCGTCACATTTTCTATCTGCCGCATCACTTCAATACGCTGGGTTTGTACTTTAAACCAGGTAGTAGGATCGACACCAAATCCACCGTTGGCGGCATGGCTAAACGCGGTTTCACGAAATGCGAGGGCTTTTGACGCTTCTGCTGACTGTAAGCGGCTTTTCAACATGGCTGCCTGTTCCGGTGAACTCAGGCGTAACGATTCTGCCAACCAAACGTTCTGTTTACTGACGACATCACTGAGCTGATGTAACTGTCCGTCGGCGAAATGGCCGGAGGAAAAGATATTTGACAGCAGAGCTCGTTCAATACCCGCCTGTTCTTTTAAATTCAGCAGGTTGTAGTAGGCGGCGAATGCGTTTGCCATCTCGCCAGAATCCGTCAACTGCCCCAATCTACCCACAAAATTCAGCACATCAGCAATGACGTTGGTATAAAACTTAACAACATCTGAAGCCGGAAGCCCTAATTGCGTGACGTTCTCCCGTATAGTGGAGAGAGAAAGAATGTTTTTCTTAAACGTGGCGACAGAGGTGGCGACATCCCCTTCCGGTAATGCAGTATCGGACAGTGACCGCACAAATACCTCGATCTCGCGATCGGTCAAAGCCCGCTGTGCATTTAACTCATCTTTGAACGTCTTCCCTGCAGCCCCCAGAAACCCGACACTCATACCGCGTTCTTTTTGCAATTCATGCACTACATTTCCGGCACTGTGTGCGAGCGCTGTCAGTTGGGCAATATTCTCCATCTGCCGTTCTGTCTCAATGCGCGTTAATATTCCTGAACCAGCAAACCAACATAACGCCAGTAATAATGGTTGTAGCGCAATTATTAACTTCATTTTCATCGGCATTCGATAAACCCACCACATGCCACTTCCCTCCATTATCCATATTTTCACTATGGTTATCGGCGTAAAGAAGCGGCTCTTTAAATTTGAACAATGGGCAACTGTTTGTTTTTTAGATTAAATTTTTGCCAGTATAACTCTATTTAATTACTTCAATTAGAATAAAACTCTAAATAATTAACACATGCGAATCTATACTCCATTTCATTAACTTATTTGGCATATTATTTTTTATTAAAGAATCAGGTAATCATCAACTGATTCAGAAAGGGAGAGAGATACAGGACAGTGACAGCAGCCCGAGATAACAGCCATGGCGCGGCCGTCATTCTGGCGTCCCGCCGAACGTTAAGGTTATAATCCTTGCAACGATTTTTTGGATTAGAAGCGACAATGACAAAACTTACCCTACAAGAACAGATGCTTAAAGCAGGTCTGGTCAGCAGCAAAAAAATGGCGAAAGTGCAGAGAACGGCGAAAAAATCGCGCGTTCAGGCTCGTGAAGCCAGAGAAGCGGTTGAAGAAAATAAAAAAGCACAGGTCGAGCGTGATAAGCAGCTCAGCGAACAGCAGAAGCAGGCCGCATTGTCTAAAGAATACAAAGCGCAGATCAAGCAACTGATTGAAATGAACAAAATCACCATTTCCCGTGGCGATATTGGTTACAACTTTACTGACAATAACCTGATCAAAAAAGTTTATGTTGATAAGGTAACCCAGTCTCAGTTGATCAAGGGCCGTCTGGCCATTGCCCGCCTGACGGCTGAAAGCAGCAGCGAGAGCGAATACGCCATTATCCCGGCTGTTGTCGCCGACAAGATTGCCCAGCGCGATGCAAGCTATATTGTTCTAAATTGCGAACTGAGCCAGGAAGCGAAGGACGAAGACGATCCGTATGCTGATTTTGTCATTCCTGACGATTTGATGTGGTAAGAAAAACACCCCGATAATCACCCAGAGTTTCGTCGCGTATTTCGGTGAACGCTAGTGCCACCACCGAAATACCGTCACCCGCTCTTCTTCCCCACATGCCATCTGCTAAAACTTATAGTGTTCCTTGCTCAGTCCGTATTTTCTCATGCGCAAATACAGTTTCTTACGCGGAATTTGTAAATACTCCGCCACTTCATTAATGCGTCCCTGATGAATATTGAGCGCTTCGGTAATGATCTGTCGCTCGTACTCGTCGACCCGACGATCGAGCGGTGTCGGTTCGGGCAAATGCAGTTGCGGATTCGCGGTTTCAGCCAGTGGCAGTAGCCCAACAGCAAAAAGCTCGGCGGCATTGGCCAGTTCCCGGACATTGCTTAACCACACGCGACGCCGCATGCCTTTCAGTAAATCCACTTCAACTTCAGGCACCGGATGGTTCAGACGCAGACAGGCTTTGTGCAGATAATGACGAAACAGCGGCTCAATATCATCCGGGCGCTGAGACAACGGCTGGCAACCAATTTGCGTCATCGCGAAACAGTAATATAGTTCAGCCACAATCTGGTTGGTTGCCGCCAGTTCCACCAACGAAGTGGCGCCAATGCCAATTAAGCGAAACGGACGCCGCTCCTGACTTTGCAAATGCACCAGCTGGTGCTGCTGTTCGCGCGTCAGGCACTCAATATGGCTCAGGACCAGCGTTCCCCCTTGCGCCTGGGCAATAAGGTCATTGAGTTGCCCCGCATTCTCTAACGTCAACTCCCCACGAATAAACGGTCCTTCAGCGCTGCGCCCAAGCTGATGCAAATAACGGGCACCGGTCATACGTCCGGTTCCCGGCTCGCCATAAAACCAGACGGCAATATCCGTTTCAGCCAGTTGCCGTAAGCGCTGGCGGTACTGATTAACCCAGTCACTGTGGCCGACCAGTTCAACCTGGAGCTTTTGCTGGCAATAGTGACGACGTGCAATCACAGATTTTCTCTGCCGCAACGCGTCCTCTACCAACACCAGCAGTTTGCCAGGATCAACCGGTTTTTGCAGAAAATCCCACGCACCTTTCTTTACTGCCTCCACCGCCATCGGAACATCGCCATGTCCGGTGATCAACAGGATCGGAAGCTGATTGTCATCCTGATGAAACAACGTCATCAGGTCAATTCCATTACAGCCAGGCATACACACGTCGCTCAGGACAATCCCTGGCCAGTCGGCCTGCAGCCAATTTCGGGCATCAAAAGGGTTACTGCATGCGAATACATGATATCCCTCCTGTTCAAGCAACAAGGTGTAAGCGTCAAGAACATCGGCATCATCATCAATAAGCAGAACAGAATATTCATCACTCAACATCGTTTACATCCGTCAGATTAAATTGCAGAACGACGCAGGCATTGCGCCCCGGGGTCGACGCCAGGCGCAGTTCGCCGCTCATTTGCATCATTAACGATACACAAATCGATAAGCCAATACCGAGGCCAACATCCTTACTGGTGGTAAACGGTTTTAACAGTGATGGTAATAATGCCCCAGGCCAGCCGGGGCCGTTATCGCTGATAAATACGCACAACCGGCTGCCTTCGGTCTGCCAGTGAACCTCTATTTTCGCCGCAACCGGACAGGCATCCAGCGCATTTGCCAGGACGTTTACCAGCACCTGCTGAATACGCACTTCATCACCAACCACCCACACGCCCCGGTCTGGGAGCGTCAGCGTACCCTGCTGTGGCTTGTGTCGCATGGCCAACAGTTCCCAGGCAGCGTTGAACGTTTGTCGTAGATCGACCGGATGCAGAGGCGTGCCAGGCTCGGCCCGGCGCGCAAACTGACGCAGTGAACGGATAATGGCATCGATGCGAGTAATCAGCCCCTCCGCTTTGGTTAATGTGCTTCTGGCCTGAGCGGGTTGCCCCTGTTCGATTGCCCTCCCCGCCGTAAACAGGTACATCGACAGCGCATTCAGCGGTTGATTAATCTCGTGCGCCAGCGTGGTCATAGTCTGGCCGACCACAGCCAGTTTTGCCGTCTGGATCAGCTCATCCTGCGTTGCGCGAAGATCGGATTCAATCTCCTTGCGCTCGGTCACTTCCTGTTCCAGCTGATTTTTTTGCGCGCTCAATTGCCCCAGAGTATGGCGCAGCAAGCCTGCGATACGCCCCAGTTCATCGCGTCCATACACCGGGATAGAGGCATCCGTTCTGCCAAGACCAATTTGCACCACGGCCTGGTTGAGCGCAGTAAAACGCTTCACCAGACGCGAGCGAATGAAGTAGTGGTTAAGCCCCCAGGCGAGAAGTAGCGCCAGCAACGTCGCCAGCAGGATAAGCCCACCGCTGACGCGAACAATTTGTTCCAGCCGCTGGTTAAACGTCTGCATTTGCTGATGGCTACTCCCCAGTTGCGCTTCCAGCAGTGTTCGAAAGCGCCCAAGCGTGGCCTCTCTGGCATGGCTGGCATCAACCAGCGCTTTTTGCGCTGCGACATAATCGCGCATCGTATCGGGCATTTTATTTTTCATCATCCCGATTTCCAGCAGCTCATCGATAGTTTGTCGCAGTGTGATAGTGCTGGGCCAGTCATCGAGGGTACGAATATTTTCATCCGCCGTTTTCTTCAGATTTTCCAGGTAGCGGATGTGATTCTCCACCAGCATGCCATCGTCGCTACCCGATTTCAGTTCATTGAGCCTGTCGCGTAAATCATCAACGATCTGGTTTTCAATTCTTGCCAGGGTGTAGACCTGCTGCTGCTCGTTTTGCACCTCTCGGGCACGTTTGAGATACAGCGCCGCATCACCATTTTTGGCCTCGATTTGATCCAGCAACGTCCCCTGCTGCCAGGTAAAATCCTGCACCAGTGAATTCAGCTCAGTAGTAAAATCATCATGTAGCCAATCAATGCGCGCGGAAAGTTCGCTCACTTTTTCGCGTACAAGGAACATGTTGTAGAGCACCCGGTCCAGTTCCGCCATCAGCGCCCGGCTGTCCTGCAAAATCACCGCCAGTTGCTGCTGCTCTGCTGATTGCAACCCCCTGCTCAGCACTTCGATTTTATCCAGATGCGAGATTATCTGATTGCGCAGTTGCAGTCTTACCGTCGTATTGGGAGCCAGCAGGAATTCATTTAGCTGGTCCACAACCAGGTTAAGATTTCCTTCAATCAAGAAAGCGGAATGCACGCGCGGGAAGTAATCATCAAGCGAATAGCGTATCTGCGAGCTCTGCTCATGCCAGGAGTACAAACTGACGCAGCTGACGCTCAACGTCAGTAATGCGCCCGTTAGAAAGGCTCCCCGCAGGCTGCTGCTGATGCTGAGTTGGCGAAGGCGTTGCAGTATCGATCCACCTTTCATTTTAATTCTTCCAGTTTTGATATCGCCTGACGCTGATTTTTAAGAAACCAGAGCTGCCACTCCATCATCTGCTGTTCGGCAACGCTTTTATTATCAAACTGCGCAAGCCAGGCTTCATCTTCACTACTTTTGGCATCTATCGGAACGCTGGTCAGTAAGGCTCTGATTTCGGGTAGCGGGCGCTTCAGGCGCGCTTCCGCACTGTATAGCGCCCGCCATGCATCCTTCAGTTGCGCAAGACGAAAACTGATGGCGGTATCAAACATCCGCTGCACTAACTGTTGCCGCTTAAGGATCAGTCGATAATTAAGCGGAGGCTGGTTCATTAAAATAGCCTGCTGAGCAGCGCGGGGATTATCAGATGCGAGCTGCGTTACCGGATATTTAATGAGATGGTCACTCCCTCCTTCCCGGTACTATGCTGAGGACAGGCTTTCATTCGGAGAACCATCATGGAAAACATTGCGCTTATTGGTATCGATCTGGGTAAGAACTCTTTCCATATTCATTGTCAGGATCATCGTGGGAAGGCCGTTTACCGTAAAAAATTCACCCGACCAAAGCTAATCGAATTTCTGGCGACATGCCCGGCAACAACCATCGCGATGGAAGCCTGTGGCGGTTCTCACTTTATGGCACGCAAGCTGGCAGAGTTAGGGCATTTTCCAAAGCTGATATCACCGCAATTTGTCCGCCCATTCGTTAAAAGCAACAAAAATGACTTCGTTGATGCTGAAGCTATCTGTGAAGCAGCATCACGTCCATCTATGCGTTTCGTGCAGCCCAGAACCGAATCTCAGCAGGCAATGCGAGCTCTGCATCGTGTCCGTGAATCCCTGGTTCAGGATAAGGTGAAAACAACTAATCAGATGCATGCTTTTCTGCTGGAATTTGGTATCAGCGTTCCGCGAGGTGCTGCCGTTATTAGTCGACTGAGTACCCTTCTTGAGGACAGTAGTTTGCCTCTTTATCTCAGCCAGTTACTGCTGAAATTACAACAGCATTATCACTATCTTGTTGAGCAGATTAAAGATCTGGAATCTCAGTTGAAACGAAAGTTGGACGAAGATGAGGTTGGACAGCGCTTGCTGAGTATTCCCTGCGTTGGAACGCTGACTGCCAGTACTATTTCAACTGAGATTGGCGACGGGAAGCAGTACGCCAGCAGCCGTGACTTTGCGGCGGCAACAGGGCTGGTACCCCGACAGTACAGCACGGGAGGTCGGACGACATTGTTAGGGATTAGCAAGCGGGGCAACAAAAAGATCCGAACTTTGTTGGTTCAGTGTGCCAGGGTATTCATACAAAAACTGGAACACCAGTCTGGCAAGTTGGCCGACTGGGTCAGGGAGTTGTTGTGTCGGAAAAGCAACTTTGTCGTCACCTGTGCTCTGGCAAACAAGCTGGCCAGAATAGCCTGGGCACTGACGGCGCGACAGCAAACTTACGAAGCATAAAGGCAGAAATACACCAGTTTAAACAATCATTCATCTGGTTTTGCGAATACTGATATTGATGATACTAACGGCCCACCGGCCTGTTGAGGAACCTGTAAAACGGAAAGGCTCATTGAAGCCGTATATTTTCTGGAGGTTCATCAGGCGCGGAACTCATCGAGGCGCGGGAATAAAATCCCATTCAGACGCCGGATAGATTCAAGCAAGCCAACTTGTCGTCAAAATCGGTGTTGCAAAAACGGGAGTGACCATAGATTCC